>NZ_CP087588.1:2370833-2725000 GCF_020985305.1 Croceicoccus sp. Ery15
CGCGCGTCGCCATCTACCCGTAACAAAACTTGCAAATACCGGCCTGCGCGTTTATGCGCGCGCCTCCACCGACACGAGATTCGATGATCGGCCTGGCGAAAAGGGCTGCCAGGGCTGGTCGAACGTGTCCCATGTAAGGAGACGAAAATGCCCAAGCTGAAGACCAAGAGCGGTGTGAAGAAGCGCTTCAAGCTTACCGCGACCGGCAAGATCAAGCATGGCGTGGCCGGCAAGCGCCACCGCCTCATCAGCCATAACGGCAAATATATCCGCCAGAACCGCGGCACCACGGTGATCTCTGACGCTGATGCGAAGACGATCAAGAAGTGGGCGCCCTACGGGCTGAACTGAGGAGGTAACGAACCATGGCACGTGTCAAAAGGGGTGTTACCACCCGCGCCAAGCACAAGCGTATTCTGGAGCAGGCCAAGGGCTATCGCGGCCGCCGCAAGAATACGATCCGCGTCGCTCGCCAGGCCGTCGAAAAGGCCGGTCAGTACGCCTATCGCGACCGCAAGGTTAAGAAGCGCAACTTCCGGGCCCTGTGGATCCAGCGAATCAACGCTGCTGTCCGTGCGGAAGGCCTGACCTATTCGCAGTTCATGCATGGCGTGAAGCTGGCCGGGATCGAGCTGGACCGTAAGGTCATGGCCGATCTGGCGATGAACGAAGGCGCTGCCTTCGGTGCAATCATTGCACAGGCGAAGAAGGCCCTGCCGGCCTGATCCGTCAAAGGGATCGGGCGACCTGCGGTTGCCCGCTTTCCTGCCCAAACTGAAAAGGCCCGGGACAGCATCGCGCTGTCCCGGGCCTTTTCGTTTCAACCTGCTTTCAGCAGTTTGCTGGCGGCCAGGTCCCCCAACCCAGCACGCCAGCTTCCGAGCTGCGACCGGAAAACGCCGGTCGCTAACGTCGGATCGATTTATGCTGCTTTGCGGCGAAACGTGCAATGTCTCGGGTAGACAAAGCGGTGATACAGGGCGATTCGAACAGCCATTGTCACCATTGGCATGACTGTCAGTAGGCTGTTTTCTTACATTTGTTTTCCGAATCGCAGGTCGTTTTCGCGACTCAGGCGCTGTCCAAGCGTTGCCCTTTGGCAGGCTCCGTCCTAGAGAGCGCGTCTCATCCCGAATACCAATCGAACATGCAAAGTGACGCCGCCCGAAACCATGGCATTCACCGATACCGATAGTCTGCGCGCCGAAGCACTGGCGCAGGTCGAACAGGCCGAAACGCTCGAGGCTTTGGAAGCGGCGCGCGTCGCCTTTCTGGGCAAGCAGGGAAGCATTTCACTGCTGCTGAAAACGCTGGGCAAGATGAGCCCCGAGGAACGGCAAGTCGCCGGTCCCGCGTTCAACGGGCTGCGCGCGGACGTGACCGATGCGATCGCCGCGCGCAAAGCCGTGCTGGAAGCCGCGGCGCTGGATGCGAAACTGGCGGGAGAGACCGTCGACCTGTCCCTCCCCGCGCCGCAAGCACCGGCGGGTAGCGTTCATCCCGTCAGCCAGGTGATGGACGAGCTGGCCGAGATTTTCGCCGATATGGGTTTCGCTGTCGCCACCGGTCCGGAGATCGAGGACGACTGGCATAATTTCACCGCGCTCAACATGCCGGAAAGCCATCCGGCGCGCGCGATGCATGATACATTCTATTTCCCCGACGCGGACGAAGCGGGGCGGAGCATGTTGCTGCGCACGCATACCTCTCCGGTGCAGATCCGCACGATGCTGAAAGAAGGGGCGCCGCTGCGCGTGATTGCGCCGGGGCGTGTCTATCGCAGCGATTCGGATGCGACCCACACGCCGATGTTCCATCAGATCGAAGGTCTGGTGATCGACAAGGGCATTCACCTTGGCCATCTGAAATGGACGCTGGAGACTTTCCTCAAGGCGTTTTTCGAGCGTGACGATATCGTCCTGCGCCTGCGCCCCAGTTTCTTCCCGTTCACCGAGCCTTCGGTCGAGGTCGATGTCGGCTATTCGATCGAAAAGGGCGCCAATGGCACTTCGCGCCGCGTGGTCGGCGGATCGGGCGATGACGAAGGCCATGCATGGATGGAAGTGCTGGGCAGCGGCATGGTCAATCGCCGCGTGATTGAGTTCGGCGGGCTGAACCCCGTCGAATGGCAGGGCTTTGCATTCGGCACCGGCGTCGACCGGCTGGCCATGCTGAAATATGGAATGGATGATTTGCGCGCTTTCTTCGACGGCGATCTGCGCTGGCTGAAGCATTACGGCTTTGCAGCCCTCGACGTGCCGACCCTGTCCGCAGGCGTGGGAGTGCCGGCATGAAGTTTTCGCTCTCATGGCTGAAAGACCATCTCGATACCGATGCGTCGGCCGCCGAAATCGCGGCGAAGCTGAACGAAATCGGGCTTGAGCTGGAGGATCTGGACAATCCGGCCGAGGCGCTGGCCGGTTTCCGCGTTGCCAAAGTGCTGACCGCCGCCAAGCATCCCGATGCAGACAAGTTGCAAGTGCTGACCGTCGATACCGGAGAAGGCGACCCGTTGCAGGTGGTGTGCGGCGCGCCTAATGCGCGTGCGGGACTGATCGGCGTGCTGGGCCTGCCGGGTGCGGTGGTGCCGTCGAACGGCATGGAGATGCGCAAGGCGGCGATCCGCGGTGTCGAATCGAACGGCATGATGTGTTCGGCGCGCGAACTGGACCTGTCGGACGAGCATGAAGGCATTATCGAACTGCCCGCCGATGCGCCGGTGGGGTCCGACTATGCCGCTTTTGCCGGATTGGACGATCCGGTTTTCGATGTGGCGATCACGCCCAACCGCCCCGATTGCATGGGCGTCTATGGCATTGCGCGCGATCTGGCGGCGGCGGGGCTGGGCACGCTGAAACCCCTGCCTGACCGCGTTTACGAGGGCGGCTTTCCGTGCCCCGTGCGCATTGCGATCGAAGATGCAGAAGGTTGCCCCGCATTCTATGGCCGCGCCATTCGCGGCGTGACCAACGGGGAAAGCCCCGCATGGATGCAGGCGCGGCTGAAATCGGCGGGCCAGCGCCCCATTTCGGCATTGGTGGACATCACCAATTACGTGATGCTGGCCTATGGCCGGCCCAGCCACGCCTATGACATCGCGCAACTGACCGGCACGCTGACCGCGCGCCGCGCCAAGGCGGGAGAAGGCGTAACCGCGCTGAACGAGAAGCATTATCTGCTCGACGACAGCATGACGGTGATCGCGGATGACGCGCAGGTGCATGATATCGCTGGCATCATGGGCGGTGAGCATTCGGGCTGTTCGGACGCGACCACCGATGTGCTGCTGGAAGTGGCGGCGTTCGATCCGGTGCGTCTGGCACATACCGGCCGCGCGCTGAACCTGACCAGCGATGCACGCAGCCGGTTCGAACGCGGCATCGATCCCGCCTTTCTGGCACCCGGTCTGGAACTGCTGACCGGCCTGATCCTCGACATTTGCGGGGGCGAGGCCAGCGAAGCCCTGCATGTCGGCGCGCCGCCTGTTGCTGCCCAGGTCGTGCGTTACGAACCTGCGCTGGCCGAAACGCTGGGCGGGATTGCCGTGCGTGAGGACGAGCAGCGTGCGATCCTGACCTCGCTGGGGTTCGAGATTGCGGTGGTCGAGGAAGGGGGTGAAAGCCATTGGGCGGTCACCGCGCCAAGCTGGCGCCCCGATGTCGATGGCGCGGCCGATATCGTCGAGGAAGTGATCCGTATCCGCGGGCTGGACGCGATCGCATCGGTCGCATTGCCGCGTGCCGAGGGCGTGGCCCGGCCGACCGCGACACCGGTGCAGGCACTGGAACGGCGCGTTCGCCGCGCTGCCGCCAGCCGCGGCATGCACGAGGCGGTGACTTGGTCGTTCCTGCCCGCCGATCAGGCTGGGGCTTTCGCGGTCGAGGGGAGCGAGCCGTGGGTGCTGGCCAATCCGATCAGCGAGGATCTGAAAGTGATGCGGCAATCGCTGCTGCCGGGCTTGCTGTCGGCCGTGGCGCGCAATCAGGCGCGCGGCGCGAACGATGTGCGGCTGTTCGAACTGGGGCGTCGCTATTTGCGCGGGCCCGGCGGGGCAAGCGACGAGCGGCTGGCCCTGGGCCTTGTGCTGGCGGGCGAGAAACAGCCGCGCGGCTGGCGGAACGGCAAGGCGGTGCCCTTTGATGCATTCGACGCCAAGGCAGAGGTCGAGGCGCTGCTGGCCGCGGCAGGCGCGCCTGTCGACAGGTTGATGGTGATGGGCGCCGATGAAAGCTGGTCTGGCAATGCGTTCCATCCCGGGCAATCGGCCACCTTGCGGCTGGGGCCCAAGAACGTGCTGGCGCGATTTGGCACGCTGCATCCGCTGGTCGCCAAACAGTTCGACATCGCAGGGGCAGTGGTCGCGGCGGAGATTTTTCTCGATGCGGTTCCGGCCAAAAAGGGCGCGTCGGGCTTCACCCGCGCGACCTATGCCCCGCCGGCATTGCAGCCGGTGATGCGCGATTTCGCCTTCCTCGTTCCCGATACGCTGGCGGCGGGCGATCTGCTGAAGGCGGTGCGTGGCGCGGAAAAGCAGCTGATCACCGATGCGCGCATTTTCGACGAGTTCCGTGGGCAAGGCGTGCCCGAGGGTCACAAGTCGCTGGCGGTCGAAATCGTTCTGCAGCCCGGCGATGCCAGTTTTACCGAGGCGGATTTGTCCGCGATTTCGGCCAAGGTGGTTGCCTCTGCCGCGAAACTGGGAGCATCCTTGCGCGGATGAGCGAGACGGTCACCATACGCTCCGAAGGGCTGACGGCCCGCATCGCTTTGCTGGGCGCAGAGCTTGTGTCCTTGCGCGATGGTGGCGGGGCGGAGTGGATGACCGATGGCGACCCCGCCGTCTGGTCGGGCCGTGCGCCCGTGCTGTTCCCGATTGTCGGTGCGCTGGCGGGCGGTGCGTACCGGTTGGACGGGACGGAATATCAGCTGCCCCGCCACGGCTTTGCGCGCCGGTGTGTGTTTCATCTTGTCGAACGCACGCAAAACAGCGCGACCCTGCGCCTGACCGACGATGCCGAGACAAGGGCCGTCTATCCCTTCGCCTTCGTCCTCGACCTGCATTATGCGCTTGAGGGCGATACGCTGACGATCACGGCCATCGTCACCAATCGCGGCGAAGATGCGATGCCCTTCAGCATCGGTTTTCATCCCGGCTTTGCATGGCCGCTGCCCGGCGGCGGCGACAAGTCATCGCATCGCATCGTGTTCGAGGATTTTGAAACCGGCCCCATCCGCCGTGTCGACAGCGACGGCCTTGTCTGCGCGTTCGAGGATACGCCGGTGAAGAATCGCATCCTGCGGCCCTTTACCGGCCTTTTCCATGCCGATGCGCTGATCTGGGACCGCCTGTCCAGCCGCAGCCTGCGGTTCGAAGGGGAAATGCCCAAACCGCCCGAGGGACAGGAGAAGGACAGGAAGGACAGGCTGGCGCCAGCCGCCATCGATCTGGCCTTTCCCGGTTGCCCGATGCTGGGCATCTGGCAGAAACCGGGCGCGGATTTCCTGTGTCTGGAGCCGTGGGCCGGCATTGCCGATCCGCAGGGCTTCGATGGCGATTTTCGCGAAAAGCCGGGCGTGATGGAACTGCCCGCAGGCGATTCGCGCAGCTTTGCCCTGACGCTTGGCGTGCATCCGGCCCAGACAGGAGAGTAAGTGATGAAAACCGTCCTTGTGACCGGAGCGACTGCCGGCATCGGCGAAGCCTGTGCCCGCGCCTTTGCGGGGGCGGGGTGGCGCGTGCTGGGGACCGGACGGCGTGCGGAGCGGCTTGCGGCTTTGCAAGGGGAACTGGGCGCGGACCGTTTTCACCCGTGCGTCTTCGATATTCGGGACGAGGCTGCGCGCGATGTGGCGCTCGCACAATTGCCTGCCGAGTTTGCGCAGATCGATTGCCTTGTGAATAATGCCGGTCTGGCGCTGGGTACTTCGGCCGCGCAGGACAGCGATCTCGACCAGTGGAAGGTGATGATCGACACCAATGTCACGGCACTGGTCTCGCTCACCCACAGGCTGCTGCCCATGCTGATCGAGCGGAAGGGCGCCATCGTGAACCTGTCGTCGGTCGCGGCGACCTACCCCTATTCGGGCGGGAACGTCTATGGCGGGACCAAGGCATTCGTGCACCAGTTCAGCCTTGGCCTGCGCAGCGATCTGCACGGCACGGGCGTGCGCGTAACCTCTATCGAACCGGGCATGGTGGAAACCGAATTCACCGTTGTCCGCACCGGCGGCAGCCAGCAGGCGAGCGATGCCCTTTATGGCGGAGCCAATCCGATGACGGGCGCGGATATTGCCGAAACGATCCTGTGGGTGGCAAACCTGCCCCCACATCTCAACATCAACACGCTGGAACTGATGCCGGTAAGCCAGAGCTTTGCCGGATTTCAGGTGGCGCGCGAAGAAAAGTAAACTCCCATGGCTTCCGAACGGCGGACTTTCGCCATTATTTCCCACCCCGACGCGGGTAAGACGACCCTGACGGAAAAGCTGCTGCTGACCGGCGGCGCGATCCATCTGGCGGGCGAGGTCAAGGCGCGCGGGGCTGCGCGGCGAGCGCGTTCGGACTGGATGAAGATCGAACAGCAGCGCGGCATCTCGGTCACCAGCTCGGTAATGACGTTCGAACGGAACGGCGTGACCTTCAACCTGCTCGATACGCCGGGGCACGAGGATTTCTCGGAAGATACCTATCGCACGCTGACTGCGGTCGATTCCGCGATCATGGTGATCGACGCGGCCAAGGGTATCGAGCCGCAGACACGCAAATTGTTCGAGGTTTGCCGGCTGCGCAGCGTGCCGATCATCACCTTCGTCAACAAGGTCGACCGCGAAGGACGCGATCCGTTCGAATTGCTGGACGAGGTGGCCGACATGCTGGCGCTGGATGTCTGCCCGATGAGCTGGCCCATCGGCATGGGCGGGCAGTTCGAGGGCATTCTCGACTATGCCACCGGCCATGTCGCGCGACCCGAAGGTGGATCGAAGGAATTTCTCGGCAAGATCGACGAGAACCCCGCAATCCCCGATGATTTCGCCGAACAGGCCGAACTGGCCCGCGAAGCCTATCCCGAATTCGATGTGGAAGCCTATCGCGGCGGCGACCTGACGCCGGTGTTTTTCGGATCGGCTCTGAAGAATTTCGGCGTGGTGCAGATGATCGAGGCGATTGCCGAATATGCGCCCCCGCCGCGCCCGCAACCGTCCGAGGATGGCGAAGTATCACCTGCCCGCGACGAGGTTTCGGGATTTATCTTCAAGGTTCAGGCCAATATGGACCCGCAGCACCGCGACCGTATCGCGTTCATGCGGCTGGTATCAGGCACGTTCAAGCGCGGTATGAAGCTGACACCCAGTGGGCTGGGCAAGCCCATTGCCGTGCATTCGCCGATCCTGTTCTTTGCGCAGGACCGCGAGATTGCCGATACAGCAGAGCCCGGCGATATCATCGGCATTCCGAACCACGGCACATTGCGCGTTGGGGATTCGCTGTCGGAAAAGAACGATATCCGCTTCACCGGCCTGCCCAATTTCGCGCCGGAAATCCTGCGCCGCGTGGTGCTGAAGGATCCGACCAAGACCAAGCAATTGCGCAAGGCACTGGATGACCTTTCGGAAGAGGGCGTGATTCAGGTGTTCTATCCCGAAATCGGCGCGCAATGGATCATCGGCGTGGTGGGGCAATTGCAGCTTGAAGTGCTGATCTCGCGCTTGTCGGCCGAGTATAAGGTCGAGGCTTCGCTGGAGGCCGCGCCCTTTGCCACTGCGCGCTGGATTAAGGGCGATGCCACCGCGATGGCCGAGTTCGAAGGATTCAACCGCCCCAATCTGGCGAAGGACCGCGATGGCGACCTCGTCTTCCTCGCCAAATCGCCGTGGGATGTGAATTACCAGCAGGAAAAGAACCCGAAACTGACCTTCGGCGCGACGAAGGAGAGGTGACAGGCGACTGACCGCGGGCCTATGCCTGTGGTCATGGCACAGTTCTTCGACAGCATAGGGGAAGACCACCGCGCGATGATCGCGCGCCAGCCGGTCTTTTTCACCGCCACCGCCGCGCCCGAGGGGCGGATCAACCTGAGCCCCAAGGGCTATGACGTGTTCCGCATCCTGTCGGATACGCAAGTCGCGTGGCTCGATCTGGCGGGATCGGGGAACGAAACGCATGCCCATCTGGCGGCGGACGGGCGCATCACCGTGATGTTCTGCAATTTCGAACAGCCCGCTCTGATTCTGCGACTGTATGGCCACGCCCGCGCCGTGCTGCCTGCCGATGCGGAATGGGATGGGCTGATCACCCATTTCAACATACCGCCCGGCACGCGGCAGATTTTCGTGATGGATGTGGATCAGCTGCAGACCAGCTGCGGCTATGGCGTGCCGCTGATGGTGATGGATCAGGAACGACCCACTCTCGTGAAATATCACGAAAAGGCCGACCCCGATGAATGGGTGGCCAAGCAACAGGCGTGCGACCGCAGCATCGATGGCCTGCCCGTGCGCACCACCGACCGCTATTTGCGCCATGATTGACCATTTGCGGAACTTTTGCGCGACCGAAGCGATGGAATCGGCGTGCAGCTGAAAATTGCGAGCTATAATATTCACAAGGGCGTCGGGCTCGACCGCAAGCGCGATCCCGATCGGATCCTGTCGGTATTGGCGGAGATCGATGCTGATGTGGTTGTCTTGCAGGAATGCGACCGGCGCTTCGGGCGGCGCGAAAGCGTGATTCCGCGCGCGCGGATAGAGGATTCGCGTTATCGTCCCGTCGCGATCGATACGCGGCCCGGCAGCCTTGGCTGGCACGGCAACGGGTTTCTGGTGAAGAAGACAGTGGAGATCATCGATACTGCCGCGCTGACTCTGCCCGCGCTGGAACCGCGCGGCGCGGTACGCATCGATCTGCGCAAGGAGGGCAAGCGGGCGCGCATCATCGGGATGCATCTCGACCTGTCGGGGTTGATGCGGCGCGAACAGGTGCGCAGCCTGCTGGCCCATCTGGACGATCTGGGCAAGCCGGTGCCGACCGTGCTGGCAGGCGACACAAACGAATGGGCGGCGCGCGGTGGGGTTTTCCGATGCTTCGGTGACAGCTGGAACGTACTAGATTGCGGGCGCAGCTTTCCGACGCGGCGCCCGATTGCGCGGCTCGACCGGATGATCGTGACCAACGACTGGAACGTGGACGAGGTGGCCGTCCATCACAGCCTGCTGTCATCCCGGGCATCGGATCATCTGCCCGTGTGGGCGCGGCTATCGCTAGGCTAGTTGCGCGCTGTTCCACGCGCCCTTGTTTACAGTTGATGCACGACTTTGCCTAAAATTTAGGCACCTCGGGGATACTTGCTTACGCCTTGGGCGTCTTTTTGAATCTTTTGTTACGCCCAACCTCCAATGAAATCAGGATCCATTGTGCGAGCGCGAGTTGGCACGGCATTTGCATATCTGAATTTCGACCGACAGAGGGGTCGGTAGGCAACTGAGGGGGCAAGGATGAAATTCATCATCGCCATCATCAAGCCGTTCAAACTGGACGAGGTTCGCGAGGCTCTGGGCTCGCTGGGTGTCGCCGGTATGACGGTTACCGAAGTAAAGGGTTTCGGCCGCCAGAAGGGCCAGACTGAGATTTACCGCGGTGCGGAATATTCGACCAATATGCTTCCCAAGGTGAAGCTTGAAATCGCTGCAGCGGACGCGCTGGTGCCGCAGATCGTGGAAACGATCCAGCAGACGGCCAGCACCGAAGCCATCGGCGACGGCAAGATTTTCGTGCTCGATCTCGCTTCCGCCGTGCGCATCCGCACCGGCGAGAGCGGCGATACCGCGCTGTGAGAAGGGGGACACCACTCATGGATCGTAAAATCCTGAAAACAGGTGCGGCCGCTCTGGCCGCTGCTGCCATTGCCATTCCGGCAGCGGCATTCGCACAGGAAGAGGCCGTTCCGGCTGCAGAAGCCGTTTCGGGCGGCACTGCCTATATCCTGAACACCTTGCTGTTCCTCATCGGCGGCTTCCTGGTCATGTGGATGGCTGCGGGCTTCGCCATGCTCGAAGCCGGTCTGGTGCGTTCGAAGAACGTATCGGTGCAGTGCCTTAAGAACATCGGCCTGTATTCCATCGCCGGGCTTATGTTCTGGGTGATGGGCTATAACATCGCCTATCCCGGCGACTTCAACGGCTATGTCGGTGGCTTCTCGGGCATCTACCCTATGCAGGGCGTGGGCGAAGCCGATACCGACACCGGCTACTCGGTCGCTTCGGACTGGTTCTTCCAGATGGTTTTCTGCGCCACCACGGCGTCGATCGTGTCGGGCACCATTGCCGAACGCACCAAGCTGACGGCCTTCTTCATCTTCACCGCCATCCTGACGGGTGTGATCTATCCGATCGTGGTGAGCTGGGAATGGGGCGCTGGCTTCCTCGACCAGATGGGCTTCTCGGACTTCGCCGGTTCGACGCTGGTGCACTCCACGGGTGGCTGGGCCGCTCTTATGGGTGCAATCATCATCGGCCCCCGTCTGAATCGCTACACCTCTTCGGGCGTGACTGTGTTCCCGGGTTCGAGCATTCCGCTCGCCACCCTCGGCACTTTCATCCTGTGGCTGGGCTGGTTCGGCTTCAACGGCGCATCGCAGCTGGCGATGGGCACCGTTGGTGACGTGTCCGACGTTTCGAAGATTTTCGTGAACACCAATATGGCGGCATGTGCCGGCACGGTTGTCGCGATCATCGCCACGCAGCTTATGTATAAGAAGGCTGATACCACCATGGCGCTGAACGGCGCGCTGGCTGGTCTGGTCGCCATCACTGCCGAACCGCTGACCCCGAATGTGGGCATGGCGATCATCATCGGCGGTATCGGCGGTCTGCTGCCCGTTATCGTGGTGCCGCTGCTCGACAAGCTGAAGATCGACGACGTTGTCGGCGCGATCCCGGTTCACCTGTGCGCAGGTATCTGGGGTACGCTGGCCGTGCCGATCACAAATGGTGACGTGCCCTTCATCGCACAGCTCACCGGCGTGATCGCCACCGGCGTCTTCGTCTCGATCGCTTCTGCCATTCTCTGGACCATCCTCAAGTTCACCGTGGGCGTCCGCCCGTCGGCCGAGGACGAGATGGCCGGCCTGGATCACTCGGAAACGGGTATCGAGGCTTATCCCGAATTCGCCCGCGTCACGTAACGCAACGGCGAGAACAGTCTGGCGGGGTGGATCTTTCCTCTCCTCTTCCACCCCGCCAACCGACGTTCCTCCTGCGAACGGTGAACTGGGGCCGGAAGCCAAGCGCTTCCGGCCTCTTTTTCTTGAGTTACCGGTCGCTTGGCGGCATCACGTCGTGCCTGACGCAAGAGGAGCCCCCATCCGATGAAATATGTGATTGCCATCATCAAGCCGCACAAGCTCGACGAAGTGCGCGAGGGGTTGAGCAAGCTGGGAGTTGCCGGTCTGACCGTGTCGGAAGTAAAGGGGTTTGGTCGCCAGAAAGGGCAGACCGAAATCTATCGCGGCGCCGAATATTCGCTGAACATGGTGCCAAAGGTGAAGCTGGAGATCGCGACCAGCGATGCGCTGGCACCCCGAGTGGTCGAGTTGATCCAGAGCGCCGCCAATTCGGAAACGATCGGCGACGGCAAGATTTTCGTCCTCGACCTCGCTTCGGCCCTGCGGATCAGGACTGGCGAATCGGGCGACAGCGCGCTTTAGAGAACCGGATCAACGACCGGCGCTGAGCATGTCGATCAGCTGGCGAATGGGGGACACATCATATCCGCCGTTCGCCGCTTGCGAAGCGATTACAGAGGGATTCACCCCCTGCTTTGCCTGCGCCAGCGCCCATAGCAGGGTCGAACGTGTGCCCGACCGGCAATAGGCAAGGATCGTCCCGTCGGTCGATGCCAGCGCATCGGCCATGGCGTCGACCTGCCCCTGTCCGAAGCCCGCGTGAGTGACCGGGATCGCGCGGTAGTCCATGCCGGCGGCATGCGCAGCGGCTGCGATCCCATCGCCTGCGATCTGACCCGGTTCTTCGTCGTCGGGCCGGTTGTTGATCACCAACGTCACGCCGCGGGCCTTCGCCACGGCAATGTCTTCCAATCCGATTTGCGGGCTTGCGAGGAAAGTTTCATTGATCTGTCGGAAATCGCTCATGCCACTGTCTCCGCTTCGGCCTTGCGGCGGTTGCGTTTCACCATATTGAGCATTTCGACAGCAACCGAGAAGCCCATTGCGGCATAGACGTAGCCCTTTGGCACGTGGAAGCCGAAGCCGTCGGCGATCAGCACCAGACCGATCATGACCAGAAACGCCAACGCGAGCATGACAAGCGTGGGGTTCTTTTCGATGAACCTGGCCAAAGGATCGGCCGCGACCAGCATGATTCCGACCGTAATCACGACCGCCGTGACCATGATCGGCACATGATCGGTCATGCCGACAGCAGTCAGGATCGAATCGATCGAAAACACGAGGTCGAGGGCGATGATCTGGGCAATGGCGGCACCAAAAGTGATTTGTGCGACGCCTTTTTTCTTATCGAGCATCTCGCCCGAATGGTCGTCGGGGTCCATGTTATGGTGGATTTCCTTGGTGGCCTTCCACAGCAGGAACAGGCCGCCGGCCAGCAGGATCAGGTCGCGACCGGAAAATGCGGTTTCGAAACTGGGCGTACCGTGTTCACCAACCTCGCCCGTAATGCCAAGATCGAACAGAGGCGTCTGCAATGTGACGATCCAACCGATCAGCATCAGCAAGCAGATTCGCATGATCAGCGCGAGGGCGAGGCCGATTCGGCGAGCCTTCGCCTGCTGTTCCGCAGGTAGCTTGTTCGACAGGATCGCAATGAACACCAGATTGTCGATGCCGAGCACAATTTCGAGCACGACCAGTGTGATGAGGGCGACCCACGCGGCGGGATCGGACAACAGTGCGAGGATATCCATGGCGCTTCTGTGCCCGCAGTCCGCCAGCCGCGCAAGAGCATGTGTGACCGCAATGTCGCGGAATCGCCGCGATCTGCGCAATTCGTTCGCTATTGCCGGATAAATGCTTTATGAACGCTTGGCAGTGGGAACCGATATCCGCAATATCGGTCTGATCGTCCGGCGATTGTCCGTCCGCACGCCGGGGCGATAGAGGGAAGGGCGAGACGCAAGGTACGCTTCGGTTTATGGGTTATGATAAAGGTCGGCGCGGTCGCGGTCGTGACAAGCGCGATAGTTTCGGTGAAGAAGGGTTCGATCCGTTTTCGCGCGGTGGCTTCGGATACGATCAGGCACCGTCGGATTCCGGTGGATACCGTGGCGGTGGCTTTGACCGTGATCGTGGTGGTTTCGGCAATGATCGCGGTGGCGGCTTCGGTGGAAACGACCGTGGCGGTTTCGGTGGCGGCCCGCGTGGCGGCGGTGGCGGCGGTGGCTTCCGCGGCGGTCCTGGCGGTGGAAGCGGCGGTGGCCGTATGCCTCCGCAGGTTGTGGGCGCCGGTAAGGGCGTCGTAAAGTTTTTCAACGGGAACAAAGGCTTCGGCTTTATCCAACGTGAAGACGGTGGCGAAGATGTGTTCGTACACATCAGCGCGGTCGAACGTGCTGGCCTGGAAGGCTTGGCCGAAGGTCAGGAACTGGCCTTCAACCTCGTCGACCGCGGCGGCAAGATCAGTGCTGCCGATCTGCAGGTCGTGGGCGATGTGATTCCCGTTGCCGCCAAGCGTGAGGCGCCCCAGCGTCAGTTGACCGGCGACAAGGCGGTTGGCACGGTGAAGTTCTTCAACAGCATGAAGGGCTTTGGCTTCATCACGCGCGACGATGGCGAGCCTGACGCGTTCGTGCATATCAGCGCAGTGGAGCGGTCGGGTATGGCCGGCATTAACGAGGGCGATCGGCTTGAGTTCGACCTCGAAGTCGACCGACGCGGCAAATATTCTGCCGTGAACCTTGTTCCGATCCAGGAATAGTCGGCCCGACCGACTGACATGGGCGGAACCGGTTTGACCGGGTCCGCCTGAAGCCCTAAATGGGCAGTAATGGCGGTTCCCGTTCGGGGGCCGCCATTTTCCGTTCCAATTTTCCAATGGTCTCGGCCCAAATGGCCCATGGCAGGGGAGCCGGTTTCCAAAATCCCCTGCCGCGAATGCAAAGGACATAACAATGTCGATCACACCGTTGATGCCCGTGTACCCGCGCTGCGATGTGCGGCCGGTGCGAGGAGAGAACTGCCATCTGATCTCGGAAGATGGCCGCCGATTCCTCGATTTCGCAAGCGGTATCGCGGTGAACCTGCTTGGCCATTCGCATCCGGCACTGATCGATGCGATCCAGAAGCAGGCTGCGACGCTAATGCATGTGTCGAACCTGTATGGCAGCCCGCAGGGCGAGGCGCTGGCACAGCAACTGGTGGATCTCACTTTTGCCGATACGGTTTTCTTCACCAACTCAGGTGCCGAGGCTGTGGAATGCGCGATCAAGACGGCGCGCATCTACCACCAGTCAGCGGGAGCCGATCAGAAGTTCGAGATCATTACGTTCAACAATGCTTTTCACGGGCGCACGATGGCGACGATTAGTGCATCGAGTCAGGAGAAGATGCACAAGGGCTTCTACCCGATGCTTCCCGGCTTCCGCTATGTGGAGTTCGACGATCTTGATGCGGCAAAGGCGGCAATCGGCCCCAATACGGCGGCCTTTCTGGTCGAACCGATTCAGGGTGAGGGCGGCATTCGTGTTGCGAGCGAAGAATTCATGCAGGGCTTGCGCAAGCTGGCGGACGAGCATGATCTGATGCTGGTGCTGGACGAGGTTCAGTGCGGCGTGGCGCGCACCGGCACCTTCTATGCCTATGAGCATTATGGGATCGAACCAGATATCCTTGCTACGGCGAAGGGTATTGGTGGCGGTTTCCCGCTGGGCGCATGCCTTGCCACCGAAAAGGCGGCCCGGGGCATGACCTTCGGTACGCATGGAAGCACCTATGGCGGTAATCCGCTTGCAATGGCGGCAGGCAAGGCGGTGATGGACACTGTCGGGAATGGCGAATTTCTGGCGCAAGTCCGCGCCATTGGTGACAAGCTGCGCGGCAGGTTGGAACAGTTCATCGGGAACTATCCCGAGCTTTTTACCGAGGTGCGTGGAAAGGGGCTGATGCTGGGGCTGAAGATGACGGTCGAGAGCCGTCCCTTTGTGGCGCATCTGCGTGACCATCACGGTCTGTTGACCGTTTCGGCGGGCGAAAATGTGATGCGCGTGTTGCCCCCGCTGATTATCGACGATGCCCATATCGACGAATTTATGGAAAAGCTGTCCGCGGGCGCAGCAGCATATGAGCCGGAAGAAGCATCATGACCGTAAGGCATCTGCTGGACCTTGCCGATGCAGGCGGTGACGCATTGCAGGCAATGATCGATGACGCGCTCGCTCGCAAGTCGGCGCGCGAAGGCTGGACCAAGGGGCGCGTCGACTCGGACGCGCCGCTGCAGGGTTGTACCCTTGCCATGATTTTCGAGAAAAACTCCACCCGCACCCGCGTAAGTTTCGACATGGCGATGCGGCAATTGGGCGGCAGCGCGATCATTATGGAAGCGGGCAGCATGCAGATCGGGCGCGGCGAAACGATTGCCGATACGGCGCGCGTACTGTCGCGTATGGTCGATGCGATTATGATCCGCACCGATGACCATGCGAAGATCGAAGCATTGGCACAACATGCCAGCGTGCCGGTGATCAATGGCCTGACAGATCGTTCGCATCCTTGCCAGATCATGGCGGATCTTTTGACTTTGGTCGAGCATGGCAAGTCTTTGAAAGGAATGGAACTCGCATGGTTGGGCGACGGCAATAATGTCCTGCATTCGGTGCTGGAGGCTGCCGGATTAATGGGGTTCAACGTCCGCTATGGCGTGCCTGAAGGATATGAGCCCGAAGAGGAGTTCGTTACGTTCGCGCGGTCTCGCGGCTCGACTGTTACGTTGACCCGAGATGCGGCGGAGGCGGCTCGCGGGGCTGATGTTCTGGTTACCGACACATGGGTCTCGATGGGGCAGGACATGGCGCATGACAAGATCGCTGCCATGAAGCCGTTCCAGATTAATGAAGCACTGATGGCGCATGCAAAGCCGGATGCAGTGTTCCTTCACTGTCTGCCTGCGCATGTAGGTGATGAGGTGAGTGAAGCTGTCTTTGAAGGCCCGCAGTCGGTTGTATGGGACGAAGCCGAGAACCGCATTCACGCACAAAAATCGGTGCTGCGCTGGGCATTCGGTCAGCTGTGAACGAGAGCACGGCTATCCCGCCCAACGAAACCGGTTTTGACGCCGTGCTGGGTTTTACCTTGCCAGGACGCGATGTCCGCGGTCGCTGCGTACGCCTGGGGCCGGTCTTGGATACGATCCTGTCGGCCCATGATTACGCAGGTCCAATCCGCCATTTGCTTGCCGAGGCATTGTTGCTGGCGACATTGATCGGCTCGCTGGGCAAGGAAGAAGGCAGTCAGATGACGATGCAGGCGCAATCCGCCGATGGCATCGTCGATATGCTAGTGTGTGACTACCGCGATGGCGAACTGCGTGGCTATGTTCGTTATGATGCCGACCGTCTTGCCGACTTGGGTGCTAACCCTAGTCTTAGCGCGCTAGTTGGCTCGGAAGCCTATTTGGCGATCACTTTCGATGTCGCCGATGGCGGTCGATATCAAGGAATTGTGCCTCTTGATGCGGAATCGCTCGCCGGTGCTTGCGAGGCTTATTTCCGCCAGTCGGAACAATTGCCGACGGTTATCAAGGTGGCTGTGCAATCGATGGATGGTCATTGCGTGGTTGGCGGACTGCTCTTGCAACATCTCCCGGATGGTGAGGAAGGTCGGGAACGACTCCATGTTCGCTTGGACGATCCTGATTGGGAGCATGTCACCATTCTGGGTTCGACGATCCGTCATGCCGAGCTTGCCGATCCGGGCCTCTCATTGGAGGCATTGCTGTGGCGGCTGTTCCATGAAGAAGAACAGCTGTTGGTCGAAACCGTCGCGAAACTTGAGCGTGGGTGCCGCTGCACGCCCCAGCATTACCGGCAAGTTCTCTCACGCTTTGGTGCAGAGGAGTTGGCGGAAATGCGCGATGATGACGGCCTGATCAGGGTCGATTGTGCATTTTGCTCGCGCATTTTCCCGATCGATGTTTGATATCGAAGGCGCTTGCGATGCTCTGATTGGCGATATAGCGCCGTTGCATGAGCAATAGCGAAACGATGCAGAAACCCGCCGTCGTACTTTTGTCCGGCGGCCTAGATTCGATGGTGACGGCGGGTATTGCCAAGGCCCAGGGTTATTCCGTCAACGCGCTGACTATCGACTATAACCAGCGTCATCGACGGGAATTGGAGAGCGCGACCGAGATTGCCCGCGAACTTGAAGTCGCGCGGCATCTGGTCTTGCCTCTCGATCTGCGAAAAATAGGTGGCTCTGCGTTAACGAGCGAAATCGACGTGCCAAAGGGCGGGGTGGGCAGTGATATTCCTGTTACCTATGTCCCCGCTCGCAATCTGGTCTTTCTGTCGCTCACGCTCGCATGGTGTGAAGCGATTGGGGCGCAGGATATTTTCATCGGCGTTAACGCGCTCGACTACTCCGGTTATCCGGATTGCCGGCCGGAATTTATCGCGTCGTTCGAAGAAACGGCAAAGCTGGCGACGAAGGCGGGAAGCGAGGGGGCGGATTTCACGATCCATGCACCCCTGCAATATCTATCCAAAGCCGAGATTGTCGACCGCGCCTATGAAATAGGCCTCGACCCTGCCATGAGCTGGTCTTGTTATGATCCTAGCGGCGATGGTCGCCCGTGCGGTCTGTGCGACAGCTGCCGATTGCGACAGCAAGGGTTTGCCCAAACCGGCAGAACGGACCCAGTCGATTATCGGGTCCGCATCTAGACCAATTCACACGTCAGCAGACAAAAAAGGGGCCGGTAGACACCGGCCCCTTTCGTTTGTCGATCTTGCGATCTCTGGCTTACATGCCCGAACCCGGACCGTAGGTGATTTCCACCCGGCGGTTCTGCAGTTCGCGGACACCGTCGGCGGTGGGAACGCGCGGGTTCTCTTCGCCGAAGCCTTCGGTGGTGATCGCCGTATCGGGGATGCTGCGTGCCGTGAGGTACGAGCGCACCGATTCCGCACGACGTTCCGACAGGCCCACGTTGTAGGTCTTCGAACCCGACGTATCGGTGTAACCGGCCACCATGATCGGCACCGAGTTGCAATCGGCATAGGAAGCGATGGCGCTGTCCAGAATGCTGGCTGCTTCGGGCGTGATTTCCGACGAATCCCAATCGAAGAACACGATATAGGGGCCAGTGTTGCACACCACTTCCGGAGCCGGCGGCGGCGGCGGCGGCGGGGGAGGCGGCGGCGGCGGCGGCGGGGGAGGCGGCGGGGGCGGAGCAGGCGACCAGAAATTATAGGTCAGCGAGCCCAGCAGCGAGTGCGAGCGGATGCTCGTCTCGATCGCTTCGCCGGTCGGCGCCACGAGGTCGATATTGTCATGGTTGAAGAAACGGTACTTCAGGCCGACGTCCCAGTTGTCCGACAGCGGAGCGCGGATACCCGCGATCGCCTGCCAGGCAAAGCCGGTGTCCGAATCGTCGATCAGCACAGGCTCTTCAAATTCGCTGCGAGCGACACCGGCACCGCCGCCGATGAAGCCCTGCAGGCCATCGTCGTCGCCAAAGTCGATCAGGCCGTTGACCATGAAGCTCAGCGTGTTGAACTCATGGTTCACTTCGCTGTCGTCATAGCTTTCGCCGAACAGCGTGATGCCGTCGTCGCCGGCGCCCTTGTAGGCCGCTTCGGTTTCGAGGCGGAAGCCGCCGAAATCATAACCGGCCACGACATCGAAGTCGTAACCATAATCCCAGTCGAAGGTTGCCTGATTGTCGACGCCATCAACGTCAACATCAGAATCCTCGACAAGCATAGCACCGCCATCGACACCAATGTACCAGGTGTCGTCGCGAGCAAGCGCTGGCGAAGCTATGGCCGTAGAGGCCAGAGCAAGGCCGATAATCGCTTTACGCATCAGCGTTTCCCCTTATTTTCCATCTTGTTGATTGAAGCCACGGAGGCGAGTTCTATCCGTAGTTGATTTTGCGCGCAAGCTTGGTGAAACGAAGCATTGTTGCATTCGCGCATCACTTATCTTGCTCGACATGGACCTTCCGCTGATAGTTTACCCTCACGTTATGGCGGCAATCGCTGTGGACGAAAAAGGTTCCCGTTAGGTTACACAAAAAAAGACAATGCCTTGCGCGTCAAATCAGGATGACGGCAAATCGCCCGACTGACGCAGGCATGCAAGGATGGCGGCGATTGTTGCGCGTGCCTCGGTATCGATCGTGGTTCCACCTTCGGGATTGGCGATCAGCGCGGGTAAGGACCAATCATCGCCGAACCGGCGCTTGGCAGATGCATTTGCGTCGAAAACGCACATCCCATTGATTGGGTTTACAAAAATCCATTGCCCCTGTTGCCAGGATGCCAAACATGCCTCACGACCTTCGAACAATCCGGTTGCCGGCGATGCGACAATATAGGTGGCGCCGGCTGCCGGCTCGGTCGGCGGTGCGGTTGCTTCGCCTTCGACGACAGGCTGCAAGAGGATGTCGGTGAGAGCGAACGCTTCATTCACAAAAAGCTCCTTCTGGGCTTGCGCGACACGCATGGCTGTGCTGCGGCCCGCGCAGGCTCTCCGGCTCTGCTGCAGAATAGAGGTAGGCCTTTGCGCCATTGGGCCAGACGATGCGCCGCAGCGAAGGTTCGAACACCGGGCGGCGAAAATGGGGCGACACGGCCAATAGCCCGCTTTCTCCTTCCACCATCACCGCCCGGGCTTCGGCCAGCGAGGCTCCGATCATTGCAATGCGTGCATCGGGATTCTGGCGCGCGATGCGCCGCACCCATTCCGCGCCCGCACGCGTCTTGCCGAAACCGCGTCCCGCGCAGATCATCCATACCGACCAGTCGCTGTCTGGTGGCAGTTGTTCGTCGCGCGCCCAAAGCTCCCAATAATAACGCAATTCCTGCCGTTCAGCGGGTTGCAGCCGGTTCAATATGGGCAAGCGCTTCGCATGCGGCATGTCGGTCAGCCAGGCGAGGCGGTTCGGCTCATCCATGGTGCTGCCTCATTCAAGCACCGTCGTTGCCGTTCTTGGCTTGTCTTGCCTTTTCGGCCCGCTTCATCCGCTCGCGCATGACGTCGAGCTTGCTGTTGATGCGATCGATCACTGCCTGTTCGTCCTCGGCGCTTTCCAGCGCCTTGCCGCGACCGAATGCGTCGCGGTGCGAAAGAAGCAGGCGTATGGCTTGGGCATTGTCGTATTTGCGGTCGCTCGAGGCATTTGCCGGTTCTCCCTCGCGCAAACGGCAAAGCAGGGCGAGTTCGAGTGCTTCATACCCTTCGCAAAGCGCTTGCTGCCATGCAGCGGCAAAGGCGGGTTCCTTGCGGCGGGTTTTATAGGCTGTGCTGACGTCGATCCGCCCCGCCTTTGCGGCCGCGGTGACATTCGAGCTTTGCGCCAACTGTTCCAGAAAGCGTTCACGCCAGTTGCGCAGACGGCGCACGCGTTTTGTTGGCCGAGCATCGGTCATGACCGGCTCCCGTCACTATGGGTGGTTCGGGCGGACCATTGGCCCGCATATCGGTGGATGAACCGCGAGAAGCGTCGGCGGAGGTTCCCGGCGACTCGCTTTATCGCGATGTTCCGTTTCTCTAACCAAAGAGCGTGACGATGTCAATACAAAAGTGCCAAATAGGTTATTTTATCTTTTGGCTGGCCTTGGCTCATCACCCTGCTAAACGCCAGAAAGCACAGGGTTCACGGGGTCTCGGCATGCGGTGGCTACGCAATCTCTACGATTGGACGATTGAAAAGGCGCAGCATCGCCATGCGCAGGGGTGGCTGGCGTTCTTCGCGTTCGTCGAGTCGAGCTTTTTTCCGATCCCGCCTCATCCGCTACTGGGGCTGATGTGCCTGGCAAATCCGCGTCGCGCGATTCGCTATGCGCTGATCTGCACGATCTTCTCGGTCATCGGCGGGCTGTTCGGCTATGCAATCGGCTACTTCCTCTACGAGGCGATCGGCAAGGCGCTGATTTCAGCACTTGGACTAAGCGAGAGCTTTCCCGTCGCGGCGTGCTATCTGCGCGACAAGGACTGGGAAGCGATCGTAATCGCGGGTGCAACGCCGGTTCCGTTCAAGCTGCTGACGATCACATCCGGCTTTATAGGAATGAATCTTGCCACCTTTACCCTTGCCGCTATCGCGGGGCGCGGCTTCATCTTCATGACGGTTGGCGTGCTGTTCCGCCTGTTCGGCGCGCCGATCAAGGCGTTTATCGACCGTTATCTGGGTATGTTGACCACGGCCTTCGTCGTACTGCTGGTCGGCGGTTTTGTCGTGCTGTCCTATGTCGGCACGTCCGAAGGCGATGCGGCAAAGGACCAGTGCCAAGTGGCCACTGCGGTCTGACCGAAGACGCAGCGGGTTGCCCAGGCACCCCGCTGCCCATCGTAATCAGATAATGCCGGTCTTTTTACCCGCAGCCTCGAACATGCCGAGAATCTGGCCTACCTGCTCCTCGCTATGTTCTGCACACAGGGAGCAACGCAGCAACGTCATATTCGCAGGTGTTGCGGGCGGGCGCGCCAGATTGACGTAGAGCCCTTCCTTCAACAGCGCTTCCCACATGGCTGCCCCGCGTTCCAGATCGGGCATGATCACCGCGATGATCGCGCTTTGCGGTTCGTCGGTACCAAGCTGAAAGCCAAGATCCTTCAAACCGGCATGCAGGCGTTTGGAATTGTCCCAAAGATGCTGGCGCTTGTCGCCCGCATCCATCAGCTTGCGGATCGACGTTGCCGCCGTCGCAACCACGCTGGGCGGAAGCGATGCGGTGAACACATAGGGGCGGCAGACAAGGCGCATAATCTCGAACTTGGGGTGGTTCGATACGCAGAAACCGCCGACGGTTCCGACCGATTTGGAAAACGTGCCGATCACAAAGTCGACATCGTCCAGTACGCCCTGATCCTCGGCCACGCCGCGACCGTTGGGTCCGATGAAGCCCATCGAATGCGCTTCGTCCACCAGCACCATCGCGCCGTATTTCTTGGCGATGGCGATCATCTCTTTCAGCGGGGCGATATCGCCTAGCATCGAATAGACGCCTTCCAGAACGACCAGCTTACCCGCACCTTCTGGGATGCGGCGCAGGCGCTTTTCCATGGCGTCCAGATCGTTGTGCTTGAACGGCACCACCTCGGCATTGCCCATCGCGCAGCCGTCCCAGATGGAAGCATGGCTGTCGATGTCGAGGACGATGTAGTCGCCCTTGCCCGCGATGGTGGAAATGATACCCAGATTGGCCTGATATCCGGTCGAGAATACCATGGCATGATCCATGCCATAGAATTCGCATAGCGCGGCCTCGCACTCCTTGTGGCCGACATAGGTGCCGTTCAGCACGCGGCTGCCGGTGGTGCCCGAACCGAAATCGGCCAGAGCCTGCTGACCCGCCGCGATGACGTCGGGGTCAAAGGTCATGCCCATGTAATTATAGGTGCCGAGCAGGATCGTCTCGCGCCCGTTGCACATGGCTGTCACGGGCGAGAGCACTTGCTCCATCACCAGATTGAACGGGTCTTCCAGACCTGAATCGAGCAGATCGGCCCGCTGTTTGATCAGCGGATCGAACTTCGAGAACAGATCCTGCGCCGCGCCCGAATTATGCCCCGCCTCGGGCAGGGGAGCGGGCTTGTCCGGCTGGCTGATAGCTTCGCTCATCGACTTTACCCGCGCAGCCTGGTCACGGCGTCGATCAGCTGGCCATAGGTTTCGATCTCGGCCTGCTGGTTCATGCTGATGATGATGTCGAACTCGTCCTCGATCGCGGCGACGAAATCCATCACCGTCAGGCTGTCCCACTCAAGGTCGCCCGCAAAAGTCGTGTCGCCGGTAATGGCGACTTCCTTCTTGTTGAAGGGTTCGATCAGGCTGTCGATGCGGGTCTTGGTATCTTCGCGGTCCATGGTCCTGCCAATCGGATAGATGTTGCCCCGTGGCAAAGACGCGCAAAGCCCGCGTGTCAAGCCGAAGCCATCGTAGCATCCTGTAACAGGAGCCGCGAAACCGTTGAATTGACGGGCTTTGGCAGTCAGGCCGCGGCGCGATTGTCCACCAGCGAATTCACCGCGCTCATAAAGCTGGTGATCGAAACGGGCTTGGACAGATATCCGTGTGCGCCCGCCGAACGGATCCGTTCTTCATCGCCCTTGCCTGCATAGGCCGTCACCGCCAGCACCGGAATCGCCGCGAGCCGGTCGTCCAGCTTCAGCGATTCGATCAGTGCGATGCCCGAAATATTGGGCAGCTGGATGTCCATGATGATCAGGTTGGGCTGGAACGCGATCGCCTGCTCGATGGCGGCAAGGCCATCGGCCACGGGCTCCACCGTGAAACCATGCGCCTTGAGAAGGTCGCAAAAAAGCTTTCTGTTGAGATCGTTGTCTTCAACGACCAGAACCCGTACTGCCACGACTAACCCCCTGCGGAGCACCGTTTATCCCGTAATCCGCAGGTCGATGTGTAAAAGCAGCAGGTGGCGTTTGACAATCCCGTTAACAGATTCGGCCGGACCCGACGCGACGACTGTGGCGTTGATGGCACTTTCATGGGTGTTGCAGGACGAGCACAGGGCGCAGCGTTTGCTGGCTTTGACAGGGCTGGAGCCGGATCATCTCCGCCATGCGCTGGGCGAACCCGCAGTTCTCGCCTCGATCCTCGATTTCCTCGCGAATCACGAGAATGATCTGATGGCGGCCAGTCATGCGCTCGACCTGTCACCCGAAACCATCGTCGCGGCACGCAATACGCTGGCCCCGCCGCCTGCAGAGATGTAGAGGCGCTGCCATGTCGAATCCGAACAGAATGCAACCGCTCGTCATCACCGATTGCGACGAAGTCCTGCTGCGCATGGTTTATCACTTCCGCGCTTGGCTTCGTGATCATCATGAAATTACGATGACCGTCAGCAGCAATTTTAGCGGCGCCCTCAGGCACAGCGATGGTCGCGTACTGGAGCAGGCTGAGGTCTGGCGGCTCCTCGGCGGATTTTTCGACAGCGAAATGCACCGGCAAGACGAGGTTCCAGGTGCAATCGATGCGATCCGAACGCTGAATAGTCATGCTGAAGTCGTTGTGCTGACCAATCTCAATGACGAGCGCCGTGAGGACCGAATTCATCAATTGGCGACATTCGGCATCGACCTACCCGTCTATACCAATCAGGGGCCCAAGGGGCCGGCTCTCGCCCGCATTGTGGAAGAGCGCGGTTATGATGCGCAGGGCAGGCTTCGCCCGGTTTTCTTTATCGACGATCTGGCCGTGCACCACGGTTCGGTTGCCGAAACCGTGCCGCATGTAACCCGTCTGCATTTCGTGGGCGAGCCCGAGGTGGCACCCCACACCGATTGCGCCTTTACCGCGGGCCATGCCCATGCGCGCATCGATAACTGGCAGCAGGCGCTACCGTGGCTGCTGGACCGCATCAAGGAGCAAGCATGACCGTCAAGAGCATTGCAAAACGCCTGTCCGAAATGGGCATCACCCTGCCGGAACCGGCGGCGCCGGTGGCCAGCTATGTCGCCACGGTCGAACATGGCGGATTGCTGCATATTTCGGGTCAGCTTCCCTTTATCGACGGAGAAATCGTCAAGGGCCGGCTTGGCGAAAGCGTGACGCTGGACGACGGCATCGCGGCTGCGCGTGCCTGCGGTATCATGATCCTTGCGCAGGCGAATGCCGCACTCGGCAGCCTCGAAAGGGTGGAGCGCGTGGTCAAGCTGGGCGGATTCGTCAATTCGACCGGCGACTTTACCGACCAGCCCAAGGTGGTGAACGGCGCATCAGACCTGATGATGGCGGTTTTCGGCGATATCGGGCGTCATGCCCGCAGCGCGGTCGGTGTGCCCATCCTGCCGCTGGGCGCTGCGGTCGAGGTGGATGCGATCCTCGCCATACGGCCCGCCTGAACAATGGAAGCCTGATCCATGGGGGCAGGCGCTCCCGTCTCGAACCGTCCCGACTGGCTGACCGGCTGGTCCTATGCCCATCGCGGTCTGCATGGCGCGATGGGCGCGCTCGAAAATTCGCTGCCCGCCTTTCGGGCGGCGATCGCGGCGGGCCATGGCATCGAATGCGATGTGCAGCAAAGCCGTGACGGGCGGGCAATGGTGTTCCATGACTGGACGCTGGACCGGTTGACTGGCGAGACCGGTGCGCTGCGCGACCGCGATGCGGATGATTTGCAGCACATCGGGCTGCTCCGGTCGAGCGGGACGATTCCCACGCTCGATATACTGCTGCGGCTGGTGGCGGGGCGGGTGCCGCTATTGGTCGAGCTGAAATCGCGCCGCGATGTCGACTGGCGGCCGCTGGTTCGGGCTACGCAGCGGGCCCTGGCGCCCTATCGCGGGCCTGCCGCGATGATGAGCTTCGACCCGCGGATCGTGCAGTATCTGCTCCGTCACCGCACGCGGTTCCCCGTCGGCATGGTGATCGGACGCAGGGAATGGCGGCACAGCGGCGGCACCGGCGGTTTTGCGACATGGCGGGGGCTTGCGATCCGGCGGATCGATCCCGATTTCATCGCTTGTGACATTGCCGACCTGCCCGATCCTGACATCACCCGCCTCCGCGCGCAGGGCCTGCCCGTGCTGAGCTGGACGATCCGCAATCCAAAGCTGGCCGCGCGCGCCGCGATCCATGTCGACGCCCCGATTGCCGAGGGTGACGGCCTGATATGAGCCAAAGTGTATGAGTTTGTGTTCGCCGAGCGTGCGTCGATGAGCGGAGGAGAGCTGGCCATTCGCCTTGCCGGTTCGGTCGGCGCGATCGCGCCGCAGGACTGGGACGCGCTGGACCCGAGCGGCAACCCTTTTATCAGCCACCGCTTCCTTTCGATCATGGAAGAGTCGGGCAGCGTCGGCCCCGGTACCGGATGGGCGCCCGCTCCGCTGGTGCTGGGCGATGGGATCGCGCCGCCGCGCGCCGCGCTGCCCGCCTATCTCAAATCGCATAGCCAGGGCGAATATGTGTTCGACCACGGCTGGGCCGACGCGTGGGAGCGGGCAGGGGGCGGCTATTACCCCAAGCTGCAGATTTCGGCTCCGTTCACGCCCGCCACCGGCCCGCGCGTTCTGGGGCTGGAGGAGGACGATGCCCGCATCATGCTGCGCGGCGCCGAAGCGCTGGTGGTGAACGAGGATTTGTCCTCTGCCCATGCAACCTTCATCGCGCCCGAACAGCTCCATTTGTTTCAGGATGCAGGCTGGCTGATCCGGCAGGATATCCAGTTCCACTGGACCAATCACGATTTCGCGGATTTCGACGAATTTCTCGCCACGCTTGCCTCGCGCAAGAGAAAGGCGATCCGCAAGGAACGCACCCGCGCGGTTGAGGGATTGCGGATCGAACATCTGACGGGCGATGCGCTGAGGCCCAAACACTGGGATGCATTCTGGCTGTTCTATCAGGACACTGGCGCACGCAAATGGGGCCACCCCTATCTGACGCGGGAGGCTTTCGACCTGTTTGGAACGCAGATGAAGAACGATGTGGTCCTGATCCTTGCCTATGAAGATGACATGCCCGTCGCGGGAGCGCTGAATTTTGCGGGGCCCGACGCTTTATACGGCCGCTATTGGGGCACGCTTGTCGACAGGCCATTCCTGCACTTCGAATTGTGTTATTATCAGGCCATCGACGCCGCCATCGCCCGCGGGTTGAAGCGGGTGGAGGCAGGCGCGCAAGGGTCGCACAAGCTGGCGCGCGGATACGAGCCGGTCGCGACTTTTTCGGCGCATTACATCCCGCACGAGGGCTTTCGCCAGGCGGTTGCCGATTATCTGCGACAAGAACGTGCCGGCATCAGCGCGCAGCAGAATGCGCTTCAATCGTTCACCCCGTTCCGTCGGGGCTGAAACCGCCCGTTCAGGCGTTCAGCGCGCGGCGCTCCATCAACCATGCGCGGGCACGACGCTGCGCCTCGGCGATTTCGCGTGCGGTCATTTCCTCAGCAATCTCGCAGCGGCAATGCGGCGCGTCCTCGTGCCCCTTGGCGGCGGCGAGATTGAACCATTTATGCGCTTCGACCATGTCGCAGGCCACGCCATGGCCGCCGGTGGAAAAGGCGCAGCCCAGTTCGAACAGAGCATGATCGTCGCCCGCGTCTGCCAGCGCGCGATAGATGTCGAGATAATCGGATGCGCCCGATTTGGCAGCCATGTACGGCGTCGCGCCTTCGAAACTCTGGCGGTCGAGATAACCCATTGTTGAAACCCCCTGAACCTGCGCCATCCCCCTTTGGCGGCGCGGACCCAGTGTCGCGCAAGATGGTCAACAAGCCGTTAACGATGTTTCGACGCGCAAACGGGGCTGTTTGCCGCCAATCGGCGCGCCGTTCGGAAAAGCTTAATCTGTGCACGAATATGGACGATCCGAATTGTGCGCTTGTGCCCGCATAGCCGGATAACTATAGGGCCGCGCATCGGGGTTTCACATTTGCCGTTCGAAGGGACGGGGCGGCATCTGGAGGTGTGGATGGCAACGAGCATGAGCCTGGCGAGCGGTAGCGAGATCGACGATCTGGCAGCGGCCCGGAAAGCGCTTGCGGGCGAATATCTGCCCAGCGCAGACGAACCTTATATGAATGCACAGCAGCAGGAATTTTTTCGCCGTCTGCTGACCGAATGGAAACAGTCGATCTTGGATGTATCGGCCGGCACGCTGCAGAATCTGCAGGAAGGGCCGATTCGCGAGCCCGATCTGAACGATCGCGCGTCGAGCGAGACCGACTGGGGCATCGAACTGCGGACTCGCGACCGGCAGCGCAAGCTGATCGCCAAGATCGATTCCGCCCTGCGCCGGATCGACGAGGGCGAGTACGGCTATTGCGAAGTTACGGGGGAGCCGATTGGTCTTGGCCGATTGATCGCCCGGCCGATTGCGACCATGACTGTCGAAGCGCAGGAAGCGCACGAGCGCCGCGAAAAAATCTCGCGCGACGACTGATCTGCGGTGAGACGTGGCTTAACGGGTATGGATTGAGCCATTATTGTCCCGATGCGGCACAGAACCGTGCCGTTGGGGATAGTCCGAATGCGCTTTAGACTTTCTTAGGCCTCTTTCTCTACTGATTGCATATCGGATTGGACAGATTTCGCTCTGTCCATGTTTTGGACCCGCAGTCCCCAGGGAAATGAGCGATGATCGACCGCCAGGACAACCGCAGGCACGGCCGCGACTCGCTCTTCCTTATGGCGGAGCTCAGGCTTGAACGCGACGGACCTCCATACGAAGTAAAGCTCCGTAATATTTCAGATTCCGGTGTCATGGCGGAAGGGTCGATGCGCGTTTCGCGAGGGACCAGAATCTTTCTCGACCTGCGTAATATCGGCATCGTGTCGGGCCATGTCGCATGGGCGGCGGGCGATCGTTGCGGCATTGCATTTGACGAATCGATTCGTTCGTCGTTGGTGCAATTTCCGGTGGGCGACATCGATCTGCCCGAAACGGACGAGCCCGAGAGCGAGGTCCAGCAGCATTCGGACCGAAACGGCGAAGGCTGACACTTACCGTTTCGAAATGGCTGACCGCGCGGCATCCGCTTGCTAAGACGAGCGAATGAGACGCCCTTTTTCCATTCGGATAGCTGCACTAGCCCTTTTGGCCATGGGCGTTTCCGGCTGTGGCCGTGATGGCGAGGCTCCTGTCGACGTGGTGCTGGTGGGAGACCGCGCCGCCGCCCTGTCGACCGACGGCAGCGGTGATGCGGCAGGGGCAGCGCTGGCGGCCGCCACGCGCGAGGGGCTGGTCGATTTCGATGCGGAAGGGCGCATCACCCCCGGCCTTGCCGAAAGCTGGATCGTCACCGACGACGGATTAAGCTATATATTCCGCCTGCGTGAAATGCGTGATGCCGACGGGGCGCCGATCAATGCCCGCATCATTCGGCGTATGCTGCTGGCCGCGATGGAGCAACAGGCGAAAACAGCGCTGGGCCTCGATTTGCGGGCGGTAGAGGCTGTCTACGCGCGTACCGGTCGTGTGATCGAGATCCGGTTGAAAACGCCTTTTCCCGAATTTCTGAACCTGCTGGCGGGACCGGAACTGTCGATGCAGATCGGACGGCGCAATCCGCATGTCCTTGTGCTCGACACCGACAGCAGCGGGGAACCTTTCCTGCTGGCGCCTGCGGGTCTGGAGCCTGCCGATAATCCCTATGCTGCGGTAGAGCCGCTGGAAATGCGTATCCTGCCGCCGCGCGAGGCAGTCGAATTCTTCCAGTCGGGGCGTGCCTCGGTGCTGCTTAATGGCAATGTCGATGGTTTGCCCTTTGTCCGCATGGGCGGATTGCTACGGGGAACCATCCGCCTCGATCCGGTATCGGGCCTGTTCGGGCTGGTCGTTACGCGGCGCGACAGCGGGTTCCTCAGCGATGCCGACAATCGCGAGGCGATTGCTATGGCGATCGACCGCGATGCGTTGATCGCGCCGTTCAACATCGGCGGCTGGGTGCCGACCACACGGCTTGTGCCTGCCGGTCTGCCGGATAGCGCCAGTGCGCCGCAGGAAAGATGGCAGGGCATGTCGGTTGCAGAGAGGCAAGAGGTTGCCCGCCGACGCGTATCGGGCTGGACCGCGCCGGGCGAGCAGATCCCCGGCCTTACCATCGCGTTGCCACCGGGGCGGGGCGGGGACTTGCTGTTCGCCCGCCTGCGCAATGATTTCGCTGCCATCGGACTGACCCTGATTCGCGCAGCCAATCCGGCCAAGGCAGACTTGCGCATGGTGGACGAAGTAGCCCATGTTCGCATGGCCCGCTGGTATCTCAACCGGTTCCATTGCGGCGTTTCGGGCGCGGCCTGCAGCGCTGAGGGCGACATCTTGGTCGAACAGGCGCTGGCCGAACCGGACCCGACTGTCCGCACGGCGCTCATGGCACAGGCTGAGGCGCTCATCGTGGCCGAAAACGGTTTCATCCCCTTTGGCACACCGATCCGTTTTTCGCTGGTGCGCGGTTCGGTCGAGGGGTTCGCCGTGAACGGGCTGGGTGTCCATCCCTTGTCGCAGCTGGCGCTGAACCCCACCTAGGGGGCATGAACGAAGAGGAAACCACCGCGCGCGCAACCCGGTTTCAACCGATGTTCGAGGCGCAATCGATCGGCATGGGTAATGACCCGGCCTCCGTCCGCCAGCGTGTCGAGATGCTGGAGCGCATGTTGGAACGCAGCTTTCGCATTCCCGGCATCAACTATCCGGTCGGGCTGGACGCGATCGCGGGCCTGATCCCCGTAGTCGGCGATCTGATTACTGCGGCGATGGGTGCCTATATCGTTTGGGAAGCCCGCAATCTGGGGATGCCCAAGTGGAAAATCTGGCACATGGGCGCCAATGTCGCCTTTGACACGGCAGTCGGTGCAGTGCCGCTGGTCGGCGATGCTTTCGATCTGTTGTTCCGGTCGAACACCAAGAACCTGAAGATCATCCGCAAGCACCTGGATAAACATCACCCAGAGACGCGGATCATCGAACAGTAAGCGTAAGTCCTAAAAGTCGATGGCAATGCCGTTTTTCTCCCAATCGCCATAGCGCGTGGGATCGGGCCGCTCTGCATCCTCGTGGCGCGAACCTTCGCCCGGTTTGGGCGCGGGATTGTCGGTCCAATGGGCAGGCTTCTTGAATTCGGCAGGCCGCTGTGTGGCACGTTTCGTCATGATGCGATGATGGGGTGGCTGGCGCTGAAACGCAAGCATCGCTAGGGCAGGCCGGTTCATCCATCAGGAGCCGTTCTTGCCCGATACCGCCGGATTGCCTGCCCGCAGGGCTGCCCTTCAAGTTCTCGACGCCGTTTTGCGGCGGGGCGAGACGATGGATATCGCGCTGCCACGCGCCGCTTCGCGCCTGCGCCCTGCCGATGCCGCGCTGGCCCGCGCGATCGCGGGCGAAACTCTGCGGTGGTTGCCGGATCTCGATGCGCTGATCGACAGTGCCACACGGCAGATACTGGCCGACGATGCCAAGGTTCGCACGGTCCTTCGGCTGATGCTGGCACAAGCATTGCGGCTGGATACGCCGCCGCATGCGGTGGTCTCGACGGGGCTGGAATTGCTGGCGGGAGGACCGCGCAGGCTGGCGCACGGCGTGTTTTCGACACTGACGAAGCGAGAGGCGCGTTTGCCCGAGTTGCCCTCGTTGCCCGATCCCGTTGCCGACAGGTGGGATTTGCAATGGCCCGACAGGATCGATGCGATCCGGCAGGGCCTCGTCGATTTGCCGCCGCTTGACATCATGCTTCGCGACCCGACGGGTGAAGCCGAATGGGCAGAGCGTCTGGGCGCGGTATCGCTGGGTTGCGGTCGGCTGCGCCTGCCGCGCGGCCGGGCTGTGGGCGAACTGGACGGTTTCGACGATGGCGCATGGTGGGTGCAGGATTTCGCCGCCACATTGCCTGCCGGCTTATTGGGTAAGGGCGATGGGCGGCGCGTCCTCGACCTGTGCGCCGCGCCTGGCGGCAAGAGCCTGCAACTTGCCGCTGCCGGTTGGGATGTGACCGCGCTCGACATTTCGAAACGCCGGCTGGAGAGGCTGCGCGAAAACCTCTCGCGGACCGGTTTGGGTGCACGAATTGTCACTGCCGATGCACTTAAATGGCAACCCGACGGCACGTTCGATGCCATCTTGCTGGACGCTCCGTGCAGTGCGACCGGCACTTGCCGTCGCCATCCCGATGTGTTGCATCGTTTTCTGCCATCGCGGCTGGACGAACTGACCGCGCTGCAACAGGCTCTTGCCGAACGGGCGGTGGACTGGCTGAAACCCGGCGGTACGCTGGTCTATGCGGTCTGCTCGCTGGAGCGAGAGGAAGGCGAGGATCGCGCCATCGCGCTGGCCGCTGACACTCGTTTGCAATCCGATCCGCTGCGGCCAGATGAATTGCCCGAAAACCTCGCACCCACGTCACAGGGCTGGCTCCGCACCGATCCCGGCCTGATGGCGGGGGCCGGCGGGATGGACGGGTTCTTCGCCGCGCGTTTCACGCGGCTATAGCGCGATACGGGCTGGCGTCTAATCGGTCGGCGTTTTCGACCTGTTGGCAAAACTCTTGCGCAATTTGGCCAGCTTGGGCGGAATGACCGCAAGGCAATAGGGATTGCGCTGTCCGTCGCCTTCCCAATATTCCTGATGGTAATCCTCGGCCACGTAGAATTCGGTCGGTTCCTCGATCGTGGTCACGACGGGCAGGTCGCGTTCGTCCTGCGCGCGGCGGATCGCAGCCTCGGCAGCGGTCTTCTGCGCTTCGTTCAGCGGAAAGATGGCCGAACGATACTGGGTGCCGACATCATTGCCCTGCCGGTTCAGCTGCGTCGGATCATGTGTGCCCATGAAAACGTCGAGGATATCGGCCAGTCCGATCACATCGGTGTCAAATGTCAGGCGCACAGCCTCTGCATGGCCGGTCTCGCCCGTGCAAACCTGCTTATAGGTCGGATTTTCGACATTTCCGCCGATATATCCGCTTTCAACCGCGGTTACGCCGATCACGTCCCGGAACACCGCCTCGGTGCACCAGAAGCAGCCGCCGGCCACGATTGCCTGTTCTTCGCTCATCGAAATCTCCTTGGCCCATCACATAGGAACGGCATCCGCCGCTTGCCAGTGCTGTTCTAACGCAGCTTGTCCTATCGGGCCGGGCACCATACTTGGGGCGCATGACAAAGATCACCGTCGCAGCCCTGCAATGCGCCCTCGGCTCGGATGACGAGCAGGCGAATATCGCCGCCATTTCCGCTCTGGTGGAAGAGGCCGCCGGAAAAGGCGCGCAAATCGTGTTGCCGCCCGAATTATTCTCGGGCCCCTATTTCTGCCGCGAAGAGGACGAGGCCCTGTTCGCGCTGGCGCGCCCCACTGCCGAGCACCCGTCGGTCACTGCAATGCAGGCCTTGGCGGCAAAGCTGAAGATCGCGATCCCGACCAGCTTTTTCGAACGTGACGGCCATCATTATTACAATACGCTCGCCATGATCGGCCCCGATGGCGACATCATGGGCACCTATCGCAAGACCCATATTCCCGACGGTCCGGGTTACGAGGAGAAGTATTATTTTCGCCCCGGCAATACCGGCTTCAAGGTGTGGGACGTGTTCGGCACGCGGATCGGCGTGGGGATCTGCTGGGACCAATGGTATCCCGAAACCGCGCGTGCCATGGCGCTGATGGGCGCGGAACTGCTGTTTTATCCTACTGCCATCGGCTCGGAGCCCTATGACGCCGATCTCGACACCAGCCGCATGTGGCGGCGGGCAATGATCGGTCATGCGGTATCGAACTGCATGCCGGTGATCGCATCGAACCGCATCGGCAGGGAAGGCGACTGCCAGACATTCTATGGCCACAGCTTCATCAGCGACGAATGGGGCGACTATGTGGAAGAGTTCGGGCGCGAGGAGACCGGCGTGCTGGTGGCGACGCTCGATCTGGCGCGCGCGGCAACGCATCGCGCGGGCATGGGCTTTTTCCGCGACCGGCGACCCCAGCTTTACGGGCGGCTGGCAGAGGATATCTGACGCAGCCCGTTATGGCAGGGGTACAGGGCCAGCTTTACCTGATCGGCATCGGGTCGAACATGCGCCACTGGCGTCTTGGTCCGCCATCCGCTGTCGTCCGCAAGGCGATGGCGGCGCTTGACGATGCATGCGAGGTGATCGCCGCCTCTGCAATCCTGCGGAGCGCGCCCGTCGGCCCTTCGGCGCGGGACTATGCCAATGCGGCCTGCGTCGTGCGCTGCGCGCTTTCTCCGCCCGCCATGCTCGACCTGCTGAATGGAATAGAGCATGGGTTCGGCAGACGCCGCAACGGTCAGCGCTGGCGGCAAAGGACGCTCGATCTGGATATTCTGTTGTGGAGCGGCGGTGCCTATGTCGATCGGCGGCTGATCGTTCCGCATCGGGAAATGCGCGGACGCAGCTTTGTGCTGGGGCCGGCGGCGCGGATTGCGGGCAATTGGCGCGATCCTTTTACCGGACTTTCTGTAAGACATATGCATGCACGCTTGACCAAGCGCCGCCCCCTGCCTAGGTGACCCCCCTGACCGCGCAACGCGTCGTGGATCGGGCCCTTAGCTCAGTCGGTAGAGCAACTGACTTTTAATCAGTAGGTCGCTGGTTCGAACCCAGCAGGGCTCACCATTTCCCGCTAAATGTCACCGGCACATTGTGCTGGTGTGATGGTGCCGCGGCATTCACCCAGACCGATCGTGGCAAAGCCTTCGCGGCTGGCGCTGGCGCGAAGGATCACCTCGTCGCCGTCTTCCAGAAACATGCGTGTTTCGCCGGTGGGTAGGGAAACCGGTCCTTTGCCGCCGCCGACCAGTTCCAGCAGGCTGCCGCAGCCGCTTGCGTCCGGGCCGGACAGGGTGCCCGTGCCCAACAGATCGCCGGGGCGCAGGTTGCAGCCGTTCGACGTATGATGCGCAATCATCTGCGCCGCAGTCCAATACATATGGCGCGCGTTCGACTGGGCAAGCCGGTACGGGGTCTGGCCCGCGACGCGCATGGCGGAGGTTCGGATCGACACTTCCAGATCGATGTCGAACGCGCCATGGGCCTGATCCTTGTCATCCCACAGATAGGGCAATGGATGCGGGTCGCCCGCAGGGCGCGGGGCTTGTGCAATGCGGAAGGGGGCCAGCGCCTCGGTCGAGACGATCCATGGCGACACGCTGGTCACAAAGCTTTTGGCCAGAAAAGGGCCGAGCGGCTGGTATTCCCACGTCTGCACATCGCGCGCGGACCAGTCGTTCAGCAGGCTGAATCCCGCAATCTGGCGCCCGGCCATACTGACGGGAACGCGATGTCCCTGTCGGTTGCCCTCGCCGATCCAGATACCCAGCTCAAGCTCGTAGTCGAGGCGTCGGCACGGGGCGAAAGCGGGTTCAACCGCGCCGTCCGCCAGAATCTGTCCGCACGGGCGCGCTACGGGCAAGTCGCTTACCTGCACGGAAGACGCGCGGCCGTGGTAACCGATGGGCACATGTTTATAGTTTGATAGCAATGGGTTATCGGGTCGGAACAGCCTGCCGACCGCCTCTGCATGGTGGATGCCGACATAGAAATCGGTGTAATCGCCAATCCGTGCAGGCAGGTGAAAGCGGCAATCGTCCATGGCGCAAAGCGTGGCACGCGCGGCGGCAGTGTCGTTCGCCGGACCGGACAGCCAGCCGGACAGTTCGCGTCGGAAGGCGCAGCGCGCCTCGGCTGGAAGTGCAAGGAAGGCGTTCAGCGCCTCGCCCTTTGCCGCGACTTTGGCGGCATCGGAAGCCAGGAAACCGGCCTCTGTCGCGGCACGGATGTCGACGATGTGATCGCCGATGGCGACACCCGCGCGGGGCTGATCGTCGATTAGGTTGGAGAAAATACAGAATGGCAGATTCTGCACCGGAAAATCGGGATGGCCATTGGCATCGCCGATCCAGCTGGTGCGCGCCGGATCATGGGTTTCGTCAAGCTCGGTCAATTGGGCGCTCCATGCCGGGGTAATTCATCATAAATCCTGCCGTTGAACCCGATGTCCAGACCAAGATTAATCTGCTTTGGATCAAAGTTCGATTTAAAGTGTCTTGCAAATCTAGAGTTTGGCCTGTTAAAAATATGTCGGGGTATCTATTAGAACAGCTACGGAATGATCATCAGCCCGATGGAAGAAATGGGGGGCGGTACTTGTCGGACGGCAGTGCCGACAGGTGGGTTATGAATGGGTCGCAAAGCGCCTTTTTCAGACAAGAGCGGGACTTCCGCACATCTGACGCCGATATTGCCACGGCCCTCGCCAATCTGGCGCGCAGGCTGGCTTTGTTCGGCGCCGAGCTTGATCTTTCCGTGTTGCATCCGGCGGTCGACCGCATCGGGGTGATCCAGCGCGACCAGCCGATCTGGGCCGACCGCAATCATAACGACCGCATCTTCGCGCTTGAAAGCGGCTTTGCCTTTGCGTTCAGCCTCTATCCGGACGGGCGCCGCCATATCGGCGATATTTTTGCACCCGGCGCGATCTGCAACTGGTCGAGCGTGTGGGGCGGCATGCTGGTCGAAAACGTCACCTTCAAAGCCCGCTCGCGCGTGATCGTCTTCGATCGAGAGCGATTGAGCGATATCGTGGCGGACAACCGCTCTTTGCGCGAAGCAATAGAGCGGCATGAGATGGCGCGCTGCCATCGCCGGCAACAGCGCTGCCGCGGGCTTATCTCGCTGCCGGCGACCGACCGGCTGGCGCTGGCGCTGCTCGACATTCAGGACGAGCTTGCGACCGGCGGAGAGGCCGAAGAGTGGATCGGCCTGCCGCTGACCTTGCGGGAACTGGGCGATTTTACCGGCCTGACCGATGTTCATGTGTCGCGCACGCTGAAAAAATTGCAGGACACCGGCTTTATCGAAAAGCGCGGCAAAAGGCTGCGATTGAATGCCCAGCCCAAGATGCGCGCGGCGCTGGACTACCAGCAGTTCTATCTGGGCTAAGGGCGCGGCATTCATTCCGTTGGCGGCAGCGTCGCCTTGGCGAAACCCGTCCAGCAATCGTCATAGGCAGGCTGCAATTCGGGCAGCGCCAGCGCGGCGGCTGTGGGCGCGATGACCCAGCGGCTTTCGAACATGAAGGCCAGCGTATCGTCCAGCTTCACAGGCGTCAGCCGGGCATCCATCGCCTTGGCCGTGCTGGCGGCATCGGGCCCGTGGCCATTCATCTGGTTGTGCAGGCTCGCCCCGCCGGGTTCGAAACCGCCGCCTTCCTTGGCATCGTACACACCGTGGATCAGGCCCATGAACTCGCTCATCACATTGCGGTGAAACCATGGCGGGCGGAACGTGTCCTCTGCGACCATCCAGCGCGGCGGAAAGATCACGAAGTCGCAATTGGCAGTACCCGGCGTTTCGGCCGGACTGGTCAGCACCGTAAAGATCGACGGATCGGGATGGTCGAAACTGACCGTGCCGATCGTGTTGAAGCGCGCCAGATCATAACGCAGCGGTACGCTGTTCCCGTGCCATGCCACCACGTCGAATGGCGAATGGCCAAGCGTGGTGTGCCACAAATGGCCCTGAAACTTCTGCACCAGCTCGTAATCGCCGTCGCTGTCTTCGAACCATGCCACGGGCGTTTCGAAATCGCGGGGATTGGCCAGCCCGTTGGATCCGATCGGTCCCAGATCGGGAAGCTGGAACGGCGCGCCGTAATTTTCCGCGACATAGCCGCGCGCGGGGCCGTCCAGCGCGACGGTGAAGCGCATGCCGCGCGGGATCAGCGCGATATGGCCGGGCCGCACATCCATGCGGCCAAGTTCGGTGGTAATCGCCAGCGTTCCCGTTTGCGGAACGATCAGCAGTTCGCCATCCGAAAACTGCACGGCGCGCCGCTCCATCGACCGGTTGGCGGCATAAAGATGCACGCCGATGCCCGCGCCCGTCGCCACATCGCCGTTCGCGCCATAGGTGACAAGTCCGTCGAGCCAGTCGGTCGGCTGCTCGGGCAAGGCCAATGCGCTCCAACGCAAGCGGTTTGGGTCGACCGGACCTGCTGCCAATGGAGCGCTGGCTAGGCGGGGCGCGGCCTGAAACGGGGTGAAGGGCGGATGGCTGGCGGCGGGACGCAAGCGATAGAGCCAGGACCGGCGGTTTTCGGCACGCGGCGCAGTGAAGGCCGTGGTCGAGAATTGCTCGGTATAAAGGCCAAAGGCAGGGCGCTGCGGGCTGTTGCGGCCAACGGGCAGCGCACCCTCCACCGCTTCGGTGGAGAAATGATTGCCAAAGCCGGTCTGGTAATCCCCGGTCCCGTTCGTCATTGCCCGCTCTCTCCCCTCAGCCCGTTCAGTCGGCGTCGACCTTCAGCGTACCGCGCCTGACCTGATCGCGCTCCATGCTTTCGAACAGGGCCTTGAAATTGCCTTCGCCAAAGCCGTCGTCGCCCTTGCGCTGGATGAACTCGAAGAACACGGGGCCGACATTCGCCTCGGCAAAAATCTGCAAAAGCAGGCGCGGCTGGCTGCCCTCGGTCGTGCCGTCGAGCAATATGCCGCGCATTTGCAGCGCGTCCACATCCTCGCCATGGCCGGGCAGGCGTTCGGCCAGCATCTCGTAATAGGTTTCGGGCGGCGCGGTCATAAAGGGCACACCGGTCTGTTTCAGCGAGTCCCATGCAGAGACCAGATCGTCGCAGATAAAGGCAATATGCTGAATGCCTTCGCCGTTGAACTGGCGCAGGAATTCCTCGATCTGGCCCTTTCCGCCTTCGCCTTCCTCGTTCAAGGGGATGCGGATCTTGCCATCTGGCGCGGTCAGCGCCTTGGACGTAAGGCCGGTATATTCACCCTTGATGTCGAAATAGCGGATCTCGCGGAAGTTGAAGAGCTTCTCGTAATAATCGGCCCAATAGGCCATGCGGCCGCCATAGACATTATGAGTAAGGTGATCGATCCGCAGGAAGCCTGCACCCTTCGGATGCCGCTCGACACCCGGCAGGAAATCGAAGTCGATGTCATAGATCGACAGGTCGCCACGCTCCGCGCCTTCATAACGGTCGACCAGATAGATAATGGCATTGCCGATCCCGCGAATGGCGGGCAGGCGCAGTTCCATCGGGCCGGTTTCCAGTTGCACCGGTTCGGCCGAACGGTCGAGCAGTTCTTCATAGGCGCGGCGCGCATCCTTTACGCGAAACGCCATGCCGCAGGCGCTGGGGCCATGTTCGCGGCTAAAGAACCAGGCGGGCGAGCCGGGTTCGTAATTGGTAATCAGATTGATGTCGCCCTGCCGCCAGAGCTGCACGTCTTTCGAGCGGTGATTGGCGACATGGGTAAAGCCCATGGCCGTGAACACCGGTTCCAGCACGCCCTTTTCGGGGGCGGAAAACTCGACGAATTCAAAGCCGTCAAGGCCGATGGGGTTTTCGAACAGATCGGTCATGATGTGGCATCCTCGGGTGAAATGGTGATGGGAACCTGCGTATCGCCATCCAGCAACTGCCCGGGGGCAAATGGCTCGCTATCGCGATAGGCGGTATAGATCGGACCGAAATCGAGATCGACGAGACCGGTCATCAGCTGTTGCAGATCGTCGATGACGAAATAGACGTCCTGAAAATCATCGATCCGATAGGCGGTGCGCATGATGCGTTCGGGGTTCATGCGCACGCGCAGCACATCGGGATCGGTCGTGGAAAACACCGTCTCGCCCGCAGAGGATACGATGCCCGCGCCATAGGCCCGTAATGCGCCATCCTCTTCGATCAGGCCGAATTCGACCGTGTACCAATAGATACGCGCCAGCATCGGCACCGCATCCATCGCCTGCGCCCGCGCACCGGCTGCGCCATAGGCGGCCATGAAATCCGCGAATGTCGGGTCGAGCAGCATCGGCACATGGCCGAAGAAGTCGTGGAACACGTCGGGCTCGACCAGATAGTCCAGCTCGTGCTCCTCGCGGATCCAGCGGGTGACGGGAAAGCGCCGGTTGGCGAGGTGATCGAAAAACACTTCGTCAGGGATAAAGCCCGGCACCGCCACGATGCGCCAGCCGGTCGCCTCGTCCAGTATGCGGCTGGCGCGTTCGAAATCGGGAATGCCATCGGCGCAATCCAGCCGTGCCAGCCCGTTGCGAAAGGCGCGGGCGGCGTGCTTTTCGGCCAGCTTTACCTGCTGCGCGTAAAGGCGGCGCCAGCGATCATGCTCGGCATCGGTATAGGCCGAATGGTCCTGCGGGACGGTATAACGGGCGTCCGCATGCGTATAGTCGCCGCGAAGCTCGCTCGAACTATTGGCTGAACCGGGTTTCTCCATAATTGAACAATACCACACGGTCGAAACGGTTTCCGTGCAAAGATTTGCCGCATCGGTGCCGGATTTGGTGGATTCAGCCAAGAAATCCGGTTAGATTGGTCGAATGGCACGACTTGACGCATATGATAAGCGGATCATCGCGGCGTTGCAGGATGATGCGCGCATGCCCATCGCTGCCGTGGCCGAACGCGCCGCGCTTTCGGCCACACCGGTCAGCCGGCGGGTAAAGCGGCTGGAAGATGACGGCGTAATCGCCGGCTATGCGCCGGTTCTCGATCCGCGGAAGTTGGGTTTCGAACTCGAAGCCTATGTGCTGATCAATCTGAAATCGCATTCGGACAAGACGATCGCCCGTTTCGAAACGATGATCCGCGAAAACCCCTATATCGTGTCGTGCCATGCGGTTACGGGCGACATGGATTACATATTGCGGGTGATCGCGCGCGACGTGGAACATCTGTCGCAGATTACGCTGAAAACGCTGGTCCGTATGGACGGGGTGCGCGACGTGAAATCGATCATCGCGCTGGAGGCGGTGAAGGAAAGCCGGGCGCCGCCGCTGGAATAGGCGGCGCCCGTTTCATCGTATCAGCGCGCCAGCATATTGCGCGCCTGGCTGGCGATCTGGGCCAGCATGGCAGGCGCGATGGGAGCGGTGGATTTTGCCCTGCCGATCATGCCGCGAAAGCGGGCGATCGCATTCTCGCGCTCTGCCGTCCATGCCTCGACCGCGGCGACCGGATCGGCCTTGGCCTTTTTGGATCGTGCCAGATCGCGCAGGAATTCCAGCCGCATCTGCTGAAAATCGCGGGACAATCCGGCGACCAGAAGCCGCTCCCACGGGTCCGACGGTGTCATCAGCGCGGCGGTCGATTGTGCCCAGTGCAGCCCCAGCAGATCGCCCAGCCGCGTGAAGGCCCCCGTCAACAGGCGCGGCTCGATCCCCGTGTCCGACGCAAGCTGCGCCAGCCCGACGGCCCCGTCGAGGTCGAACAGGCCCGCGACTTGCGCGGCTTCCTTGGCCGGCACGCCGCCATCGGCGAAACGGTCGAGCAGTTTTTGCGAATTGGCACGCGCTTCCTCGGCCAAAAGGTCGCGCGTGTCGGTTGCCAGCGTGGCGACACCCTTGGCCAGCCGGTCATAGGTTTCCGACGGCTTTACCTGTCCGCCGCTGGCCCGCAGCACATCGGCCATATGGCCGCGCACCGCATTGGCCAGATAGTCTAGCAGCAACAGGCGGGCGGGCTCCTCCATCTTGGCGCGTTCAAGCTGATCCCAGCAGGCATTCAGGTCGAACAGGCGCACAGCGACCGCAAAGGCAGCCGCGACCTGCGCCAGCGAGACGCCTTCCTCTTCGGCAAGCTCGTACGGATGGACGATGCCGAGACGGTTGACGAGCGCATTGGCAAGCTGTGTCGCGATAATCTCGCGCCGCAGCCGGTGGCCCGCGATCTGGGCCTTGAACTCGCCGCGCATCGGGGTGGGGAATGCTGCAAACAGCATGTCTTCCAGACCCTTGTCATCGGGGACGGAAGACGCCTCGATATCGGCTTGCAGCCGCAGCTTGGCCGAAGACAGCAATACGGCCAGTTCGGGGCGGGTCAGCCCCTTGCCCTCCGCCGCGCGGCGGGCCAGCGTTTCGCTGTCGGCCAGCCCCTCGGTCCGGCGGTCCAGATCGCCGGTTTCCTCCAGCATTTCCATCACACGCAAATGGCTGGCGGTGGCATGCGAAGCGCCGCGTTCCGCGACCGACAAGGCCAATGCCTGCAGGCGGTTGTCCTCCAGCACGATATCGGCGACCTCGTCGGTCATTTCGGCCAGCAGCACGTTTCGGCGCTCTTCGGACAGGCGGCCCGCGCGGCGCGCGGCGGCAAAGGCGATCTTGATATTCACCTCGTTATCCGAACAATCGACGCCCGCCGAATTGTCGATAAAGTCGGTGTTGATCCGACCGCCTCTCAGCCCGAACTCGATGCGCGCGGCCTGTGTGATGCCAAGGTTCGCGCCTTCACCGACGACTTTCACCCGAAGCTCGTCGGCACTGATGCGCAATGCATCATTGGTGGGATCGCCCACCTGCCCGTTCACCTCGTGGCTGGCCTTGATATAGGTGCCGATGCCGCCGAACCACAGCAGGTCGACGGGCGCGGCAAGGATCGCGGCGATCAGGCGGTCAGGCTCGATCTCGCTCTCGTCGATACCCAGCGCCTCTTGCGCCTGTGCCGACAGCGGGATGCGCTTCATCGTGCGCGGGAAAACCCCGCCGCCCTTGCTGATCAGCGCCTTGTCGTAATCGTCCCAGCTGGAATGCGACAGACCGAACAGCCGCTTCCGTTCCTTCCAACCCTTGGCGGCATCGGGATCGGGATCGATGAAAATATGCCGATGGTCGAATGCGGCGACAAGGCGGATCGCTTTGGACAGCAGCATGCCATTGCCGAATACGTCGCCCGACATATCGCCGCAGCCGACGACGCGCACCGGATCGGATTGCACGTCGACGCCCATTTCGCGGAAATGGCGTTGCACCGAAAGCCATGCGCCGCGGGCGGTGATGCCCATGGCTTTGTGGTCATAACCGTGCGACCCGCCGCTGGCGAACGCATCGTCGAGCCAGAAACCGCGATCCTCGGCAATCGCATTGGCAACGTCGGAAAAGCGCGCGGTGCCCTTGTCGGCGGCAACCACGAAATAGGGATCGTCGCCGTCGCGGCACAGCACACCAGCCGGATGCACGACCTTGTCCTTCACGATATTATCGGTGACCGACAGCAAGGTGCGGATAAAAACCTGATAGCTGGCCTGCCCCTCGGCGGCCCAGCCTGCGCGGTCGCGGGCGGGGTCGGGCAATTGCTTGGGATAGAATCCGCCCTTGGCGCCGGTCGGTACGATAACCGCGTTCTTCACTCGCTGTGCCTTCATCAGGCCAAGGATCTCGGTTCGGAAATCGTCACGCCGGTCGGACCAGCGCAAGCCGCCGCGCGCGACAGGGCCGGCGCGCAAGTGGATGCCCTCTACACGGCGCGAATAAACGAAAATTTCGCGCCATGGCACGGGCTTGGGCAGACCGGGGACCAGCGCGGAATCGATCTTGAACGCCAATGCTTCGGTCGCGGCGGGGGCAAAGGCATTGGTGCGCAGGATCGCATCGACCAGGCTTTGATACTGGCGCAGCAGGCGGTCGTCGTTGATCAGCTCGACCTTCAGCAATGCGGTGCGGATATCCTCGCGCGCGTCGGCAGCGGCTTTTTCGCGGTCGCCCTTGAATTCGGGCTGATGGCACGCGCGGAACAGGGCCAGCAGGTTGCGAGTGATCGCGGGATTGCGCGCCAGCGTCCCCACGGCAGAGGCAATGGTAAAGCCCAGCCCGCCCTGACGGAAATAGCGGTACATGGCGCGCAGCCAGTCAGTTTCGCTCGCGCTCAATCCGGCGGAAATGACCAGACGGTTGAACTGGTCGTTCTCTGCCGAATTATTCAGTACGGCGGCAATGGCCTGTTCGATGGCTTCGGCTCGGTTCAGCAATTCGCGCGCATCTTCGCCGCCGGGCAGGCCAAGGCCGAAATCGTGAATTGTGCCCAGATCGCCGCCGTCCAGCGGAGTCGGAATTTCGGACATCACGCGAAAGCCGAAATTCTCCAGCGCGGGCACTGCATCGGACAAAGGCAACTGGCCATGCTGCTGGTAGACTTTAAGACGCAGCGGTTCGTCATCGGTGGCCGCCTGATGCTCGGGGCAATAGAGCCGCACCGCGCGGGCGGGGGGCGCATCGGCGACGGCACCATCGTCAGCCGACGTGATATTATGCAGGCGGGCAATGTCGCGCGCGGCTTCGGTCGCGCCATAGAAACTGCGATAGCCGGCAGGGAAACTGTCGGCATAGCGCGCCGAAATGGCGGCGGCGCGCGATCCGTCCTCGATCTTCGACAGCTCGCCTTCGACTGCCTCGCTCCAGCCGCGCAGCATGATCTGCAATTGCGCGTCCAGCGCCGCTTCGTCGAACGCTCCGTCGATATTGCGGATGTCCAGCACAAAGCGGATCATGGCCAGATTGCCACCCTCGACCTGAAGGCTCCAGTCCAGCACCTCGGCGCCGATAGCGTCTTGCAACATGCCCAGAATGCGCAAACGCACTTCGGTCGACAGCATGTCGCGCGGCAGCCAGACAAAGGCGAACAGATGGCGGGCCAGCGGTGCCTCTACCAAGGTCAGGCGCGGGCGGGGACGGTCGGCAAGGCTGGTCATGGCCGTGGCGACGCGTTCGATATCGTGTTCGGAAAAGCCGATCAGCAGATCATGCGGCAATTCGGTCAGCGCATGGACCAGTGCCTTGCCCGTATGCGCGCCGCTGTCGAAACCCAGCTTTTCCATCATATGGGTCAATTGCTGACGCATGCGCGGCACGCGATCGGGCGGAGAGGCCAGGGCCGCGCTGGTCCAAATCCCGGCATGGACCGACAAAGCGGTGACCGTGCCATCCTCTATCACCGGTACGATGAACAGATCGACCGGCACGCGGCGGTGGACGCGCGATACGGCATTCGCCTTGACGATCAGCGGTGCATGGCCGCGATTGTCGCCGCCGGGTTCGTCGAACCATGCAAAGGCGCGGTCGAACGAGGCATCGGCAAGGATTTCGCGCGCGCTTTTGCGGCAGATGCCCAGCTTTTGGGTCATCGAACTGTCGCGCTTGCGCGTCACATGGCCCAGCTGCGTCAGCATATCGTCACCCAGCCAGCGCAGCAGCGCCGCGCCTTCGGGATCGGCGATGCGGCTGGCATCTTCCAGTATGGCGGCGCGCATCCTCGGCCAATCCTCGACCGAGGCGCGCACATCGTTCAACGTTGTGCGGATCGCGGATACCAGCTCTCGGCGGGCCTTGGCGTCGACACGCGCGGTTTCGATATAGATCATCGATTCGCGCACTTCGCCCGCGCCATTATCGGTCAGCAGTTCGATCAACCGGCCCTTGTCGTCGCGGCGCACGGGGACGACGGGGTGCAATAGGCGGTCCACCACCAGCCCTTGCGCGGCCAGTGTGGCGGCCAGCGAATCGACCAGAAAGGGCATGTCGTCATTGACGATGGCAAGGCGCATATAGCGATGCGGCTCGGTGGCGGTGGCCACATCGATCACCGCCCCGCCCGCTTCGCGCGTGGCTGCGGTCTGCAGCATGAAACCGGCGATTGCGTCCATCTCGGCATCGGCCAATGGCGCGTCGCCCGCCAGCAGAGAGGCGCGGATATGGCTGACCAGAGCGCGCCTTTGATCCCGATCGGCCTTTTTGCCGGTTTCTGCCTTGTTCCCGGTCACTGACGTGCTTCTGGCTTTTCCGGCCTTGGCTTCGCTTGCCATTACTTCCCTCTCTCAAAACACGATCCGACGCATCTATCGATACAGACCGGGCCGTTGTTCGTTCCCGCTTTCCTGCAGGTCCCGATCTCCTGCCGGTCCCGCTCTCCTGCAGCTCAGCGTGATGTGGTCCCGCCCGGTTTCAATTGCAACGATCTTTCGAGGCAGCGCCAAGAGTGCAGCATATTTGCCGCAGATCAAGTTGCGGGCAGAAATGCTGACAATAATGCAAGTAAACGATTCGCACTGCGGAAACCGGTTAAAAAGAGTGGTAAATGCAGTTTTTGGGGCACGATTCCGTGCCATCGCGGTACAGCGTGCGCCATTTTTGATTAGGTTAACGCATAAAGCACTGGAATAACACGTTTATTTTAAACGTCTAACGATCGATTTCATCAACATAACGAAATGACAGCCAGTGTTAGGTTTGTTAAGTTTTAAACCATTGAAAATACGCGATAAGATGCCTTGCGGGGATAAATATTGACGAAAATTAAGGGGCGGCGCAGGTTAATTGACATTCCAGAGGGATGCGTGGGGCGCGGCCTTTGAGGGATGGGATTGCGAGCGATCGCGGACCATCCGTGGCGTGCATTCCGGCTGGAGTGAGGGAGAACCGGAAATAGAAGCCGGCAACCTTCGGTATATGAACTGCGCTTGGATCCGAATTTGGACCTAGAGGGGTAATATCATGAAGACTTTCATCAAGAATTTCATCGCTGACGAATCGGGCGCTTCGGCTGCCGAATATGCTCTGATCATCGCCGTCGTCGGCGTTGGCATCGGTGCGGCTGCTCTGGTGCTGGGCACCAATGTTGAAACCGCAGTGGGTAATGCTGCGAACGATGTCTATAATTGCAACAAGTCGGATGCCGGTTCTAGCCTTGATGCTGGGTCTTACGATCCTGATGCGGACATCTGCTAATCCAGCTTAATGATTGAGCCCCGCACATCTTTAGTGATGGCGGGGCTTTTTTCTCTTCTCTCCCAATTCGGGACAGTAGGGACTCCTTCACTTTTTTCGGTTAACAGTGCGTGTTAGAGAGATGACAGATTAATTCGCGGCTAGGGGGGGCGCGAGGGGGATGATAGGACGTAACTGGATATTCCTGCTGGTCGCGATCGGCCTGGGCCTGATCGCCGTGGTGCTCGCCAATTCCTATTTCACGGGAATTGAGAATGAGCAGGAACGGCTGGCCAAGCAGGACGAAGTGGCCCGCATCGTGGTCGCCACGCAGCCGATGGAATTCGGCACTGCCATCACGACCGAAAACACGCGCATGCAGAATTTTCCGGCCAATTCGGTGCCGACCGGTGCCTTTTTCTCAATCGAGGAGCTGGCGCAGGGCGGACAGGTCGCGATCCGCCCCATCGTTCCGGGCGAACCGATCCTTGCCGACAAGCTGAGCGGCCGCGCGGTGCTTTCCGCCAATCTGCCCGACGGGATGCGCGCCATCTCGTTCCCGGTCAACGCCACCACGCAGGTTTCGGGCTTTGTGCGCCCGGCCGATATCGTGGACGTGCTGATGACCCGCGGCGAGGGCGAGGACCGCATCGTCGAGGTGATCATGGAGAGCGTTCAGGTTCTGGCCGTCGATCAGGTGGCCAGCGAGAATGCGACCGAACCCGGCGTCGGCGGCAATGTGACCGTCATGGTCGACCAATATGACGCGCAAAAGCTGACGCTTGCCCGCCAGCTGGGGCAGTTGAGCCTTGCCCTGCGCAATGTCGAAAATCAGGAGCCGGGACCCGGCGTCGCCGTTTCGGCGCGCGACATCGGCAGCGGCTATCGCGCGCCGGTTCGCGCAGCCTATGTCGATGCGCCTGCCGGACCTGCGCCGCGTGGTCCGGCTGCCGCCGCGGCACCGGCCCGTCCCGCAGGCCCCACCATGTCGGTGGTGCGCGGGACAGAGCAATCGAGCTATTCCATCGGCCAGCTTGGGGGGAGCTGATCTCATGCGCAAGAAAAGCATAATCGCCGCATTCGCGCTCGCCACAACGCTGCCTTTCGCAGCGCCGGCCATGGCGCAGGATTACGGGCTGCACGCCGGCGGGCTGGAAGTGCCCATCAATAAAAGCCAGGTCGTCACCAGCGACCGCGCCATCAGCCGCGCCATGGTCGGCAATGCCGAGATTGCGGATGTTCTGCCAATCTCGGACCGGTCGATCTATGTGCTGGGCAAGGCGCCGGGCACGACCAGCCTGACCCTGTATGACCGCAGCAATCAGGTTATCGCCGTGATGGATGTAACCGTCGGCCCCGACGTCGACGGCATCCGCAGCGAACTGGCCGCCCTGCTTCCCGGAGAGGATGTGACCGCGCGGCTTTCCGCAGGGTCGGTGATCCTGTCGGGTTTTGTCAGCGACGCAGGGGCCGCCAGCCGCGCTTCGCGTATTGCCGAGGCTTTCGCGGGCGACAAGGTGGTGAACCTGCTGTCGGTAGGCGGCAGCCAGCAAGTGATGCTGGAAGTGCGCTTTGCCGAAGTGAACCGGACCGTCGGCAGCCAGTTCGGCGTGCGCAGTTCGGGCATCAGCAATGACGGCGATTTCGGTTTCGCCATCGGCGGTGCTTCAGCGCCATCGAGTGCATTCGGTGTTATCGGCACTCTGTTCAATCTGGGCGACGTGAATATCGAGGCCTATCTCGATACGCTGGAAGGCAAGGGCATGGCCAAGACTCTGGCCGAGCCGACGCTGGTCGCGCTTTCGGGTGAGCCTGCCTCGTTCCTGGCGGGCGGCGAATTCCCGATCCCCGTCGCGGGCGGCGCAGGCGGCAATGCCGATGCGATCACCGTGACGTTCAAGACGTTCGGTGTCAGCCTTGCTTTCACCCCGACCGTGCTGGGCAATAATGTGATCAACCTGCTGGTGGAGCCGGAGGTGAGTTCGCTCGACCCGTCGGCATCGGTGACCGTGAACGACATTTCGGTCCCCGGTCTGCAGACGCGCCGCGCCAGCACCACGCTGGAACTGCGCGACGGCGAAAGCTTTGCGATCGCGGGCCTGTTGCGAGAGGATATGAGCACGACGGTATCGCAGATGCCGCTGCTGGGTTCGATCCCGATCCTTGGGTCGCTGTTCCGTTCGACCGAATATCAAAAGGGCCAGACGGAACTGCTGATCGTTGTGACGCCGCGCCTCGTCAAGCCGATCCGGCCCGGTTACGTGAACCTGCCGACCGATCGGGTCGAAGATCCCGATCCGCTCGACGTGCATCTGGTGGGTGACGATTACCAGCCCGTCCCGCTGGCGCCAGCCGCGCCCGCGGCGGCCGCCACCGTTCAGGAGGTTCCCGACTATGAATATTAAGCTTCTGATCCTTCCTGCGGCAGCGGCATTGACCGGCGGCTGTTCCTATTACGGTAGCCAGGAAGCGGGGCCGTTCGATCCGGCAGCATTCGGTGAAGCCAACCGGCAGGCCTATGCCGCGATGATCGTCAATCCCGATCCGGTCTATGAAGAGGATATGACATATTCTGCCGAGATCGCGAACGAGGCGGTCGAAGCCTATCGCGCGGGCGAGGTTGAAGAGCCCGAGGCGCAGACGGGCGGCAGCTTGCAAGGTTTGAGCGGCGGCACCTGATCCGCTGAGCATTTTAACAGGTGGCGAAAAGGATGCAGGGGAGTATTCGCAGATTCGCAAGCGATGAGAGCGGCGCGGTAGCCGGCATTTACGCTGTCGCGCTGATCGGGCTGATCGCTATTGGCGGCGTGGGTTTCGATTATGCGCGCATGGCGGGCATGGATTCCGAACTGCAAAACGCGGCGGATCAGGCGGCCCTTGCGGCGGCGACGCAGCTGGATGGTCAGAACGAAGCATGCTCAAGGGCCGATGAAGCTGCTATCGGCCTCCTGACCAATATCACTCTTTTGTCGAACGACGGATCCGGCAATCTGGTGACCGTTAATGCGGGTGAGGCGGCGGCGACTGGCAGCGATCAATGTGGCGACCGCACGTACATCGCTTTTTACAGCGCATATGATAATCCAGGATCCTTCACGGTTTCCGGGTCGGATGAAACCAGCAAGATAGTGAAGGTTACTGTCGATACACGCACGGCGCGTTACGCATTCACGCCCATAGTCGGCGCAATCTTCTCAACCATGTCTGCAAGGGCAGTAGCCAGTCTGGGCTCGTCCGTCTGCAACACGCCGCCCGTTATGATCTGCAATCCGGCGGAAAGCACCGATCCGAATTTTGACGGTCTTTACAAGGGAAAAGGTGTGCGTCTCGTTTCCGTCGGCGGCGGGGGAGGCGGCTGGGTGCCGGGTAACTTCGGATATTTAAGGACCGGCAACGGCAATGGCGCGAATGCCTTGCGGGCCGCATTGGGCTGGAACACGCCGCCCGGCGAATGCATCGAGACGACGGGGGTGGATACCAAGCCCGGGGCGAACACTTCGGTTACCGATGCGATCAATACGCGATTCGATATCTATGATCAGGGGCAGAATTGTCCAAGCGGCGGGGTATGTTCGCCGTCGGTAAACGCAGTGAAAGACCTGATCAAAAAGAATGGCACGACAGGAAACGCCTGTTCGCTGGGTTCGCAGGGTTGGGATCTAGCGCCCGAAGCGGATCAGTATCTGCCCGCGTCGGTTACTCCTTTGACGTCCGGATCGACCATGCCGAAGGTGATGGGGTATCCCCGCGACATTTGCCATGCGGTGGCAGATTCAACCGGCGGGCATTGCACTTCTCCGGTCGGGACCGGAACATGGGATCGCAATGCTTATTTCAAAGTGAATTATCCCAGCTGGGGCTGGGGCACGTGGCCAGCCAATACGGGGCTGCCTTCCAATGCATCCCGTTACGATGTGTATCGCTGGGAAATGGACAATGCCGGCAACTCCGTCGTTGGTGAAACGGTATTGGGTTCCCGTTACGTCACCGGTAACGGCAATAACGCCCGTTACAGCCACGGCGCGGCACAATGTGCAACGCCGGTGACGCCAGGTGGGCTTGTAGCCGACCGGCGCAAGATTACCGTGGCAGTCATCAATTGCGTGGCAGAAGGTGTGAACGGCAGTTCGACCAATGTGCCGGTGACCAAATGGATCGACGCCTTTCTTGTCGAGCCATCGGTCAATCGTCCGCGCACGCATCAGGGCGACGTTTATATAGAGATTGTTGATGTCACCAAGCTAGGGGGCGGTGGCGAAGTGGGACAGGCTGTTCGCAAGGACAAGCCTTATCTGATCGAATGATGCGCCGGATCCGAAATTTGCTGCGCGATCGTCGCGGCGTTGCCAGTGTCGAAATGGCGCTGATGACGCCAGTGGTCTTCGCGTTGATGTTCACCTGTTTCGAAGGGGGGTATTACCTCTGGACCGAACACAAGGTGATCAAGGGCGTGCGGCAGGGGGCCCGCTATGCGGCGCGGCTGCCGTTCACCAGCTATGATTGCGCGTCGACCGCGCCTACGGGAACGACCGATATCCCGCTCGACAATATCAAGAATGTCGTGCGTACCGGTCTGCCCAGCGGGCTGGCCTATCCCAAGGTGAAGGGTTGGACTAACGGCGATATCACCATTACCGTCAGCTGCGATTCCTCGACAACGACGGGCCTTTACAAGGACGTTACCGGCGGCGCGCCACGCGTGATGGTCAGCACGGTGGTCACCTATCCGGCAATTCTTGGTCTGCTGGGTTTTGATACCAGTAACGTAAAGGTTCGCGCGCAAGCGCAAGCAGCGGTGGCGGGCGTATGAACCGGCCTGTTTTACTGCGCCGCCTTTATGCGGACAAAAGCGCTGCCTCGGCAGTCGAATTTGCGCTGGTCGTGCCGGTGATGATCCTGTTCCTGCTGGGCATCATCGATGTCGGCCGCTTTATCTGGAACACCAATGAAGTCGAAAAAGCCGTGCAGATCGGCACGCGCTGGGCGGTGGCGACCGATATTATTCCCGGTGACGACAATGCAAATGGCTTAAAGAACTATAGTTACGCGATAAACGGCGGCGTTCCGCAAGGACAGGTTGTACCGAAATCGCCTGTTTCGGGCAGTTCCGCATTCCCGGGTGTGGTTTGCACCAGCACAAACGCGGGAGCAGTTACCTGTACCTGCAAAGCAAGTTGTCCGTTCACTACGGCAACAACAGGCGATTCTTTTGACACTCTGGTTGGAAGAATGAACCAGATTTATGCAGGAATCGCCCCCCAAAATGTTCAAGTGGATTATGACTGGTCCGGATTGGGATACTCTGGAGATCCTAATGGATCGGATGTTGATCCCCTTGTAACAGTAACGGTTAAGGATGTGGCTTTCCGACCAATCTTCCTTGCAGGAATTTTTAACTTCGGTCTGCCAGACCTCAGCTACACGCTGACCATGGAAGATGGCGAAGGTAGTTTTTCGAATTAAGGCTTTGGCAGATGAGAAGTGAACTCAACATCGCAGGCAATAGCGGGACCGAACTGCCCATGAATGCTTTCGTCGTCGCAAGTCCGGCCCATATCGCACGTCTCGACGGGGCGGTCGGGGGCAACCGGGCAAGCAAGCTCAACACGATCGCACTCGATGCAGGTCAACCCGTTCCGAACAATGTGATGGACCAGGCCGAGATGCTGGTGCTGGAAATCGATCCCAACAGCGAAGCCTCGCTGTTGCGGATGGAGCAGGTGCGCCGCGAACGGCCCAATCTGCCGCTGCTAGCCGCTGTCGAGAACGCCGATCTGCGCCTTGTGCGCGCATTATTACGTCAGGGCGTGGCCGATGTGGTCGCTCTGCCGTTCGATTTCGACGAATTATTCGCGCAGGTCATCGACGCTGCTGCCACCAATAGCCATTCGGCGGGCATGGACCGGCTCGCGCCGATGGCGACCATGGTCCATGCCGTCGGCGGCATGGGGGCGACCACCATTCTGACCCATCTTGCATCGGCGATTGCCGATGACGGCGCGTGTGGTTCGCGCGTCTGCCTGATCGACCTCGACCTGCAATTTGGCGAGGTGGCGACGCAAATGGGTCTTACCCCGCAGAACAGCGTTTTGGACCTGCTGGAAGCGGGCGAACGGCTGGATGGCGACCTGATCCGCGATACTGCGGTGAAGACGAAATACGGCCATTACATCGTCGCGGCGCCCGCCCAGATCACGCCGCTGGAAGACGTGGACGTCGACCGCCTGCTGCGTATGCTCACGCTGGCGCGGCGCGAATATGATTATGTGCTGCTCGACTTGCCGGTGAACTGGACCAACTGGTCGCTGTCCGCCGCGCTGGCCTGCACCGATATGCTGGTGCTGACCGATCAGAGCATCACCGGCCTGCGCCAGACCAAGCGCTGTCTTGAGCTGTTCGACATGATGGATGTGCCGCGCGACAATATGCGGCTGATCGTCAACCGGGCCGAGAAGAAGATGTTCCAGTCGATCGGCGTGCACGAAGTGTCGGACACGCTGCACCGCAATGTCGCCGCGACAATCGCGAAGGACAAGGCCGGACTCGATTCCGCGCAAGATCAGGGGATCCTGCTGGGTGAGATCAATAAGAAGGCGCCCTTCCTAAAGGATGTCGCCAAGCTGGCAGAGATGCTGTGCCAGCGTCATGGGGGTGAAGACTGATGAAATGGTCGGTCAAGCGCGCGGAGCAATCCGTCCAGCCCGAGGGCGTGGTGTCGATGGCGGCGCTGCAAACGCTGGATGGCGAGCAGGACGAGTCGAAAAAGCGGGCGCTCGACCTCAAGGTTTCTATCCACCGGGCCTTGCTCGACAAGATCAACTTGTCCGCGCTGGAACAAATGCCGCGCGAGCAGATCCGGACCGAGATTTCCGAGATCATCGGCGAAATCCTGATGCAGCGGCAAGAGCCGCTCAACCGCACCGAACGCACCGCTCTGGTCGAGGATGTGCTCGACGAATTGCTCGGCCTCGGCCCGTTGGAGCCGTTGCTGCAGGATGATTCGATTACCGATATTCTGGTGAACGGGCCCGAAATCGTTTTCGTGGAACGCAACGGCCTGTTGGAGCGAGCGCCGACCGAGTTCCAGAATGACAAGCATCTGATGCGCATCATTCAGAAGATCGTCAGCGCGGTGGGCCGCCGCATCGACGAATCCTCGCCCTTCGTCGACGCGCGTCTGGCCGACGGTTCGCGCGTAAACGCCATCGTTTCGCCGCTGGCAGTCGACGGATCGCTGCTGTCCATTCGTAAATTCGCCAAAAAGCGTATCGGTATCGACCGGCTGATCGAACTGGGATCGGTGCCCGAACCGATGGCTCATGTGATGCGCGCTGTGGTCGCATCGCGCCGCAACGTGCTGATCTCGGGCGGTACGGGTTCGGGCAAGACGACGCTGCTGAACGCCATGAGTTCTTATATCGATCCGCGCGAACGCATCGTCACGATCGAGGACTCGGCCGAACTTCAGCTGCAGCAGGAACATGTCGCCCGCCTCGAAACGCGCCCCGCCAATGTCGAGGGCAAGGGCGAGGTGACCCAGCGCGAACTGGTCAAGAACGCGCTGCGCATGCGCCCCGACCGGATCATTGTGGGCGAGGTTCGCGCCGGTGAAGCGTTCGACATGTTGCAGGCGATGAACACCGGCCACGACGGGTCGATGACCACGGTGCACGCCAATACGCCGCGCGATGCGCTGTCGCGTCTGGAACAGATGATCGGGATGAGCGGGATCGACATGCCGCCACGCTCGGCGCGCGCGCAGATTGCATCGGCCATCAATGTCGTGGTGCAGGTCGGCCGTCTTGCCGACGGTCGCCGCCGCGTGCTCAGCCTGTCAGAACTGACCGGCATGGAGGGTGAGACGATCACCATGCAGGAAATCTATCGCTACAAGATCACGGGCCGCGACGAGAATAACAATGTCATCGGCAAGTTCGAGGCGACGGGCATCCGGCCCAAGTTCCATGCCGATGCGCTGTCGGCGGGCATTAATCTTCAGCCCGAACTGTTCCGCCCCGACTTCGAGATGGGCTCATGATCGAGACACTTCTCAAGGCGCTGACGCTGCTGGCGATTTTCGGCACGGTCTTTCTGATCGTGCAACTTGGCCTGAATTACAGCTGGTCGAAAACAGCCCATAGCCGCGCGGTCAACAAGCGGCTGGCGATGATCCGCGAAGGCACCAGCCGCGACGAGATTCTGGCGCGGTTGCGCAAGAACACGCCGCAGGACCATGCCAATCTGCCGCCTGTTTTCGCGCATATGCTGCAAAAGCTGGAGCGCACCATGCTGGCGGCGCAGGTCGGCTTTACCCCGCCGCAGATGATCATGGTGATGGGGGCGGCCTTTGTTGTTCTATCGGCGTTGTTGATGCTGCTGATCGGCGGGGCGGGTTTCCGCTTTACGGCGGGCACGATCCTGCTGTCGATCGTGCTGGCGGCATCGGCTTCATTCGTGCTGCCGGTCATGGTGCTGTCGATGATAGCGACCAAGCGGCGCAAGCGTGTCGAAGAACAGTTTCCCATCGCGCTCGACGTGTTCGTCCGCGCCTTGCGGGCGGGGCATCCGATCGCCGCCGCGCTGGAATTGCTGACCGAGGAAATGGAAGACCCCATCGGCAGCGAATTCGGTTTGGTCGCTGACGAAGTCGCCTATGGCGCAGAGCTGACCGACGCGCTGACCGCCATGGCCGAACGCTGGGACCTTGACGATATACGCATGTTCGTTGTCTCGCTTTCGGTACAGAACGAAACCGGCGGTAATCTTGCCGAAATCCTTCAGAACCTGTCGGAAGTGATCCGCGCCCGTGCCAGCCTGTATATGAAGGTTCGTGCGCTCAGTTCCGAAGGACGCATGACGGGCTGGATGCTGACCATCCTGCCGGTTGCAGCCTTTATCGGCCTGTTCATGGTGAACCCCGAATTCTATCTGTCGGTGGCAGAGGACCGGATGTTCATCATCGGCTTTATCGTGCTGATGGTGATGTATGTTTCCGGGTTCCTGTGGATCCGCAAGATCATCGATCTGAAGGTCTGACGCCATGATTGATTTCATCCTCGCCAACCAGACCGCGCGCATCGCCACGCTTGTTGGTCTGTTCGCGATTGTCGCCGCGCTGGTGTATCTGGCGCTTGGCGCATTCTCGCGTCGGTCGCAGATCCGTGCGGGGCTGCAAACTTTGGGCACCGACCGGCGCGAGGCGCAAACGGCGGCAAGCCTGCGCGAATCAAACAATAATTCGGCGTGGAGCAATCTGGCCGACATGGTCGAGCGCACGGGCCTCAGCCTGGCCGATACGAAGAGCGAGCGCTTGCGCGACAAGCTGATCGAGGCGGGTTACACCCATCCGGCAGCACCGCGGATCTTTACGCTGACGCGGCTGGTGCTGCCTTTCGTGCTGGTGGTCGGCTTTGTGCTGATCGTCTATTCACGGCCCGAACCTCCGGGCTTTTTCACGGTTTATTTCTTTGGCGCGATTTTGGGCTTTCTGGGCCTGTATCTGCCTAATATCTATGTGCAGGCCAAGGCCGACCGGCGGCGCGAGCAAATCGTGAACGGTTTCCCCGATTGCCTCGACCTGCTGCTCGTCTGCGTAGAGGCTGGGCTGGGGATCGAGGCAGGCATGGACCGTGTGGGACGCGAGATGGTTCAGTCTCACCCGCTGGTATCGCAGTTGCTGTCAGTGGCCGTGCTGCGGCTGCGCGCCGGGGCCAGCCGCGAGGAAGCGTTCCGCAAGATGGCCGATATGGCCGGCGTGGACGAAATCCGCTCCTTCACCACGCTGCTGGTGCAATCGGACAAGCTGGGGACGAGCATTTCGTCCACCCTGCGCGTCTATGCCAGCGAAATGCGTGAAAAACGCCGGATGCGCGCCGAGGAAAAGGCGCATCGCATTCCGGTCCTGATTTCCGTGCCGCTTGTGGTATGCATGCTGCCGACGATGATCGGCGTGCTGATGCTGCCCGCGAGCATTCGTGTCGTGCGCGACATTTTCCCGCTGATGAACGGGTAAGGATAGGGGGGAATCCTAAGATGCTGAAAACCAACACCAGAAAGGCCATGACCGCAACGGGGATTGTCGCCGCTGCGCTGGCGCTGTCGGGCTGTCAGGCGATTTTCGGGCCGTCGACCGCGTCTCGCGGCGATCCGCAGAATGTGGATATGGGCGATTATTTCGAAGGCCGCCTCGCGGTCGGGCGCTACTACCTTGAAAAGGGGCTGACGACGCAGGCGATCACCGCTTTCCGGCAGGCGTCCTATGATCCGCGCTTTGCGGGCGAAGCCTTTAACGGCATGGCCATCGCCTATGACCAGCTGGGTCGCACCGATCTGGCGCATCGCTATTTCAACCAGGCCGTGGCTGCAGCGCCGAACGACGACCGCTTTTCGCGCAATCTTGCGCGGCTGGAAAACCGCACACCGGTGATGCCCGATGCGATGCCGCAGGTTCAGCAGGTCGAAATGGCGCAAATGGCGCTGCCCGAACTGCCCGCCATCGCGGCAGAGCCCGAGCTTGAGAAGCGGGGCGCGATCACAATCGGCGCAAAGCCCGCCACCGGCATTGCCGTTGCAGGCAAGCCTGCCAGCGATGCGGTGCGCGTGTCGCGCAGCGAAGTTCGCGTTGCATCCGCCGCTGCGCCGGTCAAAGCCGCACCTCCGGTCCGTACCGCCGTTCGCGCAGAATCCGTCAGTGAAAGCCGGGCGGTGATCGCGCGTGCAAGGCGCAGCGCGGCGGCCCGTCGCGGCTATCCGATCCGCCTCGTCTTCAACGATAATCAGGCATCGCTGTCTGCACAGGACTGATAGATCGTGTCATTTCTGCCGGCCGCCTATCTGGCGGTGTTCTGCCTGCTCGCCCTTGCGGGGGCATGGACCGATCTTCGCAAACAGATCATACCCAATGGCCTGAACCTTGCCGTTCTGGTCGTCGGGCTGGTCGCCGTGCCGGTGATGTTCGGCTGGATGGGTCTGGCATGGGGACTGGCGCATTTCGCGGCGGCGCTTGTGGTCGGCATCGGCCTGTTCGCCATTGGCGCATGGGGCGGCGGCGATGCGAAGTTCTTCGCCGTCTGCGCCTTGTGGATTCCGATCCAGCACAGTGTTGCCTATCTGGTCGGACTGGGCATTGCGGGGCTGCTGCTGATTGTCGCATGGCTGGTCTGGGCAAAGCTGAGCGGCAAGGCCGTTTCGCGCAAGAGCCCGCTGCCCTATGGCGTGGCAATTGCACTGGGCGGCATTTTCGCGGTCGTCTCGGTCCCGGCGCTGGGATTCTGGCCCGGCTAACCTCCGCGTTCGCAACTGTTGCAGGGGACAGCGCACAGGAAGGGAACGGGGTAAACGCCTGCGGATTTGATCCCCGATGACCCTTCCGCCCCGTCCTTCGAACCGAAACGGCAAGTCACGCGGACAGCGCATGGCGGTGATCGCGCTGGTGGCGTTGATACATCTGGGCGCGATTTATGCCTTGCTGCGCGCATTCGACATCGATGTGCTGCCGCAATCGGCCCGTTCGATCATGGCCTTCGATGTCGGCGCGCCCCAACCTCCGCCTCCGCCTCCGCCTCCGCCCCCTGAACCCGATCCCGAGCCTGAGGGTGCCAGCGCACCGCCCGCCCCCAGAGCAGAGCCGGCGCCCAAGGCCGCGCCGCCACCCAAGCAGGTGATCAAGCCTGATCCGCCCTTGCCTGTCGCTCCGGCCGAGGGAACCGAAAGACGCTCGGGCGCGGCAGATGCAGGCAGCGGATCGGGCGGCGGCGGCACCGGTTTCGGAACGGGCAGCGGTGGATCGGGCAGCGGCATGGGAGGCATTGTCGCCCGCCGCGCGGTCAAGATCGCGGGCGATATTGTCGATGCGCGCGATTATCCGCGAAGTGGCAGCAAGGCACGATCGGGCACGTCGGTCACCGTTTATTACACCGTGGGCATCGATGGCATCCCACGCAATTGCCGGATCGCCAGACCCAGCGGCGATCCGGAAGCGGATCGCATAACATGTCGCCTGATCGAACAAAGATTTCGTTACAGACCTGCCACCGATCGAAATGGCAATCCTGTCCCCGATACTACCGGATGGCGGCAGTCTTTCTTTCTGGGTACTTAGCTTGCTGCGCCTGCGAAATCTGGTTCTACTCCTCTATGGTTGCTTTGTCGGGCGGGTAAAGCGGGTTACGATGCGCCCAGTCGCCCGATTCTTGCGGCAGTTTTGCAAGTGCGAAGGAACCGGAAGCAGGTTGGGCGCATTGGGGGGAATATCGCCTCAACGCCGGGGACTACGCAGCAATGGGAAACGGGACTACGAAGGATTTACCACCGCGCCAGCCGGGCCAGGGGCTGCGAACACCCGATAAGGGTGGCAGCGAAGTCATTCGTCTCTTTTCCGATCCCGCCGCGCAGACCGCGCGCCGCCGCGTTGCCCTGATCGGCACCTATGTTCCCCGCAAATGCGGCATCGCCACATTTACCGGCGATATTGTCGAACAGGCAGCGCTCTATCATCCTGATGTGACCTTCGATGTCTATGCGATGGCCGATCCGGCAAGGCCCGTCGATCACGGAGCCATTGCGGGCGAAATTCTGCAGGATGAGCGCGCCGACTACGCCCGCATGGCGCGCCGGATCAACGATTCGGGTGTCGATGCGGTCTGGCTGCAGCACGAATATGGCATTTTCGGCGGCGATTGCGGCGAGATGGTGCTCGATCTGGTCGATCGCGTGGCCGCGCCGCTGATTGTGACGCTGCACACGGTGCTGGCCGATCCCTCGCCGCGCCAGCGCGCCATACTGGAGCGGCTGATCGATCGTGCCTCGCAAGTAATGGTCATGGCCCGCCATTCGCGCGATTTGCTGATGCAGATGTATAATGTGGGCGACGCCCGCATCACTGTCATCGAACACGGCGCGCCCGACCGTCCGTTCGGACGGCAAGACTTGTTCAAGCAGGCGCTGGGCATCGAAAACCGCAAGGTGATGATGAGCTTCGGGCTGATCGGGCCCGGCAAGGGGCTGGAGCATGTGATCGAGGCGATGCCAGCCATCACGGCGCGCCATCCCGATTTCCTCTATCGCATAGTCGGCGCGACCCACCCCAATCTGGTGGCAGAGCAGGGTGAAGCCTATCGCGAAAGGCTTAAAGCTTTGGCCGACGATCTGGGCGTGGCAGACCATATCGAATGGGTCGACCGCTTTGTCGAGACGGAAGAGTTGCTCGACCAGCTGGAGGCGAGCGATATCTATGTCACTGCCTATCCCAATCTTCAGCAATCGACATCGGGCACGCTCAGCTATGCGGTTGCGCTGGGTAAGGCCGTGATTTCAACGCCCTATCTGCATGCCGCCGAATTGCTGGCGGACGGCGTGGGCGAGCTGATCGAGCCATGTTCAAGCGGTGCGATCGCGGATGCGGTGAATCGCTTGCTGGACGATCCGGCGGAGCTGGAAGCGCTGCAACGCCGGGCCTATGCCCGCGGGCGGGAGACGATCTGGCCACGCTATGCCGATGGGGTGGTGCGCATGATCGATCATGTCGCTGCCGACGCGCCGCGCCGCCCGATGATCGAACTGGCGACTTGCGATTTACGGACCCCGGGTTTGTCGGGGTTTGTTGCGATGTGCGACGATACCGGCATGGTCCAGCACGCCATCGGACAAGTGCCCGACCGTCGGCATGGCTATTGCCTTGACGATAATGCCCGCGCACTGATGTTGGTGAGCGAGGCGGAGGCGATGGACGCGCCGACCGCGGATCGCCTTGGCGCGACATTCGCCGCCTTTATCAACCATGCATGGAACCCCGAAGCGCAGCGGTTCCGTAACTTCATGCATTACGACCGCAGCTGGGGCGAGGAATGCGGCTCTGACGATGCCAATGGTCGCGCGCTCTGGGCGCTGGGCCATACCGCCTTGCGCGGGCGGAGCGAGGATTTGCGCTGGTGGGCACGCGGTCTGTTCGATGAAGTGCTGGCGATGATGGACGCGATCGAATCGCCGCGCGCCATCGCCTTTGCCACGCTTGGCGCGGCTTGCCGGATCGAAGGCGAACCGGATCACGCGGGCGCACTTTCGTTACTGAACCGCAGCGGCGAATTCCTTCACCGGCTGCTGGCCGAATCGCGCCGCCCCGATTGGGGCTGGTTCGAAACCGTGCTCGGCTATGACAATCCACGCCTGTCGCAGGCGTTGATAGAGGCGGGCCGCATCACCGGCCATGGCGAATGGGTGCTGGCCGGGCTGTCCAGCCTGCGCTGGATTTCGACGATGCAGCTTTCCGCCAGCGGCCAGTTCCGCCCCGTCGGGTCGGACAGCTTTACCCATCCGCACGAAGCGCTGCCCTTCGATCAGCAACCGTTGGAAGCGCAAGCCGCAGTCGAAGCGGCGGCCAGCGCCTATCGCGCCGATCCGTCGCAGCGCTGGATCGACCATGCGCAAACAGCCTATCGCTGGTTTTTCGGCCATAACGATCGCGGCGCCGTGCTGGCCGATCTGGCCAGCGGACAATGCCGCGACGGGATCACCCCGCGCGGCCCCAACCGCAATTGCGGCGCGGAATCGATTTTGGCGTTTCAGCTTGCGCATTACGGCGTGGTAGCGCTGACACGTTCGCAATCGGACGAGTCGGAGTCGCCCGAATCCGAAGCGGACGACCAGTCAATGGCGTTTCACGCGGGAGAGATCCTTGAGAAAAGGCGATTATCCGAAAAGCCCGCTGCGAATTTCTGACAGCAGGCTCTTTGCCGACCATTCACGCGTAGTTCTTCGACCGTTTCATCTGGGCTGGCAGGCCCGCACCGCCGATGGCAATCGCGCCATGCGGCTGGTCGAGGATATCGCCAGCCTGTCGGAAGAAGCGGCCGCGGCGGAATATGCGCATGTCTGCCACGATTTTCTGGAACGGCACTGGCAAACGGAACAGATGTTCCTGGAACGCTATGCCGAGGTAGAGGAGACGCTGGAGCTTGATCCGGCGGCCTATTCCGATCTGCGCAAAAAGCTGATCGGCAGCTATTTCTGCCATGAATATACCTATGCCGCCGCGGCGCTGATGAACCCGTCGATCGTGCCGCATCCCGACCAGAGCGGGATGAGCGCCGATTCCTGCCGTTTCGTGATGAGCCTTCGCGCAGTGGGCGAGGGGCACATCAGCTCGGTCGCGTTTCGCGAAGGCATTATGGAGGCGGACGGATCGTTTCGCCTGTGGCCGCAATCCAGCTTTGCCACTGCCGCCAACTCCGCCGATTGCTCGACCGAAGGCGATTGCGCGGTCGAGGTGCATCGCCATCCGGACAGCAGCCTGTCGAACACGGTGATCTTTCCCATTACCGAACAGCAGGCGGGCGGGCTGGAGGATTTGCGGTTGGTGCGCTTCGACCACGGTCCCGATGAAAACGGTGCGTCGGATTTTGAATGGATCGGCACCTATACCGCCTATTCGGGCCACTCGATCCGGTCCGAGCTGATGCGCACGCGCGACTTTCGTACCTTCACGTTGGAGCCGATTCTGGGCACAGCGGGGCGTAACAAGGGCATGGCCCTGTTCCCGAACAAGATCGGTGGCCGCTATGCGATGGTCGGTCGGCAGGATGGCAAGAACCTGTTCCTGTTATTCTCCGACGATCTGGTGAACTGGGATGATGAGGGGGTCATGCTTATGGGCCCGAAATATCCTTGGGAATTCATCCAGATAGGCAATTGCGGCAGCCCCATCCTTACCGACGAAGGATGGCTGCTCTTTACCCATGGGGTGGGGGCCATGCGCAAATATTCGCTGGGCTGTGCCCTGCTGGACCGTGACGACCCGTCGAAGGTGCTGGCGCGCAGTCCCGCGCCGGTGCTGGCGGCGGAGGATGACGACCGGTCGGGCTATGTGCCCAATGTGGTATATACTTGCGGGGCCTTGAAATTGGGCGGCAGTCTGTTGATTCCATATGGTATCTCGGACAGCGCGGTCGGCTTTGCCAGCTGCTCTGTAAACGAACTACTGGCGATGATGGAGTGAAGCCCCGCAATGGCAAAGATGGTTCCGGTCGTGCTGTGCGGCGGCAGCGGTACGCGGCTTTGGCCGCGTTCGCGTAAAAGCTTTCCCAAACCCTTTCTGCCGCTGATCGGCGACAATACGTTGTTCGAGGGCACGCTGGCCCGCTGCGCCGATGCCGACAGTTTCGGACCGCCCATCGTGGTCACGGGCGAGGGGCATCTGGCGCATGTCGATGCGCAGCTGGGCGATTCCCCCGGTGCCGGCGTGATCGTGGAGCCGATGGCCCGCAATACCGCAGCCGCCATCGCCATGGCCGCCTGCCGCCTGCCGCCTGAAACCGTAATGCTGGTCTGCCCGTCGGACCACCATATCGCCGACACCGCCGCCTTTTCGCAGGCAGCGAAGCGCGCGGCGGATCTGGCCGATGAAGGATGGCTGGTCGCGTTCGGCATTACCGCGACATCGCCCGAAACGGGCTATGGCTATATCAAGCGGGGCGAGCCCATCGGGGACGGAGCCTACAAGGTCGAGCGTTTCGTGGAGAAGCCCGATCGGGAACGGGCACAGCAGTTCCTGGCCGACGGCGGGTATAGCTGGAACGGCGGGCTGTTCGCCTTTCGCGCCGACCGCTTTATGGAAGAGCTGGAAGCCCACCGTCCCGCCATCGCGGCCGCAGCGCGCAAGGCGGCAGAGGCAGGCCATGTCGAGGGTCGTCGTTTTCACCCCGATGCAGAGGCATTTGCCGCCATCGAATCCGAATCGGTCGATTATGCGGTGATGGAAAACACCAGTCGCGCCGCCATGGTCCCCGCCAGCATGGGCTGGTCCGATATCGGCAGCTGGACCAGCCTGCGCGATGCACTGATCCGCGACGGTTCGGGCAACACGGTCAATGGCCGTGCGGAACTGGTCGATTGCAACAATGTCTACGTCGAAAGTGATGGTCCGCGCGTATCCGTAATTGGACTGGACGATGTGGTTGTCGTGGTGGATGGTGACGAAGTGCTGGTGACCACCGCCGCCGGCGCGCAAAAGGTCGGCAAGCTGGAAGGCGCGGCCAAGCAATGATCCGGGCATCGGGCAAGTGATGTCGGCGGCCATGATCGAGGTTGGGGCGATGACGATCCTGCCCACGCGCGAAGTCGAAAAGGTCTGGGGCCGCGATGTGCTTCCGGCACCGTTCGCGGCACCTGCGGGCAAGCGTATTGGCGAGGTATGGTTCGAACCGCCCGCCGAACTGGACGAATTGCTCGTCAAATATATCTTCACGTCGGAAAAGCTGTCGATCCAGACCCATCCGGACGACGATCAGGCCGAAGCTGTAGGCAAGGGGCGTCAGGGCAAGTCGGAATGCTGGTATGTGATCGACGCCGATCCCGGCGCGACACTGGGCGTGGGGTTTGCCGACAATATTGATGCCGATGCGATGCGTACCGCCGCGCTGGATGGCTCGATAGAGGATATGCTGGTCTGGCACGAGGTGAAGGCTGGCGATTTCTTTTATATTCCGGCCAATACGGTGCATGCCATCGGCGCGGGCGTCAGCCTGATCGAGGTGCAGCAGAATTCGGACATTACCTACCGGCTGTACGATTATGGCCGTCCGCGCGAATTGCATCTGGACAAGGGGATGGCCGTGGCCAAGGGCGCCCCGCACGATCCGTCGCTGCGTTTTCATGTGCCCGATCGCGGCACGATGAGGCTGGTCGACGGGCCGTTTTTCCTGCTCGACCGGCTCGACGGGCTGCCCGATGCCGGTATCGTCGCCGATTATCCCGGTGCCTTGCTGGTCATCCCGCGCGACGGGCCGGTTCGGATCGGGACGGATATGGTCGAACCAGGGCAATGCGCGCTGGCGCAAAGCATTGAGGATGTGGGCTTTCCACCCGCAGGCCGTTGCCTGATCGCCCGCGCAGTCTGAATCGCATCACCGGCGCTGATCGCGTCTTGCACCCGCGCCGCGCCGGATTACATTTGCGGCCATGATCGCGCAGACCATTCAACTCGCCCTTGCGCCCGTGTTCGTGCTGGTCGCGATCGGGAACATACTGAACCTGCTGGCAGGCCGCCTTGGCCGCGTGGTCGATCGCGCCCGCGTGCTGCAGGTGAAATATAAGGAAACCCAGGGGGCCGAGCATGACGAGGTCGTGCGCGAGATCAGGTCGGTGGATCAGCGCATTGCCATGATCAATCGCGCCATGCTGTTGCTGGTGGTCTCGGCGCTGATGATCGGGCTGACCGTGCTGTCGATCTTTCTGACGACCTATTACTGGGCGGATCTGGGCTGGCTGGACGGGCTGTTCTTCCTGCTTGCGCTCAGCCTGCTGATGGTCGCGCTGGTCACATTCCTGTCCGAAGCACGGCTGGCATCCAGCACCTTGCGCATTCCTTCCGAATTGCTCGAAAGGCACCGTAAGCTTTAGCGGCACGCGTCAGCTCAACAGCTTGCGGCCCTTGTCTTCCAGCGCGCCGCTGATCATCGGTTCGACAAAGGACAGGCCGGGCGGCAGGTCGATTTCAAACACGACTTGCGCGTCTTCCACATCGACATGGCCGGTCAGTTCCTGACCCATGGCGCGGATCACCATCATCATCCGGTCCTCGCCCGACCATGACGTTTCGATCTGCGCCAGCCCGCCGGGGATGAAACCGGCCATATCGTCGCGCCGCGTGTCGAGACGGCGGCGCACTTCGGCACGGTCGAGCGAATGGGGAACGGCGACGCGCATATCGGGGGCTGTCCTCGGGTCTCAGCTTTTGCTGCGCGATGGCAGCGGGCTCTTGTCGAAATTCAGCGGCACACCGCTGTCGCCGTCAGCTTCGGGCAGGGCCGTATCGCTGGCAGAGGGCGGGGGCAGCGCGGTATCGGGGGGCGAGATTTCTCCCAGCGGCATATCCGGCCCGCCATAGCGGTAATCGAGGTAGCGGCTGCGGGTCGCAAGCTCGTCCAGCGCGCCCTCGGCCAGCTGGCGGGTGACGACATCGATCTCGCCGCTGATCCGCTGAAGCCCGTCGACCAGTTGCCGGTCGGGCGTGCCGCCCGCCCGCGCCTCGGCCCGCAAATGGGCGGGGATCGCGGTATAGCTGGCCACCATTTGCGGCAGATGTTCGCCCACTAGCTTGCGCACTTCGACAGCGGCGGGGGTGTTTTCGTCCAGCCCCGTCAGTTGCACGCCCAGCCCGTCGAGCTGGCTGCCGATCTGTTCGACCAGATTGACCGCGGGTGCGGGCAGGGCCGGGCGCTGCGATTCCAGCCATAATTCGGTGCGGGCGACCGTCTGTTTCAGATTGCCGCGGGTCAGCTCCTCCCGCTTGGGCACTTTTATCCGCGGATAGCGCAGGAAGAAGAACGCCGCGACGATCATGAGCAGGACGGTGACGAACAACCCTTCGAACCCAAGCGCCGAGACGAACAGGCCAAAGCCCATCGACGCGATCACGATGGCCGCCAGCGCCATGGCCAGCCGCAGCAGCTTGCCGGTCAGATGCTCGCGCTTGATTCTGGCCGAACCCTTGCCGATCGACCCGCTGCCCGCACGCCGTCCGCCCGCGCGCTGATGCGTCAGGCTGGACTTGGCCGAGGCCATGATCCGGTCGGAATCGTGCGTGCTGTCGGCCATCCGTGCCTCAGCCCTCGATGCTCAGCAGATCGGACTGCTGGATTTCGGCAGCGGCGCGATTGGCGCCCTCTGCCCGCGCGATATAGCCGCGCGACTTCTCCACCTCGTCAGACAGCGTGTTGACGGTCTGCTTCATCGAATCGAGCGCCTTCACCTTGAAATTGTCGATCGTGTCCATCGTGTCATAGATGTTCTGGAACGCGCGTTGCAGCGTTTCCAGCGGGATCGTGCTGGATGCGGCCTGTTCGTGGATCGTGCCCGTCTGCTGTTTCAGCAGCGTGCTGGTCGAATCGATGATTCCCGCCGTGGTGGTATTGAGCGCGGTGATCTGCCCCAGCACCAGTTTCTGGTTCGTCATCGCCTGTGCCACGGTGACTGCGGTGCGCAGCGCGGAAACGGTGGTGGTGCTGGCGCGATCGACGCCCTTTACCAGCTCGACATTGTTCTTCTTGACCAGATCCAGCGCGAGATAGCCTTGCACCGACACGGCCATTTGCGTCAGCAGGTCCTGCGTGCGCTGGCGCGTATAGAACAGCGCGGTTTCGCGGATCGCCTTGGCCTTGGCAGGGTCGGAAACGTCCAGCTCGTTCGCCGCATTCTCAAGCTCGCGGTCCAGCGCCTTGGAAATGTGGATCATCTGTTCCAGATTGCCCATCGCTTCCCACAATTTGGCGCGTTCGGTGTCGATGGCGGCATTGTCCATCAACAGCTCGTCCTTGCCGCTGGCAAGACGCGTCAGGATCGACTGGATATGCGTTTGCGCGCTGGAATAGCTGTCGAAATAGTTCTTCAACTTGTTGCCGAAGGGGATGATGCCCAGAATCTTGCGCGGGCCCGACAGCTTGCCCTGACGTCCGGGGTCCAGTTCCTCGACCGTGCGGCGCAATTCTGCCAGATCGGCGCCAACGCCCGTATCCTGATCCATGGCGCGGACCGGACGGTCGAGAAAGCGGTTCGACTGGCCCGCCGCCGCGACGATTTCCTTGCGGCCCATATTGGTCAACTGGTCGACCTTCTTGCCGAATTCGGGCGAATTGGCGTCGGCGGCGATCAGATCCTCGACAAAGCTTTCGACCTTGGATTCAAGCTTCGACTTCACCTCTTCGCTGACGGGGACGAGGCCCGCCGCCTTTTCGGGCTTTACCTCGGGCACGGGGCTGGGCGCTTCCAGCGTCAGCTCGGTCTCGGTCGCAGTCGCGGTGGGTACGGTCTGGTCGGCCATCGTGTTCCTGATCTCTTGCCGGGGACGTCCCCGTTAGGATTGGTGTATTAGCAATATAAGACAGTCGTTTCAAGAATGCCTGCCGCCGGTCATTCGGGGCATGCCATTCTGGCAGGGGACTGTGACGGGCAAAGGAATGCGACAAACCATGGCTGTTCGCAACCGCATCCGCGCATATTGCGCAATTCGCACGCTGCGCTAGATTTGCGGGCAAGAGCCCATGTTCGGGCCAATTCCTCAGGACGACCAAAAATGTTCCGCAAGACTGTGTTCACCGCCGCCATGACCGCGACCCTTCTGGCGCTCGCCGCCTGCAACACGGTGAAGGGGTTGGGCGAGGATATCAGCTCGGTCGGCCGCGCGGGCGAGGAAGCGATCGACTGATCGCTGCGCCCTGACGGCTTTGGCTCAGCGGTATTCGTTCCAGCTTTTCGTCAGCATTACCGCGCAATTGATGATGCCGACCAGCGAATAGGTCTGCGGGTAATTGCCCCATAGCTCGAGGCTGTGCGGGTCGATATCCTCGCTCAGCATGCCGGCGCCGGTGCGGCGGTCCAGCATCGCTTCGAACAGTGTGCGCGCTTCCTCGCTCCGGCCGGTGTGGTGCAGCGCCTCGATCAGCCAGAAGGTGCAGACATTGAAGGCGGTGTGCGGCAGGCCGAAATCGTCCTCGCTGTCATAGCGCAGCATGTGATCGCCGCGCCGCAATGCCTTTTCCAGCACCGCCAGCGTCGAATGAAACTTGGGGTCGTCCTTGCCGATGAACCGCAGGTCGAGCAATTGCAGCAGGCTGGCATCGCGCTGGTCGCCGCCGAAAGTGGCCGCGATGGCGCCCGTCTTCTCGTTCCATGCGGCTTTCAGGATCGCCTCTTGCACGCGCGCGGCGTGGCTTTTCCAATATTCCTCCCGCTCGGTCAGGCCCAGTGCCTGCGCTGCATGGGCCAGCCGGTCCGCCGCCGCCCAGCACATCGCTGCCGAATAGGTATGGATATGGGTGGAATTGCGCAGTTCCCACAGCCCCGCATCGGGCGTGGACCACACTTTCAACGCCCGTTCCCCCACACGTTCCAGCGACTGGAAATCCTCTATCCCCGACATCCGCAGCAAACGGTGATCGGCAAAGGCCTGCGCCGATGAGAGGATGATCTGGCCATAGGCATCGTGCTGCACTTGCCGCCACGCGTCATTGCCAACGCGAACCGGCCCCATCCCGCGATAGCCCGCAAGGCCCGGCGCTTCCCATTCCAGCAATTCGCCATTGCCGCGTACGTCGTACAGCGGCTGAATATGCCCGCCCTGCGCATTATCGACGATATTGCGCAAATATTCGAGATAGCTTTCCAGCACATCCAGCGCGCCGATCCGGTTCAGCGCCTGCACCGTGTAGTAGGCGTCGCGGATCCAGCAGTAACGGTAATCCCAGTTGCGGCCCGAATTGGCATGTTCGGGGATCGACGTCGTCAGCGCGGCGACGATCGCGCCCGAATCCTCGTGCTGGCACAATTTCAGCCCGATGGCGGCGCGGATCACCGCATCCTGCCATTCGAACGGTATCGCCAGACCGCGCACCCAATGCTGCCATTCATCGACCGTGCGGGCCATCATGTCGGAAATGCCCGAGGCGATGGCGTCGGAAAAGCTTTCGTCGGGTCCGAAGAAGAAATGCAAATCGTTCTCGACGCGGAACGGGCTTTCCTGTTGCACCAGACCGACCGGCGCATCGGTGGTCAGCCGCATGCCCATGGCAGGCATGCGATAGGACACATGGCTGGAGCCGAAGCTGCGTTCGGGCGTGCTTTCGCCATATTCGCAGGCCGGGCGCAGCCGCATGCGCATGCGCGGAGAGCCGGAGACAGGCCGGACAATGCGCACGAATGCCACGGGGCGATACATGCGCCCGCGATGCTTGTAACGCGGGCAGAAATCGTAGACGTCGAATGCATTGCCATCGTCGTCGGCAAAGCTGGTTTTCAATATCGGCGTGTTGCGAAGATAGGACTGGCCCACGACTTTCCCGCCTTCGAGCGAGATCGACCAGAATCCGCGATCCTCGTCCCCTTGCTTGCCGTGATCCAGCAGCGAACAGAACACCGGATCGCCATCGACGCGCGGCAGGCAGGCCCAGCTGAAAGTCGCCTCGGTATCGATCAGTGCAGAGCACTGGCAATTGCCGATCGGCCAGAGATCGAGCGATGCGGAGGCGCGCTGCGGCGGCGGAACCTCGCGCGAGACGGCGGCGGTTACGTGATTCGGATCGTTCATCACCGCAATGTCTGGCGTTTCGATGCGCCGCTGTGAAGGGCAAAGCTGCGCAAATCTTGGCATTCGCGCTCTCGACACTGCAAAAAAACAAGCGCAATCAGGCGTCATGACGACCAGTGACGCCAATGCGCCCGTGCAGGAAACGCCCAGCAGGCAAATGACCAGCTTTACCGATGTGCTGCTGTCGTGGCGGCTGTGGTGGCGCCATACGGTCTGCGCCAGCGTCGATCAGGCAGAGGTGATTGAACAGCGGCGCGAGGATGCGGTGATATCCGCGCGCTATCTGTTCATGCTGGCGATGTCGGCGGGGATCGCGGTGCTGGGGCTGTTGCTGTCATCGCCTGCGGTGGTGATCGGCGCAATGTTGCTGTCGCCGCTGATGGGCCCGATCATCGGGCTGGGGTTCAGCCTTGCGACGGGCGATTTCGGCTGGCTGCGCAAATCGGCAAAAGCACTGGCCATCGGTTCGGTTCTGGCAGTGGGCTTTACCGCGCTGATCGTGGCGGTGTCGCCGATCCAGACGGTGACGGCAGAGATCGCGGCGCGTACGCGGCCCAATCTGTTCGACCTGTTCGTCGCGCTGTTTTCGGCGCTGGCCGGTGCCTATGCGATGATCCGCGGGCGCGAGGGCGCCGTGGTGGGCGTCGCCATCGCTACCGCCCTGATGCCGCCGCTGGCCGTGGTGGGCTTTGGCCTTGCGACATTCAACTGGACCGTGTTTTCGGGCGCGCTGCTGCTGTATATTACGAACCTTATCACCATTGCGCTGACCGCGACGGTGATGGCGCGGCTTTACGGCTTCCGGTCGAACCTCAACAAGAACCAGACGCGCCTTCAGGATGTGGTGGTGATCGCGGCCTTCGTCGCGCTGGCGATACCGCTGGGCCTGTCGCTGAACCAGATCCGCAAGGAAGCACTATTCACGCGGCAGGCGAATACGGCGATTTCGGACAGCTTTACCGGCAGGGCGCGCATCTCTTCGATCGATATCGATTTTGAAGGGGAGAATATCGCCGTCAACGCCACCGTTCTGACGCCGGAAATTGCTCCGCGCGCGCAGGAAATGGTCCAGCGGCGGCTGTCGCGGCTGATGGAAGAGCCCGTTCTGGTCACCATCGAGCAGTTCAAGGTCGGCACCAGTGCCAGCGCGGCCGAGGAAGCGCAGCTGGCTGCCGCTCGCGCGCAGGCGCAGGAGGCCAGCGACCGCGAGGTGCGCGATCTGGTCGAGCTGATGGCGCTGGTGGCGGGCGTGGACGAAGGCGATGTGCTGGTCGACCGCGACAACCGCCGCGCGCAAGTGATGGCCAAGCCGCTCGAGGGTGCCGAATTGCTTGCCTATCGCGAGCTGGAGCAGCGGATCGCGGGCCGCTTGCCCGAATGGCGCATCACGCTGGTGCCGCCCGCCCGTGCGTTGCCCGATATCACGCTGAACGGCGACGGTCCCGACGAACAGGGCGCCAAGGCGTTCGATCTGGTCGAATGGGCCGGGAAACGCATCGCATCGCCGATCGAAGTCGCCGGAAACGAGGAGGATGTGCTGCTGGTACGCCGTCTTTTGGCGGCCGATGGTGTCGCCACCGTGCCCGTCGCTGGCGGATCGAGCGGGCGGGTGCAATTGCGCTGGGCCAGCCCCGACACCCCTGCTGTGCCGGTGCCCGAGGAAGTAATCGTGCCGACCATAACCGCCGATTGAAGACGATAAGGGAGAACCGGCCCATGGCTGTCGAAATCCGTATCCTTGCCTATGCGGCGATCCTGCTGCTGGTCCATATTTTCGCCGAAGGCCATGCCAAGACGAAACAATATGGCACCAGCTGGAACACCGGCGCGCGGGACGAGGATTTGCCCCCGCTTAACAAGATCGCGGGCAGGCTGGGCCGCGCGCGCGGCAATTACATGGAAACGCTGCCCATCGCCGTCATTGCCCTGCTGGGCGTCGTCGTTGCGGACAAGACCAGCGCGATGACGGCGCTGGGAGGCTGGTTGTGGCTGGGCGCGCGGATCGTTTACCTGCCGCTATACTGGGCAGGCGTTCCGGTGGTGCGGACCTTGTGCTTTCTGGTCAGCCTTGTCGGGCTGGGCATGGTGCTCTGGCCGCTGCTGTTCGCCAGCTAGGCGGCCAGAAAACACGCTTACGCCGCGAGGCGATAGGGCTCGATCTCTCCAGCGAGATAGAGCTTCTTTGCCTTGGCGCGCGACAGCTTGCCCGAACTGGTGCGCGGCAGGGTGCGCGGGGGCACCAGTTCGACGACGCAATTCATGCCGGTGATGGCGCGAACCTTGTCGCGGATCTCGTCATGCAGGCGGACGCGTTCGACGGGATCGGACACGCGGCAATGGACCAGCACGGCGGGCACTTCCTCGCCATTGTCGGCCTGGATCGCAAAGGCGGCGATATCGCCCTGATGGAAACCGGGAAGCTGTTCCACGGCCCATTCGATATCTTGCGGCCAATGGTTCTTGCCATTGATGATGATCATGTCCTTGGCGCGGCCGACGATGAACAGATAGCCATCGACCATGTAACCCATGTCGCCGGTATCCAGCCATGCGCCCTTTCCGTCACCGCTTGGGACCAGGCATGCCTCGGTCGCTTCGGGGTCGCGGAAATAGCTGTGCATCACGCTGGGGCCGCGGCACCACACCTTGCCGATCATGTGATCGCCCAACGTGTGCCCGTCCTCGCCGCGGATCACCACGTCCATGTCGCGCACGGCCTTGCCGCAATTGACGATGGCGCGATAGCGGGCAGGGCGCGACAGATCGCGCGGCACGCCCGACAGGCGCTCTTCCTCGACCAGTTCGACCTTGATCCCTTCGCCGGGCGGCATGATCGTCACGGCCAGCGTTGCTTCGGCAAGGCCATAGCTGGGGGTAAAGGCATTGGCCTTGAAACCGGCTTCGGCAAAGGCATCGACGAAATTCTGCATTACGTCGGGGCGGATCATGTCCGCGCCATTGCCCGCAAGCCGCCAGCGCGAAAGGTCGAACCGTTCGGCCACGTTCGACTGGCTGGATATGCGGCGTGCGCAAATGTCGTAACCGAAGGTCGGCGAATAGCTGATCGACTTGCCTTCGTTGCGGCTGATCAGGTCGAGCCATGCCAGCGGACGACGGGCGAAATCCTCGGTCTTGAGGTAATCGCCCGACACCTGATTGGCGATCAGCGACAGGAAACAGCCGACAAGGCCCATGTCGTGATACCACGGCAGCCAGCTGATGCAGCGGTCGTTATCCGACAGCGCCATGCCATGCGAATGGCCCGCCAGATTATTCAGCAGCGCCGTATGCGTCACCGCCACGCCGTGCGGAAAACGGGTCGAGCCGGAGGAATATTGCAGATAGCAGATATCGTCGCCCGACAGTTCGGGCAGCGCGGTTTCCACCGCGTCGCGCGTCGCAAAGCTGTTCCAGTCGATCCCCTCGCAACCCTGACGATCGCACGCCGCCTTGGTCATGGCGGCGATTTCTTCGGGATAGAACAGCACCTTGGGATCGGAGCTGGCCAGCTGGACCGCCAGCTGGTCGATATAGCTTTCCTTACCGCCAAAGCTGGTCGGCAGCGGCAGCGGAACGGGCCAGGCACCCGCATAGACCGCGCCGCAGAACAGGGCGGCGAAATCCGTGCCGGTTTCGGCGATCAACGCGATGCGGTCGCCCGGCTTGATGCCCGCAGCGATCAGGCGCCAGGCCATCTTCAGCGCGTCGTCGCGCAGTTCGGAAAACGGGTAGGGGCGCACCAGACGGCCGCGCGCGTCGTGGAAGTTGAGGCCGCGTGTCCCGCGCGCCGCATAATCCAATGCCTCGGCAAAAGTGCCGAAATCGGCGAAGCGGCGTTCCAGCGCGTCTTCGTTCGGGGTCGGGACGAGATCCTCGGCCCGTTCGGGGGTCTGCGTCATAATAGTGTTGCTTTTCCCGTTTAAACTATCTGACCGGCAAGCCGCAGGGCTGCTGGCAATGGAGTGCGCTGCCTAGCCGATCGGGGGCTGAACGCTGAATGAAGCGGCCCCGTCACGCTGCGCGCGACATTGTATCGGTTTGCACCAACACGGCATCGGTTTGCATCAACTGCTGATCCACGCATCGAAAGCGGCATTTTTCCCTGCTCCCCGTGTTGCGCAACCCGTTAGAAGTCTAGCATTAACCTCATGTCGACCTGAATTCGTCGGGCCGTTCCCATTGTTACCGGATTGTGGCACGATTAAGGCGCGATGACAGAGGATGCGGGCCCTTATCCACGAACATCTCGCCGCGCAAGAGCGGTAAGGCCGCTGGATGCCGCCCGTCTTGAGGAGATGGCGCTGGGTTATGTCGCCCGTTTCGCCACCACGGCCAAGGGTCTGGAACGATATTGCAGGCGCAAGCTGCGCGAACGCGGATGGGCAGAGGAAGAGCCGCAGCCCGATATCGCGGCACTGGTCGAACGCTTTGTTCGCAACGGATATGTGAACGACAGCGAATATGCCCGCATCCGTCAGGGTGGGCTGTTGCGGCGCGGCTATGGTGCGCGGCGCATTCATGCCGCGCTGGACCATGCCGGCGTGGCCGAGGACCAGCGCGGCGATCTGGACGAGGGAGAGGCGCGCCGTGCCGCGCTGCGACTGGCGCGCAAGCGGCGGTTCGGCCCGTTCGGCCCCGATGAAACCCCGCCTGCCGACAGGGCTTTGCGCGAAAAACAGGTTGCGGCCATGATCCGCGCCGGTCACCCACTGGACAGCGCCCGTGAATTGGTCGATGCGCCGGACCGGCAATCCGCACTGGAATGGGCGGGCATTTTCGACGAGGAATTCTGAATGTCGCTTCGTAACGGGATGATGGTGGCAGCGGCGGCGCTGGTCCTTGGTCTTTCGGGCGGACTGGCCGGTTGCACGCAGGCAGAGGCACCCGCCAGCGCGGCTGCGACCGAAATGGCGGCGGTCCATCCCGAATCGGGCCTGCCGCTTGTTCCGCTGACGATTACCAGTGGTGGCAAGGATATCGCCTTTACCGTCGAATATACCACGACCCCCCAGTCGCAGATGAAGGGGCTGATGTTCCGCACCGAGCTTGGTCCGAACGAGGGGATGATTTTCCCCAACAAGGTCATGAACCCCGCCGCGCCGCCCGCGCCGCGCGGTTTTTACATGAAGAACACGGTCATCCCGCTGGACCTGATCTTTATCAAGGCCGATTCGACGATCGAGAGCATTGCCGCGAATGCCGTCCCCTATTCGCTGGACACCATCGAATCGCAGGGGCCGGTGATCGCGGTGCTGGAACTGGCAGGCGGGCGGGCCGCCGAACTGGGGCTGAAACCCGGCGACAAGGTGGCCTGGGACGAACCGGCGGGCTGATCCGCCACAGTTTTACGCATAGGGCGCGCGCTTCTGGCGTTGCGATGGGGCGCGGCTCGGGCTAACGGAATGGCGCGATGAACATTCTCATGAAGATCTTCACCTGGTGGGACGGCGCCACCATCGGCACATTGCTCGACAGCTGGCGCAACGGCGAGGAAGTGGGCCAGGACGCGCAGGGCAACCGCTATTTCCGTGGCCGTAAAAAGGGTGCGCAGGGGCAGGAACGCCGCTGGGTCATCTATAGCGGTGCAAACGATGCGAGCCGCGTGCCTGCCGAATGGCACGGCTGGCTGCACGGTGCAGGCGCCGATACAGGGGGGGATGTGCCCGAAAGCAATCTGCCCCCGCCGCGCATCTGGGAGGTGGATTACACCCCCAATGCCACCGGCACCGCAACGGCCTATCGCCCCGCCGGTGCGCTGGAAAAGGGCGGCGTGCGCGCCCGCGCGACCGGCGATTACGAAGCCTGGTCGCCCGACCAGTGATCCCGCTGCGCCCGCTGGCCGCTGCCGCCACGCTGCTGGCGCTGGCGGCTTGCGGCACGTCTGGCGAGGATGAGGCCGCGCCCGTTCCCGACGATGGCGTAACGGCCGAGGCGCCCGCCATCGCGACTCAGGCAGAGAACGAGACGATCGATGCCGATCAGGAAGCCGACGGCGACGAAGTGCCGACCGGCACGCCACTGGCCGAACGCGTCGCCACGCTGGGCCTTTTGAACAAGCGCAATAATCTGACGGTCGAGTTCGAGCTGAAGCCCGGCGAAGAGACCGTGATCGACGATGTGATGGTCAAGCTGGCCAGTTGCGAGCGCAGGCCGCCATGGGACCCCGAACCGGAGACGGGCGCATTCGTGCAAGTCGCGGTGCGCGATGCAGGGCAGGACAGCAATGCGCAGTTCAAGCGCATCTTTTCGGGCTGGCTATTCCTGAACAGCCCGTCGCTGAACGTGGTCGAGCATCCGGTCTATGACGTTTGGGTCAAGGATTGCGCGATGAGCTTTCCGGGCGAGGAAGCAGTCTCCAGCGAGTGAAACCCGTCGGGCAGGCTGGCGAAGCTGGCCTCGGTCGTGGGGCGCAGCGCGTGTTCCAGACGTTTCAGATAATCGGCTTGCGGCATGGCCACTGCACCCATGGTCGCCAGATGCGGGGTCATGAACTGGCAGTCCAGCAATTCCATATGCGCGGCGCGCATCGCCGCGACCAGCCAGCACAGGGCCAGTTTCGATGCATCGCTGGCGCGGCTGAACATCGATTCGCCGCAAAATACGCGGCCAAAGCCCACGCCATACAGCCCGCCCACCAGCTCTCGCCCGTTTGGACCACTGCGCCAGCATTCGATGGAATGCGCATGGCCCATGCGGTTCAACAGGCGATAGCTGGCCGCGATCCGTTCGCTGATCCAGCTGTCGGTGCCATCGTCGATCTGGCTGGGGCGGCGCGGGGCGGCGCAGGCGTCGACCACCTCGGCAAAGGCCGCGTTGCACGTGACCTGATAGCGTTCCGCCTTCAAAGCCTTGGCCAGCGAGCGCGACACGTGCAGGTCGTCCAGAGGAATGATCGCCCGTTCGCGCGGTTCGATCCACATCACCTCAGGGTCGTCGCGCGATTCGGCCATCGGGAAAATGCCGCTGCGATAGGCAAGCATCAGCAATTCCGGATCGATCACGTCCTGCGCGTCTTCGGGGCGGCTGCGGTTGCTCATTAGCTGCGATAATGCCGCCGGAACGCGCCGATGTCGACGCATTCTGGCGTTTGGGGAAAAGCGGTGCTTGTCAGCGCCGCATCTTCGCTATAGAGGGCCAGCTTCCTGCAGGGGTGTAGCTCAGCTGGTAGAGCATCGGTCTCCAAAACCGAGGGCCACGGGTTCGAATCCTGTCACCCCTGCCATTTCCTTCCGGACATACGCGGACTTCCGGGCAGGCGCGAAAGCGCCCGCTATACGAGCGTCGGAGGGTTCCAGATAGTTCGACGGAAGCCAAATAGTTCAACGGAAGATTGTCGGCCGCGCGTTCTTTGACGCTTTGCGCCAGTGAGGCGGCGCGGCCTTCACCGTGCATAACAAAAGGGCCGCGGGATCGTTCCCACGGCCCTTTGTTTTTGTGCCTGTTGCCGGCGCGGTGCGCGATCAATCCTCGCGCGGGTCGACGTGAAAGTCCTTGCCCGCCGTCTTGTCGCCGCGTGCCAGCGCGAACACCACGCCCGACAGCGCGGCCAGCGCGATCAGGTTGGGCAGCGCCATGGTGGCGTTCGAGATATCGCCCAGACGCCATACCAGCTGCGAAGGCTGCGTGGCGGAGAACCAGATCGCGATGCACCACAGCACGCGCCAGATCACGTGCAGCTTTTTCTCACCCCCCGCGGTCGAGCCGGGGATGCGGTCATATAGGAATGTAATCGCGCGTTCGCCGTAATAGCTCCACGTCAGCAGGGTGGTGAACACGAACAGGATCAGCGCGACCGACGCGACCAGTGTGCCCAGCGGGATATTGCCGATCAGCGTGGGAAAGGCCGCGGCAAAAGCTGCACTGGTGGTGACAAAGCCCGATTGCGCGGTGGTGCCCAGATCGGACTGCCACACATGCCTCACCGCCTCGCCGTTATGGGTGAAGGGGCCCTCGACCGTCAGGATGACCAGCGCGGTCATTGTGCAGATGATAATCGTGTCGATGAAGGTGCCCATCATCGCCATGCGGCCCTGCTGTGCCGGATCGTCGGTCTGGGCGACCGCGTGGGCGATCGGGGTCGAACCCTGACCGCTCTCGTTCGAGAACAGGCCGCGCGCCACGCCCGCGCGCATCGCCATGATGATGGCCGCGCCCGCGAAACCGCCGCTGGCTGACTGGGCCGAGAAGGCGCCTGCAAAAATGCGGCTGAAGGTTTCGGGAATGTCGGAAATGTTCAGGATGATCGCGATCACCGCCATGATGATGTAGCACACCGCCATGAAGGGCACGACCTTTTCGGCAATGGAGCCGATCGACTTGATGCCGCCGATGATCACGATGAACACGGCGATGGCGACGATCAGCCCGCCCAGCCAGCGTTCGATGCCGAACAATTCGTTGAGACCGCTGGCCACTTCGTTCGACTGGATCGAATTGCCGGTCACAAGGCCTGAAAACAGCGTGCCGATGGCAAAGACGATGGCCAGCCATGTCCATTTGGGGCCAAGGCCCTGCATGATATAGCTCATCGGGCCGCCGCGCCAGTTACCCTCTGGCGTCTTTTCGCGGTAACGGATGGCCAGCGAACCCTCGGCAAAGCCGAGCGCCATGCCGATCAGCGCGGTGATCCACATCCAGAACACCGCACCGGGCCCGCCCAGCGCGATGGCGGTGGCAACGCCCGCCAGATTACCGGTGCCGACCTGTCCCGACAAAGCGGTGGACAGCGCGGCAAAGGGGCTGATCTCGCCCTCGCCCTTGTTTTTGCGGCTGCTGAACAGGCCGGCAAACGCGCTGCCCAGCTTGACGATCGGGTAGAAACGCAGGCCGATCATGATGTAAAGGCCGATGCCCAGCAACATGATCACCATCGGTGGAACGGGGATGACTTCTGCCCCGCCCCATGTGCCGCCCCAGATAAAATCCGAGATATTGGTGACGTGATCGATCAGGCCCGAAGGCTCTGCCTCTGCGCTCATATTTCCGCGTTTCCCCAGTCCGTCATGACAAATTAGTTGCAATGGCTACCTGTTGCATGGCCCGATGGCCAGCAACAATCGCGCAACATGCCCTGTTTCCTGACCAGACGAGGGCTTCTGGCATTGCGGATGCACTTGCACACGGGGACGGGCGGGGCTATGTGCCCAACGTTTCCAGTCATCGGGAATATTCAAAGCTGTCTCCAACCTCCGGTTGGCGCGGCGATGAGCCGATGGCGAAAGAGCCCTGGCGACAGGGCCCGCACGAAGAACAGGATCTGGATTAGGCAATGGCCAAAACACCCGTGGCAAAGCCCGCTGAGCCCGAGAAGAAGCGCAAGACATCGCCCGGCGAGTTCATCCGCCAGGTTCGCGCCGAAGGTTCGAAAGTCGTCTGGCCGACATGGGGCGAGACGGTGCAGACCTCGATCTTCGTCGGCATCATGATGCTGATCCTGTCGCTGTTTTTTCTGGGTATCGATTCGGCATTCGGTGCGATCATGCGCTGGCTGCTGACGCTGGCCTGATTTTTCGGCCTCAGGCCGTGGGTTTACGCCCAAGCCTAACACTGATTTCGCGGCCGCGACGCGCCGCAACACGGATTTGAAGGACAACCAATGGCTCGCTGGTACATCATCCACGCCTATTCGGGTTTCGAGAACAAGGTGAAGGAAGCGATTCTGGCCGAGGCTGAACGCACCGGCCTTGAGGCTCTGGTCGAAGCGGTGGAAGTGCCGTCGGAAACCATCACCGAGGTGAAGCGCGGCAAGAAGGTACAGACCGAGCGCAAGACCATGCCGGGTTATGTCCTTGCCAAGCTGGCGATGAACGACGACGTCTATCACCTTATCAAGAACACCCCCAAGGTGACCGGCTTCCTTGGCGCCAATAACAAGCCGCAGCCGATTTCCGAGCGTGAGGCCGCCCGTTATTTCGGCGCCCGCGACGAAGCTGCCGCCGCGCCCAAGCGCGAGATCAGCGTCGATTACGAAATCGGCGATTCGGTCAAGGTGCTCGACGGCCCCTTCGCCAGCTTCAACGGCGTGGTGGAAGAGCTCGACTTCGACAAGAACAAGGTCAAGGTCTCGGTCTCGATCTTTGGCCGCGCAACGCCGGTCGAGCTGGACTTCGAACAGGTCGAACTGGTCAAGTAAGCACGATCGGCAATCTGGCGGTGGCATGGCGCGCGATCGCGCGCTAAGCCACCGGCCATGGCCGAATCCAAAAAGATATGGACCGCCGCTCTCGTCGTTATCGGCGACGAGATCCTGTCGGGCCGCACCCATGACAAGAATATCGCGCAAGTGGCCAGCTGGCTGCAGGTGCAGGGCATCCGCCTTGCCGAAGTGCGCGTGGTGGCCGACGATCTGGCCGCCATTGTCGAGGCGGTGAACACGCTGCGCGCACGCAACGATTATTTGTTCACCACAGGCGGCATCGGACCGACGCATGACGATATCACGGTCGATGCCGTGTCCGCGGCTTTGGGAGTAGAGGCCATCGTCCACCCCGAAGCGCGGGCGATCCTGGCCGATTATTACGAAACCCGCGGCGGATTGAACGATGCGCGGCTGCGCATGGCGCGCACGCCAGAGGGGGCGGAGCTGATCCCCAATCGTTATTCGGGCGCGCCCGGCATTCGCGTGGGCAATGTCTTTCTGATGGCGGGGGTCCCCAATATCACCGCGGGAATGCTCGACGCGCTGACCGGCACGCTGGAAGGCGGCGATCCGGTGCTGTCCGAAACCGTGGGCTGCTGGATCGCGGAAAGCGAAGTGGCCGATTTGCTGCGCGAAGTCGAAAAAGCGCATGAGGGTGTGCAGATCGGCAGCTATCCGTTTTTCCGCGAAGGCAAGGTCGGGGCGAATTTCGTGATCCGTTCGACCGATGCGGACATGCTGGCCAGTTGCGTCCACACTCTGTGCGAAGGGCTGGGCGAATTGGGGCGCGAGTTCACGCCGGGCGGGATCTGACGGGGTCGTCGTTCACCGGCCTGAAAGCCACGCAAGCCTAGCAAGATGGCAGGGACATCGACCGACAGTGTCGAGGAATTCATGCACATCTTATTTGCCCGTACTGCAATAGCGGCTGCCGCTGCCGCTGCCGGATTGGCTGTGCCTGTTGCGGCGGCTGCGCAGCCGGTGCCATGGGTTAGCCATACGATGCGTGAAGCCCAGCCGACCATGCTGGCCAATCGTTCATCGCTCCGCGACCGGCGCGACAGTCGCGAGGGAAAGGTGACGGCCGAACAATTTGCTGCCGAGGATGGCGCGGCGGTTCTGGGTCATGGCGCGATCACGGTACGCTCCGTTGCAGACAGCACACCCGAAGCCCGCGACCGGCTGGTCTATGAAGCGGCCATGATCGACCGGCTGGTCATGGCGGGTTATGACACGATGGCGCCGACCAACGAAGCGGATCAGCTGGCCGAAATACGCGTGATCAGCGACATCGCCGAACCGGCAGAGGTGGAGAGGAACCCTGTCAGCGGTTCAACGGCGGTGACCGTTTCCAATCGTGGCACGGCGATGGGTATGGCGCTGAACGTCGACATGACCAAGCCGCGTGCGGCGCTGCTTTCGACACGGATGGAACTGCGCATTCGCGATCGAGAGAGTGGCAGGGTGCTGTGGGAAGCGCGGGCACAGACCTGGTCGCGTGACGATCCGGAAAACCGCGACGAGGGGGCGATTGCCAACCGGCTGGCCGCCGCGTTGATGGAAGGGTTTCCGCGTCCCGCCGCGTGATCGGAACCGCGGCATATAAAGAAAGGGGCGGGCAACCCGATGGTCGCCCGCCCCGTTTTCCTTGACCCGTAAAGGTTCAGGCGATCAGGCGCCCTGCACCTCGGCAGTGTCGATCTTCAGGCCGGGGCCCATCGAGGACGAGACCGAGATCTTCTGGACATACTTGCCCTTCGCGCCCGACGGCTTGGCCTTGATGACGGCATCGACGAAAGCGTCGAAGTTCGCCTTGAGGTCAGCGTCCGAGAACGACAGCTTGCCAATCCCTGAGTGAATGATACCGGCTTTTTCGACGCGGTACTGGACCTGACCGCCCTTGGCGTCCTTCACGGCCTGCGCCACGTTCGGGGTCACGGTGCCCAGCTTGGGGTTCGGCATCAGGCCCTTGGGGCCCAGCACCTTACCCAGACGGCCGACGACGCCCATCATGTCGGGAGTCGCGATCACGCGGTCGTAGTCGAGGTTGCCGGCCTGCATGTCTTCCATCAGGTCTTCGGCGCCAACCTTGTCGGCACCGGCTTCCAGCGCCTTTTCGGCATTGTCGCCGCGCGCGAACACGGCGACCTTGACGGTCTTGCCGGTGCCTGCGGGCAGCGAAACCATGCCGCGGACCTGCTGGTCGGCGTGGCGCGGATCGACGCCAAGGTTCATGGCGACTTCCAGCGTCTGGTCGAACTTTGCGGTCTGCAGGTCGCGCAGCGTGGTCAGCGCTTCGTCGAAACCGTACAGCTTTTCCGAATCCAGCTTTTCAGCCAGCATCTTCTGCTTCTTGGTCTGCTTTGCCATCGGTTCAGCCCTCCACCACTTCAAGGCCCATCGAACGGGCGCTGCCCTCGATGATCTTCATGGCCTGGTCGATATCGTTCGCGTTCAGATCGGCCATCTTCTGCTCGGCGATCGCCTGCACGTCGCTGCGCTTGATGGATCCGGCCGAAACCTTGCCCGGCTCCTTCGAGCCCGACTTCAGCTTCGCGGCCTTCTTCAGAAGGAACGAAGCCGGCGGCGACTTGGTGGTGAAAGTGAACGAGCGATCCGCATAGACCGTGATGGTCGTCGGGATCGGCATGCCCTTTTCAAGTTCCTGCGTGGCGGCGTTGAACGCCTTGCAGAATTCCATGATGTTCACGCCGCGCTGGCCCAGTGCAGGGCCGATCGGCGGGGACGGGTTGGCGGTGCCGGCAGGCACCTGCAGCTTGATATAGCCTTCGATCTTCTTGGCCATGGGGCCACTCCTTTATCACACTATCGGGCCGTTCTGGCGAAGGACCCTCATGTTAAGCGGTCAGGCAGAGGCGTTGGCCTCCTCCCGCAGGTTTCCCGACGATGTCTGTTGGGAAGGCGCGCGCATAGGCGCTTTCCCGATTCGAATCAACCGGTGTCTATGCGACCGGAGCGGCATAGAGGTCGTGGGCGTCCGCCCCTTCCACCACCACCTCGATGATATCGCCTTCGCACAGGCCCGCATCCACATCGCGGATAAAGACATTGCCGTCGATCTCGGGCGCGTCGGACTGCGAGCGGCCGGTTGCACCCATGTCGCCGTCCTCGTCCGGCTCGCCCACCTCGTCGATGATGACGGGGATGATGCGGCCCACTTTCGCCGCCAGCTTGGCCGCGCTGATCCGCTCGGTCACTTCCATCAGGCGGGCGTAGCGTTCTTCCTTCACAGCCTCGGGCACGGGGTTCGGCAGATCATTGGCCTGCGCGCCCTCAACGGGTTCAAAGCGGAAGCCGCCCACGCGGTCTAGCTGCGCTTCTTCCAGCCAGTCGAGGAGATATTTGAAATCGTCCTCGGTCTCACCCGGAAAGCCGACTACGAAGCTGGACCGCACGGTCAGGTCGGGGCAGATTTCGCGCCACGCCTTCAGCCGGTCCAGCACCTTCGCCTCGTTCGCGGGGCGCTTCATGGCGCGCAGGACCGAGGGGCTGGCGTGCTGGAACGGAATGTCGAGATAGGGGGTGATCAACCCCTCTGCCATCAGCGGGATGACTGCATCGACATGCGGATAGGGATAGACATAGTGCAGCCGCACCCATGGCGGCACGCCGTCCGCGGTGCGCAATCCGCCCAGTTCGCGGGCCAGATCGGTCATATGGGTGCGGACCGCATGATCCTTCCACATGCGTTCTTCATGCCGGACATCGATGCCATAGGCCGATGTGTCCTGCGAAATGACCAGCAATTCCCTGGTGCCTGCTGCCACCAGCTTTTCGGCTTCGCGCAGCACGGCGTCGATCCGGCGGCTGGCCAGCTTTCCGCGCAATTGCGGGATGATGCAGAAGGCGCAGGAGTGATTGCAGCCTTCCGAAATCTTCAGATAGCTGTAGTGGCGCGGCGTCAGCTTTACATCGGGTTGCGGGATCAGATCGACGAATGGCCCGCGTTCGGCAGGGGCCGCTTCGTGCACCGCCTCGACCACTTGCTCGTACTGGTGCGCGCCGGTCACGGCCAGAACTTGCGGAAAGCGGGCGCGGATCGTCTCGGCCTCTTCACCCATGCAGCCGGTAACGATCACGCGGCCGTTCTCGGCGATGGCCTCGCCGATCGCCTCAAGGCTTTCTTCCTTCGCGCTGTCGAGGAACCCGCAGGTGTTCACCAGCACGACATCGGCACCGGCGTAATCGGGGCTCATCGCATAGCCGTCGGACCGCAGTCTGGTCAGGATGCGTTCGGAATCGACCAGCGCCTTGGGACAGCCAAGGCTGACCATGCCTACCTTGGGCGAGGGCGCAATGCGGCTGGGCGTGGAATCGGTATCGGTTGCCATGGCGCGGCCCCTACACCGCATTGCGGCAACGCGCCAGAAAGAGTGATGCCGATTACAAAGCGGGCCGGTCGGGACCGGTTCGCAGGGAATAAACCGGCCCGATATCTTTTCATTTGTTACGCGACTTGTTTACATTGCGGTCAACACATCCTGATAGCGTGTCGAAATTGCCCTCATGCGGGCGGGAGAACGGATGGGACTGGTGGATTGGTTCGGCGGCATTCTGGCCGCGCTGGCGGCCATGGCCGTGGCGGCGGGATGGTATCGCATCTTCGCCAGACCGCTGGCCGTGCGCGCGGGTCCGGGCGGGCTGGAAGTGCGGCGCAGGCCGTTCGTCACCATCGGCGGCACCTATATTCTGATCCAGCTTTCGGCATTCATGATCGCGCATATGTTCGCGCGGCTGTCCGATCCGTCGAAATGGTGGCTTTATTTCATGATGACCGGCGGGGTGGCGCTGTTCTTCGTGATACCGGCGCTCTGGACCAACTATCTGCATCAGCGCCATCCGCGCAGCATCGCGCTGATCGATGCGGGCTTCTGGCTGACAGCCTATCTGGCGATGGGCGTGGTGTTCTGGCTGCGCAGCCTTTAACGGGGCGTTTTACGGACCCGATCAGAACCGGATCGAAGCGCCCGCCACCAGTTTCTCGCCATAGTGATGATCCAGCACCGGCACGCGCAATTCGTCGCGGTGAATGTCGGTGTCGCTATAGGTCAGGCTGACGGTGAAGGGCATGATGTAATATTCAGCGCCCACGGCCCAGTCGGCATAGGAGCCTGCCGGACGCAGCCGCGTCACATTGCCCGATCCGCTATTCGTGCCGCTCGACCGGCCGGCATGGCCATAGACGACCAGCGGGGTCGCAGGAATGCCAAGGCTGGCCCCGATCCTCCCATAGAAATTGCTGCCGCCGATGGAATCCTGCGACGGGGCATAGCTGGCCGATACATTGACCACCGCAGGGCCGAGCGACGCGCCTGCGCCAGCCTCAACCTCGACATAGTCCAGATCGCCGTTTCCGCCCGCGAATAGATGATAGACAGCGCCCGCGCGCCAGTCGATCAGCCCTTCATAACCCGAATAGCTGGCCGCAAGGTCGAACCCCGCATCGGCGCCGCCATGCCGGTCCGATCCGCGCAGGGTAAGCGCCTGAACCGATCCGTCGATGGATGTGGTGACGGGCAGTTCGATCCGCGCGCGGGCGGCGATCTCGCCGTCGCTCCAGCTAAGGCCGCGGTCGCGGTAGTCGGTCACCGCTTCGAAATCGATGGTCGGCCCCGACTGGGCCTCTGCTGCGGCCGGAATGATGGCTGTCAGCGCCATGGCGGCGGACAGGGGGGCGAAACGGCTGGAGGGATCTGGAACGGGTCTTCTCCGTAAATTGGTCGGCCTGTCGCCGCCCCCGTGCCGGTATCGGGACCGGTGTGGCGGGAAGAGGGATTAACCCGCCACGTCGAAGCGGCAACAGGCCTGATATCGGGATAAGTCCGGCAACCAAGGGACGGGGTGGACTTATCCCGAAGTCATTTCGCGCGGCAGCGCGGCTTGGCCCACATGCAGCGGTCGACACGTGGGCTGTCGGCCGCGGTGTCGTTGGAATTGAACTGTGTGGAAGGCGTCGTTGCGCAACCGGCCAAGGCGGCCGCCGCGACAAGCAAGGCACCGGTTTTCATAGATTTATCCTGTCCTGCAAACGATATTGTTGTGTTTGGAGGGCTGCGGATAAAGGGGCCGTTTTGCTGCGGCATGGCCCGTTTGTAAGATTATGTTGCGCAGCGAAACGATGCTTGCTTTCGCTGCTAGCCTAACCTGCACAGCCAGCTGTCGGTATGGGCAGTGCGTTGCTTGCGGGGAATCCCCGATGTCCTTGCCCGCCGCGCTCCGACACACTTCGTCCCGATCCACAGGTGCCATTGCGTATCGGCACGGCGCCATCGCTGTCATCGAGGAGTCCAGCATGTCGACACCGGAAAAGCCGTTCCCGCTGCATATCGACCGCAACAAGCTGCCCGAACCCGAATGGGAATTTCCCAATGCAAAGATCGGCGTATTCGCCGACAAGTCGCAGGCCGATTTCCCGCCGATGAAGCAGGCGCCCGAAGGCGCGCCCAATATTCTGCTGGTGCTGCTGGACGATGTGGGTTTCGGCTGGCCCAGCGTGAACGGCGGGCTGGTTCGCATGCCGACTGCCGAAAGGCTGGCGAAAAACGGTTTGTTCTATAACCAGTTCCATACCACCGCTCTATGTTCGCCCACCCGCGCCGCCATGCTGACGGGGCGCAATCACCACACGGTGGCGACCGGCGTGATCCAGGAAATGGCAACCGGCTTTCCGGGTTACTGCGGGATCATCCCCAAAAGCTGCACGACCTTCGCCGAAATGCTGAAACAGGCAGGCTATCCCTGTTCGTGGTTCGGCAAGAATCATAACGTGCCCGATAATCTGACCAGCGCGGCCGGCCCGTTCGACAACTGGCCGACCAATCAGGGTTTCGATTATTTCTATGGCTTTATCTCGGGCGAGACGGACCAGTTCTATCCCTCGCTGATTCGCAATACCACGCCGGTCGAACCGCCCAAGCGGCCCGATGAAGGCTATCACCTGACCACCGATCTGGCCGACGAATGCATCGGCTGGATCCGCCAGCAAAAGGCGATCGCGCCCGACCGGCCCTTCATGGCCTATTTCTCGTCGGGCGCGGCCCATGCCCCGCACCAGCCGCCGCTGGACTGGCGCGGCAAGAACAAGGGCCGGTTCGACATGGGCTGGGACGAATATCGCAAGCAGGTGCACCAGCGGCAGCTGGACGCGGGCATCATCCCCGCTGGCACCAAGCTGACCGGGCGGCCCGAACAGATTCCCGCCTGGGACAGCCACAAGCCCGAGGAACAGGAATTGTTTTCGGTTCAGGCCGAGAATTTCGCCGATTTCCTTGAACATTGCGATTACGAGGTTGGCCGCGTCGTCGATGCGATCGAGGAACTGGGCGAGATGGACAATACGCTTGTCATCTACATCCTGGGCGACAACGGATCGAGCGGCGAAGGATCGCTGGTCGGCACGCCGAACGAGCTGATGAGCCTGAACGGGCGTCAGCCATCGATCGAGGAGTCTATCGGGTTCAAGGATCGCTGGGGCCTGCCCGGTACGTCGCCACATTACGCCGTGGGCTGGGCATGGGCGGGCGATACGCCGTTCCAGTGGACCAAGCAGGTCGCATCGCATTTCGGCGGTACGCGCAATTCGATGATCGTGTCATGGCCTGACAAGATCAAGGACAAGGGCGCGATCCGGTCGCAGTTCCACCATGTGATCGACATTATGCCCACGCTGATGGAAGTCGTCGGCATCAAGGAGGCCAAGGAAGTCAACGGCTATATCCAGAAGCCGATCGAGGGGACCAGCTTCGCCTACACGTTCGACAAGGCCAATGCCGATGCGCCCAGCACGCGCAATGTCCAGTATTTCGAAATGCTCGGCAATCGCGCGATTTATGCCGATGGCTGGATTGCATCGTGCCGCCATGGCCGTCTGCCGTGGGAAACGTCGGGCAGCTTCAGTTTCGACGACGACAAGTGGGAGCTGTATAATATCGAAGAGGATTTCAGCCAGGCAGTCGATCTGGCCGACAAGCACCCCGAGAAAATCGATTTCATGAGCCGCCTTTTCCTGAGCGAGGCGACCAAATATCAAGTGCTGCCGATCGATGACCGCTTTGCCGAACGGCTCGACGTGACTTTGCGGCCAAGCTATTTCGCGGGACGTCAGGAAGTGACGTTCTATCCCGGCATGACCCGTCTGCCCGAAGGCAGCGGCCCGCATCTAGTGAGCCGCGCATTGACCTTGACCGCGCCAATCGAAGTGCCCGAAGGCGGTGCGGAAGGGGTGATCTTTGCGCTCGGCGGCGATGCGGCGGGCTTTGCGCTGTTCATGTGGGAAGGCAAGGCGCGTTTCCACTACAACTTCTTCGGCATCCAGCGCACCGATCTGCTGTCCGAAGCCCTGCCTGCGGGCAAACACGAGCTGATGGTATCGATCCTGCCTGAAACGGCAAAGCCCGGCGGACCTGCGAAAATCGTCCTGTCGGTCGATGGCGCGGTGGTCGATGTCGCGCGGCTGGAAGAGCAGATTCCGATGCGCTGCGGCACCGAAACGCTCGATGTCGGCATGGATTGCGTATCACCCGTCTGCGCCGATTACGAGGAGAAGGGCCTTTTCCCCTTCACCGGCACGATCGAGCATGTTCGGTTTGCCTTTGACGATGTGAAGGAACCGTCAGGAATGGATCGTTTCAAGATGGCGACCGCGATGGATTGATGGCGTCGCCGCCCCGCCGCGATGTCTTGTGGCGGGGCGGTCTGCCCTATCCGGCCTCTGCCAGATTGGGGAAGCAGGCCTCAGCCTCGATCTCTTCTGGATAGCTGGGGACCATCTTGTTCATCACCGAACTGAAATCCTTGTCGATGATCACGCGGTTCGAACTGCCGAATGTCTTGCAGGTCGTATTGGTCTGCACGACGACATCGGCGGCGGCGATCCTGACGCCATAGGAATTCGCGCGGGCGACGGCGAAATCCTGTTGCGCGGTCTGGTCGTCGCATTCGGTGGAAATCGACATGCAACGCACGGTGGCATAGGCCACTTCGTCCAGCGTGTGCTGTGTCCAGAGCAGGCGGCCCGTTTCGATCAGGCCGAACAGCATGATCACCAGAACGGGCCCCAGCAGGGCAAATTCGATGGCGGTGCCGCCATGTTCGTCGCGGAAAAGCGGCCTGAGCATGATCATTCCAGTCGCAGCGTGATGCTGCGCGAAATCTGGCCATTGCCCACGGCCTGTCCGGGCACGATCACCGAGTTGAAGCTGGTTGTTGCATCCAGCGTCAAATAATAGCCTGCGGTGGTGCCATTGGCCGTGCAGACGGTGCCGCATGCCTGTGCGGTAAAGCTGGCATCGGCGTTCAGGCAGGCGCATGCGCGCGAAATATTGGTGCAGGCGCCCGCCACCCCGTTGCAGCGCACCGTGACTGACAGCGTATCATCGCTGGCCAGCGCGCGGGCATAGGATGGCAAATTGGTAAAGGGCACATTGCTGCGCTGGTCGAACGCGCTGATCGCGGTGGCCGACAGCGATTCGTCCACCTGGCTGCGCGCGATATAATACATGCCGAAATCCAGCCCCGCCGCGACCAGAAAGAACAGGCCGACCGACCACAGCGCGAATTCGACGGCGGCATTGCCGCTTTCGTCGTCACGAATCCGGCGCAGGGTTCTCAGCATGCTCATTTGACCAGCTTTACCGTGGTATTACCCGAACCGCTGCTGGTTTCGTCGGATGAGACGCAGGCGCTGCCCGCGACCGCACCGCCCGCGGCCTTGATCTTGCCCGCGATCAGCATGAAGCACGCGCCGCCGCCACTGGTGGAATTGCCGCCCGTCATCGACACCTCGGTATTGGGCATATGCACGACGCCGCCGAATATATTGCCCGATCCGCCGGTCCAGCTGGCCTTGCTGGTGGTGTCCGAATGGAACAGCATGGTCCCGATTTCGCCGCCCAGCACCGATTGCGCGGCGGCCAGCAGCCTGCTTTTCGCGCCGCCCGCCAGTTTCAGCGTGCCCGATGCGATAAAGCTGACGTCATAGCCTGCCATGTCATAGCCCGCGCCCCAGCTGCCATATTGCTCGCCGTTCAGGCTGGACGTCTGCGGCCAGGTAGTGCCGCCGGTGCCGTTTTCGAAATCGCCGTCGATGGTGTAGCGGCCCGGCCCGAAAAATGCCGATCCCGCGATTTTCAGATCGCCGGTGATGTAATGGTTGTTCGTCTCGCCGAACACGATGGCGCTGCCGCCCTGCGTGTCGATGTCTCCGTGGGCCGAGAATGCACCGTCGCCCATGAAAAGGCGCGCGCTCCCTTCCAGCTTGATGGCATAGCCCTGCTTGCTGGCGCCGATGTTATATTCGCCGTCGCCCGCATTCAGTTCGCTGTTGCCGTTGATCTTGATCCCTTCGAGCACGGTCAGATCGCCGTCGCCCAGCAGCGTCTTGCCGCCGCCGCCCAGCGTGATCGATTTAAAGCTGTGATTGCCTTTGCCGGCAGAGAAATAATGCCCGCCGCCCAGCGACATGTCGCCATTGATAATGACGTCGCCGTCACCCTTTTTATTGGTGCCCTTGAAAGATACCGTGCCTGAACCGATCCACAGCACGCCATTGCCGAAGGTGACACCATTCGATCCGCTGTCGAACCCGCCGTTGATATAGACGTCGCTGTCCCCGAAATTGACCGTCGATCCGCCGCCGATCGATACGCCCTTGGATACAGTGATGGTCGACCCTGAGGCAAAGGTCAGGCTGTTGCCGCCGCCCACCGTCAGCTTCTTGATGGTGTAATTGCCCGCCGGAACGATGAAATTGCCGCTGGTGCCCTGCCGGAAGGGCGAGGCGTTCGAACTGGGGCTCCACGAAAACGTATAGTCGCTGCCCGTCGGCGTCGTCGGATCGGCCAGCGCGGGCAGCGGGTCGGCATCGCCGATCTGCGCGATCGCTGCCAGCAGCTCGACATTATTCTCCCACGGATCGGCAAGGCCGGTCGCCACATTATGCCGGTCGTCCGGGCCGGGCAGCGCATTATTCCACTGCGGCACGTTCAGGCTGCCCGCATAGCGCAGCGAATTGGCGACGAGCGAGCCCGAGTTGAGCGTGATGTCCCCGCTTCCCGAGATAATGTCGCTGGCAGCGATAGACGATCCCTTTTGGTCCAGATCGCCAATGGCCGCGACCGAGCAATTGGGCGCCACGATCGACGCACCGCCATTCACAACCAGCGACGCCTTGCCCGAATCGAGCGCGAGGAAGCAGGGCGTGGCATAGCTGGCCTGTGCCGAAACGATAGCCGCGCTGTCCGCAGTAACCGTATAGCTGCCCGAAAAGCCGAGCACCGAGGCAAGCGCAAAGGGCACATCGCGCGAGACGGTGACCTGTATCGAGCTTTCACCCTCGTTCGGGAAGTCGGCCAGCAATTCGGCATCGACTGTCGCGCCCTGCAGCCCGTTGGCCATGGCGATCACATTGGCGACCGCGTCTATATCGACCGAATCGTCGCGCTGATATTCCATCGCAGTGGTCAGCGCCGCCATATCGGCGACGCGCTGGTTCATCACCCGCTGGCCGTAACCGCGGTTGAGATCGAAGGCGAGGCCGACCGCGCCGATCACGACCGGCAGGCTGAGCGCGACGATGGTGGTGACCGATGCGCTCGCATCCTCGCGAAGGCGAGCGACGAAGCGGCGGATTGTGTTGGCGGAATGCGACCAGTTCATAGTGGCGGGAAATACAACGGGATTATTTCCCGGATGCTTTCCGGACATGGTTAACGGATCGGAAATTCAGACAAATTTCCCGACAATTGCTGTTAATTACATGACAGAATGAAGTTTCTGTTGAAATAATAACAGAAATTGGCGGCGAAATCCTGCTGCGGGATACTGAAGGGGCGGATCACAGGACTCCTTCACCCATGTCGGGCGTGGGGCGGATCACTACGATCATATCGCCTTTTTCCACGGCCTCCGCCTCCGGCTCCCAGTAACCGATGGCGCGGCCCTGCCGATAGAGGCGCACGCCGATGCTCCCCGTGCCCAGATGGCGCAGCGGCTTGCCGATATCCTCGGGCTTCGCCTCCCGCTCGATCAGTTGCACGCGGCCCGAAACGGAGGCGAGATCGGCGAGGTAGTCGGCGACATGCATGCCGCTGGCCGATCCCGCCAGCAAAAGCCCTGTCATCCGCACCGGATTGATCACATTGGTCGCGCCCGCCTGTTTCGCCAGCAGCTCGTTGTCGGCCGCGCGGATCACCACGGTAATTGGCACCTTGGGCGCAAGATGGCGGACGGTTAGCACGATCAGGATTGAGGCATCGTCGCGCCCCGCGCTGACTAGCACGGTCGCGGCCTGATCGATCCGCACGTCACGCAGCGAATCGTCGCGCGTGGCATCCGCCTCTATCACGTTGCAGCCCAGCCGCTCGGCCAGTGCCAGACGTTCCTCGCTGGTGTCCATTACGACGATACATTCGGGATCGCAGCCGCGCGCGATCAGCTCTGCCACCGATTCCGATCCCGATACGCCGAAGCCCAGCACGACATAGTGATCGGTCAGCCTTTGCTGGATACGGGCCATGCGGAACTTCTCCCAGCTTCTCTTGATAACGAAATTATAGGCGGCGCCGACGAAAATAAAGATGACGGCAAAGCGGATCGGAGTCACGATGATCGCCTCCACCATCCGCGCCTTGTCGGACACGGGGGCGATGTCGCCAAAACCGGTGGTGGTGATCGAGATCATTGTGAAATAGACCACGTCGAGGAAGCTGACATGGCCGTCGACATTGTCGACCAGGCCCGTGCGGTCCCACCAGTGGATCAGGACCACCATGAAGACCAGCGCCAGCGCCGCGCCCAGCCGCAGGAACACATCGGCCCAAACGGGCACTTTTACGCGGCGGCGCAACGGGCGGTGCAGCCGCAGCCGTTCGCGGCGGCGGCGCCTTGCCTTGGCTTCGGGCAAGGCCTTTTGGAAAAGGCCGTCCTCAGCCGCCATTGGCATCCGCAAAGCGGCTGGCCAACCGGTCGAGCGATGCATAATGTGTCAGGTCGAGCTGAAGCGGGGTGACCGAGATATAGCCGTCCTGCACCGCTTCCAGATCGGTTTCGTGGCCGGGGGTGTGTTCGATCGATTCCAGCCCGAACCAGAAATAGGGAAAACCGCGCGGATCGGTGCTTTCGACCAGCGTGCCGCGACCGTAGTCGTGGAAGCCCTGACGCACGGTGCGGATGCCGCGCACATCGTCTGCCGCGATGGCGGGAAAGTTGATGTTGATCAGCGTGCGTTCGGAAAATTCCATGTCGAGCAGCGGGCGCAACACCTTTGCCCCCCAATGCTGCGCGGCAGAGAAGGACACGTTCTCGCCCGCAGCTTCGTGGCTGTAAACCTGGCTGAGCGCGATCGAGCGTACGCCTGCCAGCGCACCCTCCAGCGCGGCGGAAACGGTGCCGGAATAGGTGATGTCATCGGCCAGATTCGCCCCGCGATTGACGCCGGACAGGATCAGGTCGGGTTTTTCCGGCATCACCTTGCGCAGGCCCATGGTCACCGCATCGGTCGGCGTGCCGGTAACCGAAAAGTGCTTTTCGCCATGCTTCCTCAACCGCACGGGACGGGTGAGGGTAAGCGAATGGCCCGCGCCCGACATTTCCTCTGACGGGGCGCAGATCCAGATATCGTCGGAAAGTTCGCGGGCGATCGCCTCCAGCACGTCGAGGCCGGGGGCGTGGATGCCGTCGTCATTGGTCAGCAGGATACGCATTAATCGGCAGGCTCCAATTTGGTGAGGCCGCCCGTATAGGGGTGCAATGCCTTGGGAATGGTGACGGACCCGTCCTGTTCCTGATAGTTTTCGAGGATTGCGACAAGCGTGCGGCCCACGGCAAGTCCCGATCCGTTCAGCGTATGGACGAATTCGGTCTTTTTCGAAGGCTTGCCGTTTTCATCGAGGGGCTTGAACCGCGCCTTCATCCGGCGCGCCTGAAAATCCCCGCAGTTCGAGATCGAGCTGATCTCGCGATAGGCATTCTGCCCCGGAAGCCAGACTTCAAGGTCATAGGTCTTGCGCGCGCTGAACCCCATGTCGCCCGCGCACAGCAGCATTTTGCGATAGGGCAGGTCCAGCGCCTCCAGCACGGCCTCGGCGGCGCGGGTCATATCCTCGTGCATCTGCTCCGATTGTTCGGGCGCGGTGATGGCGACCAGCTCGACCTTTTCGAACTGGTGCTGGCGGATCAACCCGCGCGTATCGCGCCCCGCCGATCCCGCCTCGCTGCGGAAGCAGGGGGTGAGGGCGGTGAGCTTCATGGGAAGCTGGTCGTGCGAGAGGATTTGATCGCGCACGGCATTGGTCAGACTGACTTCGGCGGTGGGGATCAGCCAGCGAGCATCGGTCGTCCTGAACAGATCCTCCTCGAACTTCGGCAATTGCCCCGTGCCGAACGCAGCTTCGTCGCGCACCAGCAGCGGCGGGTTGCACTCCACGAAGCCCGCCGCGCCCTGCATGTCGAGCATGAACGCGCCCAGCGCACGGTTCAGCCGCGCCATTTGCCCGCGCATAAAGGTAAAGCGCGCGCCGCTGATCGCCGCCGCCGTCTCGAAATCGAGGCCGAGCGCGGGGCCGAAATCGGCATGCTCCTTCGGTTCGAAATCGAACGCCCGCGGCGTGCCCCAACGGGCGATCTCGACATTCGATTCCTCGTCCGCGCCATCGGGCACGCCATCGGCGGTGAGGTTTGGCAGGGCCGCCAGCATGGCGTCGAGCGCGTCGGATTTCTCCTTGGCCTCGACCTCCAGCGCGGGAAGCGTGTCCTTTATCGTCGCCACTTCGGCCTTCAGTGCCTCGGCAGTGGCACTGTCGCCTTGGCCCATCGCCTTGCCGATCGCCTTCGAGGCCTCGTTCCGGCGGTTCTGCCCTTCCTGTGCGCGGGTTTGCAGCGCGCGCCGATCCTCGTCCAGCGCAAGCAGGCTGGCCGATGCGGGCGCGGCCCCGCGCTTTATAAGGGCGGCGTCAAAGGCTTCGGGATTGTCCCGTACAAGGCGGATGTCGTGCATATGGTCGCGGCTATGGCCAAAGCGGGTCCGCCCTGTCCAGTGGGGAAAAAATCTTGCGCGCAAATGCTGCGCGGTAACCGCCCGAAAGCCGGATCGCGGGAATCTCGACAACATTCGCGAAAACGCGCGGAAACCTGTCGATCCGCAGGCCGTTTCGGGTTTAACGAAGGGCCATATCAATCCTTTCCGACGGCAACGGAGCATCCCATGCGCATCGGCACCCCGCGTGAAATCAAGAACCATGAATATCGTATCGGCCTGACCCCCGAAAGCGTGACCGAACTTGTCGCCCATGGCCACGAAGTGCTGGTCGAAAGCGGCGGCGGACTGGGCATCGGCGCGGACGATGCCGCCTATATCGCGGCAGGCGCGACCATCACCGACGGACCCGAAGACATATTCGCCCGCTGCGACATGGTGGTAAAGGTCAAGGAACCGCAGGCGGTGGAACGCGCCATGCTGCGCGAGGGGCAAATCCTTTATACCTATCTGCACCTTGCGCCCGATCCGGCGCAGACCGCCGATCTGGTGAAATCCGGCGCGACGGCCATCGCCTATGAAACGGTGACCGGCGCGGGCGGCGCGCTTCCCTTGTTGAAACCGATGAGCCAGGTGGCCGGCCGCATGAGCGTGCAGGCAGGCGCGACCGCGCTGGAAAAGGCGCACGGCGGGCGCGGTGTGCTGCTGGGCGGCGTTCCGGGAGTGGCGCCGGGCAAGGTGGCGGTGATCGGCGGCGGAGTCGTCGGCTGGAACGCGGCGCAAATGGCTGTGGGTCTGGGCGCGGATGTCACCATCCTCGACCGCAGCCCCGAACAGCTGGAACGGCTGGGCCTTTATTTCGAAAGCCGCGCCAAGACCCGCTTTTCGAACAAGGCCAATCTGGCCGAAGTCGTCGCCGATGCCGATCTGGTCATCGGCGCGGTGCTGATCCCCGGCGCTGCCGCGCCCAAGCTGGTCAGCCGCGCGATGCTGAAAGACATGAAAAAGGGCGCGGTGCTGGTCGATGTCGCCATCGATCAGGGCGGCTGTTTCGAAACCTCGCATCCCACCACGCATGACGATCCGACCTTCGTGATCGACGAGATCGTGCATTATTGCGTCGCCAACATGCCGGGCGCGGTTTCGCGCACCAGTACCTATGCGCTGAACAATGTGACACTGCCCCATGCGCTGCGCATCGCGGCGGCATTCGACGCGGGCGACTGGAAAGACGCACTGCGCAGCGACCCCCATCTGGCGGAAGGGCTGAACGTGCACGCAGGCCGCGTCACCTATCGAGCTGTGGCCGAAGAGCTGGGCTATGATTATGCGGCCACGGGTGAAGTGCTGGCTTGAACGCTGCGCCTAGTGAAGGGGCCCCGATTCCCCGACCGGAGGTGCATCGCCTAGTGCAGCTGTATCTCTGGCAGGACGGGCGCCCCCGACCGGCGGGTCGCGGGTGGCTGAGGCTTGCGCCAGCATGGTCTCGCCCTTTTCATCGAAGACATATTCATACAGCCCGCTCGATGCCTGTCTTATGTCGTTGAACATCGTCGTGATCCAGAACAGCATGGCGAAGCTGGCGGCGTAGAAGGCGGGCTTTCCCAGCGGCTTTTCGAACAGTGTCGATAGCGCGCGCAAGGGTTCGGGTATCAGCCGAGCGACAATCCAGACGCTGGCAATGCCGATCAATGCGCCCATGACGATATCGCTGGGGTAGTGATAGCCGATATAGATGCGCGGCAAGCAGATGACGAAGGCTGCCCATGCCAGCGCAAAAAGGCCCCACGGCCGTGACTGGCGCGCAATGCCAAATGCTATCGCAAACGCCACGGCAGCGTGATCGCTGGGAAACGAGCTCCAGCCGTGCAGAACATTCGGATCGCTGCCGGTTGGCAGGATGATGTCCAGCCCGGGTGTGTGGATGGGGCGGGGAATTTGCGGCATGATGTTCTGGCAGAGGCGGCTGAAGACCAGCGCGACGAACATCCCGATCAATGCGCAGGCCAGCCCGTTCCGGTATCTGCTCTGTTTGCCTGCCGATGTTTGCCGGAACCACAGCCAGACAATGCACATGATCAGCGGCAATGTTTTGAAAGAATTCAACAATGCGAACTTGCTGATCGCAAGGTCGAGAAAGATCGATTGTCCTGCCAGACCATTGATCGCGTGAAGCAGAAGTATATCAAGTTCGCGTATAGACATCTGCACGCCCCCTTCGGCGCGATCCGTGCGCCGTTAAGGCCTTCAGCTATACGCAAACAAGAAAGCTGCTGACTGTGTCTGATGGCCCTGAATGTTACAGAATTATTAAACATCAGGCATTGCAGGGATGGGCGATGACCCAAACACCCGAGGGAATACCGTCCCGAAATGGAACAGTATCTGTTGCGAATCAGCGGCTGTGCTTTGGTAGCGGGGTTCTGAGATCACGCCGTTCAGTTCAGCCCTGCCTCATGCGCGGCGCGGGAAAGATCCTCTCGAAAATCTGGATGGGCAATGCTGATAAGCGCCTTTGCGCGCTGCGCTGCCGATTTGCCCTTCAATTCGACCCAGCCATATTCGGTCACGACAATATGTGTATCGGTGCGGGGCGTGGTGGTCGGCCCGTCCAGCCGTGCGGTAATGCGCGATATCGATCCTTTGGCAGCAGTCGAATGGCAAGCAATGATCGAACGGCCACCGCGTGAAGCATAGGCGCCGCGCACGAAATCCAGTTGCCCGCCCGTGCCGCTGAATTGCCGTCCACGCATGAATTCGGAATTGCACGCGCCGCCCAGATCGACCTGCAGGGTGGCATTGACCGAGACCACATTGTCGTTTCGCGCAATAATGGCCGGATCGTTGGTATAGTCGACGCCATGGGCCTCTACCGCGGGGTTGTCGGAGAGGAAATCGTATAGAGGTTGGTCCCCCAGCGCGAAGGAGTAAATGCTGCGCCCAGCATGCGTTTGCTTGGCCGAATTGTCGACAACACCGCTGCGGACGAGGCCTGCCAGCCCCGGTGTCATCATTTCGGTATGGATGCCAAGCCGGCGATGACCCGCCAATCCCTCGCACACCGCATCGGGAAGGGCGCCGATCCCCATCTGTAGGCAATCGCCGTCGTCGACCAACCCGGCGATGATGGCGCCAATCTTGTCGTCGGTGGCGGTTCGTGGTGCAGGCGGCACCACCGGCATTGCACTGTCATTTTCGACCAGCACGTCAATATCCGACAGGGGGATCAGGCAGTCGCCCCTGACATAGGGCATGTTGGGATTCACCTCGACCACGATCCTTATTCCGGCCTTGCGCGCGACACGAATCGAATAATCCGCACTGGTGCCAAGGCTGAAATTGCCATCCGCATCCATGGTCGAAACCGTAGCGATCAGCGTGTCCACGCCCACATGTTCGATCATCGACCGCGGAACCTGGCTGAAATTGCAGGGCATGACATCGACCGCGGGCATGGCCGACGATTGCAATACCCGGTCGAGCGCGCGTTCCACTCCGCCGTGAAAATAGCTCATCGGGACGAACTGGGCACGCAAGTCGAAGTCGAAGATCGTCTGACCTGCGATCCCCGTGCATAGAAGATAGTAAAACCGCACGTCGCAGATGACATCGCTGCCGCCAGCCCTTGCGCGATTTGCCAGTGCGTTCAGAATTGCGGGCGGCTGACCACAACCTATCGGCATGGCAATCCGGGCGCCCGATGCGATCCGCGCTGCTGCGTCGTCGGCGCAGACCCGCTTTTGCGAATACAGCTGTTGCAATGCGGCCTTCGACATATGCTCTCCGTTCCGGTGCCCCTTATGATCGGACATCCCAGGTCCGAAGCAGACGGTCTGCCCGTGGACCTGTCAAACCTGTGTAATTACGATCACCGCACAATGGTCATTTTCAAGCTCTTTGGGACGATTTGCGGACAGGGGCCAAGAGGGACGCAAGGAATAGATCATTTTCACATCGATTTTCCGTCTGAGGCCATTGACACGAATCAGACCGCGCCCTAGTTGCGCGCTCCTACCTGCGAAGCGGCACACTGGCCGTATCGCAAAAGTGCCCAGATGGCGGAATTGGTAGACGCACCGTCTTCAGGTGGCGGCGCTCGCAAGGGCGTGGAGGTTCGAGTCCTCTTCTGGGCACCATTTGTTCTCATCAGAACGTTCCAAAACATTGCAGAAATGGCGGAATTCTGCCATTCTTGACCTCTAGCGCAGAAAGCGAGGTCTTGTTTTGTTCCCCTTTGTTCCAACGTCTCTGGGGGCCTCGGCTGGGGGCTCCAGGTCAAAAGCCCCCAAATCGCACGAAAGTGAGGCCCCCAAATGAGCCTCAATGTGCAGGAAATCAAAGGCTTCCGGGCTGCCGACAAGTCTTACAAGAAATACGACTCGCGTGGGCTGCTGCTTCTGGTGAAGCCCAACGGCTCCAAGCTCTGGTATTTCAAGTACCGCTTTGATGGGAAGGAAAAGAAGCTGCCTATCGGCGCATTTCCAGAGGTAAGCTTGTCGCAAGCGCGCCAGCTTCGCGACCGAGCTCGGCTCAAGGTTTCCGATGGCATCGATCCGATGCTGGAGCGCAAGCGCAAGAAGGCCAGGATCAAGCTAGGTGCGGAAAACACCTTCGAGGTCATCGCCAACAAGTACATCGATGAGAAGATGGTACCGGAAGGTCGGGCGGAGGCCACGCTGTGCAAGGCGCGCTGGTTCCTCGAACTGCTCAAGCCCGCAATCGGCAATATGCCAATCAACGACGTCGATCCGCAGTTGATGCTGGCGGCGCTCAAGAAACTCGAAGCGAAAGGCAATCTCGAAACCGCGAAGAAATGCCGATCCTTCGCAAGTCGGGTGTTCCGGTATGGGGCCGCGCTTGGTCAGTGCCAAATCGATCCGACATCGATCTTGCAGAGCGCTCTGGTCACGCCCAGGGCGCGGCACTACGCGGCGATCCTTGAGCCTGAGAAGTTGGGCGGGCTACTTCGCGCCATCGATGATTTCGAATGCTACCCGGCAACGAAATTCGCATTGAAGATTGCACCCCATGTTTTTGTGCGACCAGGTGAGCTTCGCCATGGCGAGTGGAACGAGATCGATTGGGACAAGGCCACCTGGACAATTCCGGAAGGCAAAATGAAGGCGCGTCGGACCCATGTGGTGCCGCTATCATGCCAGGTGCTGGAACTGCTTCAAGACCTAAAATCGATCACCGGCGGCAAGGGCTACATTTTCCCAGCGTTCCATACGCGCCAGCGTCCAATGAGCGAGAATACGATCAATGCGGCATTTCGACGTATGGGGTTCACCAAGGACGAAGTGACGGCACATGGCTTGCGCTCGACCGCATCGACAATGCTCAATGAGAGCGGCCTCTGGCATCCCGACGCCATCGAGCGCGCTCTCGCCCATGGCGACAGCAACGCTATTCGCGGCGTCTATAATCGCGGGAACTACTGGGATGAACGCGTGAAGATGGCGCAATGGTGGAGCGACTATCTTGATGAGCTTCGACAACGCGAAGCGAGCCGCTGACCGCCGCGTGATATGGCACACGCACCCGGCCATGGGCAGGCAGATTTTGGAGAAGCTCTGGTCGAGATCGGCGGGGTGGAGCAGAAGGCGCACTTCTTCGTGCTCGATCTGCCGCACAGCGACGCCTGCTACGTACGCGCCTATCCGGCTGCCGTTGCCGAGGCCTGGATGGACGGCCATGTCCACGCCTTTGCGTTCTTCGGCGCGGTGCCGCTGTCGATCGTCTACGACAACGACCGCTGCCTGGTCTCGAAGATCCTGCCTGACGGGACGCGGCTGCGCGCGAGGCTGTTCAGCGCCTTCCTGTCGCACTACCTGATCCGTGATCGTTACGGCCGCCCCGGCAAGGGTAACGATAAGGGCGGCGTTGAAGGCCTTGTCGGCTATTGCCGGCGCAACTTCATGGTGCCGATCCCCCGGTTCCCGACATGGGAGGCGTTCAACCTGTGGCTCGAGGAGCAATGCCGCAAACGGCAGAACGACCGGCTGCGGGGCGAGAGTGAGACGATTGGCGAGAGGCTGCGGCGCGATCTGGCGGCGATGCAGGAACTGCCGGCTTCCCCCTTCGAGGCCTGTGACCAGACCAGCGGCCAGGTCTCATCGCAGGCGCTGGTGCGTTACCGGACCAACGATTACTCGGTGCCGGTGCGCTTCGGCCACCAGGAGGTGTGGATCAGGGGCTATGTCGACGAGGTGGTGATCGGTTGCCGGGGCGAGATCATTGCCCGCCATGTGCGCAGCTACGAGCGCGAGGATGTGATCTTCGATCCGATCCATTACCTTCCCCTGATCGAACAGAAGATCAATGCCCTCGATCAGGCCGCACCATTGCAGGGCTGGGACCTGCCCGAGGTATTTACAACGCTGCGCCGGCTGATGGAGACGCGCATGGGCAAGCATGGCCGGCGCGAATATGTGCAGGTACTGCGCCTGCTGGAGAGCTTCGCTCTGGCCGATCTGCATGGCGCGGTGAAGCAGGCCCTTGATATGGGCGCGATCGGCTTCGATGCGGTGAAGCATCTCCTGTTATGCCGGGTGGAGCGCCGCCCGCCCCGACTGGACATGGCGATCTATCCCTACCTGCCCAGGGCCAGAGTGGAGACAACATCGGCGCGCTCGTACATGCGGCTGTTGACCGGCGGAGCAGCGGCATGAGCAGCCAAGCTCCCGAACTGCTGCTCGCCAGCCACCTCAAGACGCTCAAGCTGCCAACCTTCCTGCGCGAGCATGACAAGCTGGCCCGGCAATGCGCAGCAGAGGGCGTAGATCATGTCCGCTACCTTGCTCGGCTTGTCGAACTGGAACTGATCGACCGGGAACGCCGGATGGTCGAGCGCCGGATCAAGGCCGCGCGGTTCCCGGCCGCCAAGAGCCTCGACAGCTTCGACTTTGCCGCCATTCCGAAGCTCAACAAGATGCAGGTGCTCGAACTGGCGCGTTGTGACTGGATTACCCGTCGCGAGAACGTCATCGCCCTTGGCCCGTCGGGGACCGGCAAGACCCATGTCGCGATCGGTCTTGGCCTGGCGGCCTGCCAGAAGGGCCTGACGGTCGGGTTCATCACTGCTTCCGCGCTGGTCAGCGAGATGATGGAGGCACGCGACGAACGCCGCCTACTGCGCTTACACAAGCAGATGACCGGCTATAAGCTTCTCATCATCGATGAGCTGGGGTTCGTGCCCCTCTCCAAAACCGGCGCGGAACTGCTGTTCGAGCTGATCTCACAGCGCTACGAACGCGGCTCGACGCTGATCACCAGCAACCTGCCGTTCGACGAATGGACCGAGACGTTCGGTTCCGAGCGCCTGACAGGCGCGCTCCTCGACCGGCTCACCCACCACGTCAGCATCCTCGAGATGAACGGCGAGAGCTATCGCCTGGCCCAGAGCCAGGCACGCAAAGCACGTCCCAACCCCTGACAGAAACGGCAATCCGGGTGTTGGCGACCCCCGCTCGGGCTACGCCCTCCCGGCGCTCGCCAACACCCGGATCAAGTGGCCTGGTTTTGCTCCGCCCAATGGACGACTTTTACGCCGCCGTTGACAAGATTGCCCGGTTGTCAGCCTTAAGCACCTTGAGCCAGCTGGCGAGGTAGTTGGCGTGATCGGGGCGCGGGCTGGTGGAAAGGCCAAGATCGCCGCAAAGGAAGGCTGAACCAAGCTCGGCCACCAGTTCTTCCATGGCATAGGCATTGTCACCGAACCGTTTCCCAAACGTTCGCGCAAGGCGGTGATCAGCGCCAGACCAATGGACGAGTTCGTGCAGCAAAGTGGCGTACCAGTTCTGCGCCGCGCTGCCGCTGGCGGTAGCGAAGAAGCGCTCGCGGTCTGGCATGGTGATTGTGTCGGTAGAAGGGGTGTAATGGGCGCTGTCGCCATGGATGCGCACGCAGACACCTGTGCCCGCAATGAAGCTGTCCGCTTGCGGGATAGGGTCGAAGTTTTCGCCGTCCAGCACCTCGGGCAGGGCGTATCCTTCGACCTGGCTGGCGTTAAACACGTGCGACGCCTGCGCAAAGATGCGGGTCGAGCTGTCTCTTTCCTCGGTCTGATCGTCATCGCGATTGTCGAAGACCTTGTAGAACACGATGGGAGAAGCCTTTTCGCCCTTGCGGACCTGAGCGCCAAGTGACTGCCACTGGCGATAGGTCGCCCAGAGACCAAGCCCGAAGTCCTGCGCTTCGGCGCTGGCCCAAAGGGCGAGTACGTTGACGCCGCGATAGGCCTTCCCAGTCGCCGCATTCATGGGGCGCGAAAGCGGCGCGGTGCTGCGATGCCAGGGGAAAGAGAATGTATCCGTGCCGCGTTCAAGGACGGCGATGATCTGGTTGGTGATCGTATCGTAGATGCTGGCAGTTGTGGTGCTGGCCATGGTGAAAGTCCTTCGTCCAATCGTTGGTAACGCGGATGAAGGGACGGGCCGGATTGGCCGGGCGGGTCAGCGGTTACGCGAAACAGGCAACACGGGAGGGCTTCAGCCCGAATGGAGCGGGCAGGCTGTTGATCCCGCCCGTCACGGCCTGTCGAAGAGGAGCAGTTCATTCCAACGGCAGGACGAAGGACGCCATGGTCTGCGATTGCCGAGGCTATTCGATCATCCCAACCCGGCACCCATCGCTTTTGATTTTCCGGCCTCAGGAGTGCTCGCGGTCGTAGCCGTCTGCTTCTCGCCTGCGCGTTCGTAGATCGCGCGGACAAGCCGGTCTTTATCGTCGGTGACAACCACGGCCTCTGCCTTGGCGCGTGACAGCGCGACATAGAGCATCTTTTGATCGACCAGATTGGTGGAGCGGCTGTCGGCGTGGATCAGGACCCGTTCGGCGGTCTGGCCCTGCGCGGTGTGTGCAGTCTGGACATAGGCGTGACGCAAATGGGTGTCGCGAGGATGTGACAGATCGAGCTTCTGCTCGCGCCCATTGGCGAGCTTTACTGTCGCCCGACCACGGTCGGAATCGATGCGGGTGACGGTCCCGGCAAGGCCATTGACCCGCCCGGCCTCGCGGTCGTTGCGGATGAACTGTACGCGGTCGCCGGTGCGCAGTTCCATCGGTTTCGGCTCAAACACCTCGGCTTTGCCTGCACCCCACTGCCGGGGATGCCAGTCCAGCGACCGTCCATCGCGCCCCTCTAGGGCAATGCGCCCGTCCACAGGATCGACAGCGGAAATTGCGAAGCTCTCACCCCGGCGCACGCCCTTGGCGGCATAGGCACGGCTGAACCGGACGATATCGCCGATGGCATAGCTTGCTGCCTCGCGTGCCTCGGCACGGGTGATGCCTTTCGCTTCAAGCGCGTGGAAACGGACGGCATCCGCCGACAGCTCGCCGCGCTCGGTCAACTTCGCGCGGATCATGGCAGTGAGCCTGTCCCGGCCCTCGCGCGATGGTTCGATCACGAGCGTTCGTCCTCGCTGTGAGACCGGCAACGCCAGATAATGCCGGGCCATCGCTCCAAGGCGCTCGTCCGGCGTTGCGCCCTCGATCACCTTGCCACCGCCACGTTCCAGCGCGGCCAGGGCCTTGCCTGCATGGCCCTCGATCGAGGCCATGACGGCATCGCGTGTGTCGGCATTAGTTTGCCGAACCACCTCGGCAAGCTTCGCGGTCGCCATGCCTGCCTGCTGCAACTGCGCGAAGGCTGCACCTGCGCCGACCGACCCCAGCTGCTTGACGTCGCCGACCAGAACGAGCCGGGCTCCGGCCTTGTCGGCGCGGGTCATGAGTTTCGCCATATCGTGCGCCGATAGCATCGAGGCTTCATCGACGATCCAGACGGTGTCCTTGCCCGCTATCTTCGCCTCGGGTGCGAGTAAATGCCGCGCCACGGTATCGCCACGCAGGCCAAGCGCTTCGCCCAGCACGGTCGCTGCCGATGCGGTTGGTGCAAGAGCTGTAACCGCAAGTCCGTGACGCCGTGCCTCGCGCGCGTAGGTGGCGAGAACTGTGGTGGTTTTGGCGGTCCCGGCGTAGCCCTGGACGGCGGCAACGCGGTCGCGCGAAGTGAGCAGGTCTGCGGTCGCGCGCTTCTGGTCCTCGGTCCAGGCATAGCCGGATCGGGCTGACTGCCGTGCAGCGCGCTCAATCATCCGTGCTGCTGCTACCGGCGTGGCGAGCGATTGCGCCATGCCGCGCCCGGCTTGCTCAAGCCGCAACATGGCGCGCTCGGTCTCGATGGCCTGCGGCGTCGTGAACCCGGCAAACTCCGCCCCACGTCGGTCAAGGAAAGTGCGCGGGACAAGCTCGCCGCGTTCTCCGGATTCGGCAATCGCTGCGCTGATTGCATCGTGCCCGGCCTTGCCGAAGGCAAAGTCCCCGGCCTCGCGCGCCAGCGTGCTGGCCGAGAATACAGCCTCTCGCTCGGACAGCTTGGCAGCGGCCCAGGCCACCGCCTGCCGCGCCAGCAATTCCGGACTGGCGGTTGCTTCGCTGCTCCGTGCCCGCTCTCTCGCTTCACCGATCAGCCTGTCTCGTGCCGCCTTGTCGAACCCGTTGGAATCGGAAGTCGCCCGCCAGTCGGCCCGCAAACTGCGATGATCCGCACAGGTCTTGGCCTCGCGCGTATCGAGCGCGGCGATCTGCTTTTCAGCGGCACTCGCTTGCTCGCGGTTCGTGCCGCGTTCGGCAAGCCGGGCATCGATGGCTGCTGTGCGCTGGCTCAGCGCATCTATAGCCTTCTCAGGAACGCCCGCGATCTCGAAGAGCGAGTTCTTGCCTGCTTCGATCCGATAACCCAGCGCAGCAACGCCGTGTGCCAGCTCCTGCCGGTAGACCGCGCCAATTTCTTTCTGCAACTGGTAGAAGGCGCGAGGCTCCAGACTGCGCCAGTTGCCGTCCTTGTCCTGCGTCGCGTTGAGGATCACGCCGTGGGTGTGAAGCTGCGGGTCTTGCGCACGGCTTGTTGCATGGCGGAAGGTGGCAATGGCGAGATTGCCCGTCGCCTCGCGCCGGACCTCGCCGCCTTGCCTAATCCGCGTTGCCGCCATGTGCTCTTCGACATGGGCCAGAGCCACTTTCACCGCCGCGCCATGTGCCTTGACCAGCCGCTTGTCTCCGGCAACCTCGGCCATGATCGAGACCGACTTGGGAGCGGACAGGGTGATGTCCCAGCCAGGCCGGTGTTCGACCTTGCCATCACGCGCGGTGCCCAGTTGCTGTCCGGCAATCCGGCCTTCGAGCAGTTCGGCAAACTTCTCGCGATCGACCTCGCCCGACAGGCCCAGTTTATCCGCTGCCTCGCCAAACCATTCGGAAGGAGCCATGCCGCCTTCGGCGTAGTAATCGTCGGCTTCGTAATAGCTGGCGGCCTGACCGGCATTCGACAGGGCCGAGACCGAAGCGACCATCAGACGGGTCCCGGTTTGGCATTGGGCTCGGCGCCTTTCGCGATTTCGCTGACCCGGCTCCACAGTGTGCCTGCCGGATCACCTGGCACGTAACCGGGCTGACGAGGCTCGCCGCGCCGGGTGACAAAATCTACTCCCATGGTCATGGCTCAATCTCCAGAGCGAGCGAGCGCTGGCGCTCGAATGCGGCGCGCGCTTCGGCTGCAATTGTCTCGTCGGATTTCTTCGTGCCCAGCGCGGCATGGCGGGCGTAAGCGTAGGCCGCACAGGCGGTGAACAGGGTGCGGTCGAGCACCCGTTCGGCCTCGGCGAGGCGCTCCGATATCGCCCCGATTTCGCGCGCCAGTTCGGCGAGATCGGTTTCCTTGTCGGTGCCGTGCAGGACCGAAAGAAAGCCCGCGTCGATCACTTTCAGGAGCATCGCATACTCCGACAATCCGCGCCGGTCGGCGATGCCGGACAACGACCGTGCCTGCGAAGGATTGAGGCGGATGGTGCGCTTGACATAGCTCGCCATCACCACCTCCAGCGCGCGCTCGAAGCGCGCTCCGGAAATGGCAGAATTGCGAGGGTCTGAACGCATTGCCTGAGCGAGCGCGCTATCCGCGCGCTCCAGAAACCGCAGAATTCCACGATGCACACGTGCGTGGGGTGTGTTTGAAAATTACGGGTCCGATACGCAGTATCGTGGCCCTTTCCTTCTCCCGTCATTCTCCGGTCAATTGGCATGTGCGTCTTGCTCCATGCTTGCCGTTGGAGGCGTCGCAGACAGGATCAGATTGCGGGCGACATCGTCGTCGAAATACCGTTCGCGGGACTGGCGTGAAGGCAACTGGCGATCCGCCATATCGGGGCGCGTGAACCAGCGAAGCAGGGTCAGGTCGATCGCGGACCGAACCTCATCTGCGATCGCGTTGGTCTCTTCTGGCGTGAGGTCAAGCCACCCGAATTCGGTACGAAGCTGACTGCCAAGGGGATACCCGGTTCCGTCCCGGCTCCTGTAAATCGGGCCCTCGACAGTGAGGCAACAATCTTGTCCCTCGAACCGCTCGCGGACCGGGCGCTCGTACCAGAGCCAGGGATGCAATGTGTGGCGACGGGCGCGCCCATCGGCATTGTCTTCAACGAGCAATTCGACGAGCTGGGCCGCACGTTCTTCGTCGTCGCTAGGAAGGCGAGCGATCAGCCAGCCATGCTTCTGCAGGGCCGCGTTGATCAGGGAAAGGATAGACATGGGGGATTGGCTTTCTGCGGGACATTGCCCGCATTGGAGGGGTCAATAGCTGCGCAGGGGGAGGGCCTCGATCCACTCTTCGATGTCAGTGGAACGCCAGCGGATACGTCCGCCGCCTATGTCTATCGGATGAGGAAAGGCACCCCGGCGGATGCGTCGCCAGATCGTTGTCCGGCTGCGAATGCCCGTGAGGCGCATGACCTCATGGCAGGTGAGTAGTTCAGTATTCGGCACGACAGACTCCTTTGCTTCAAGGTTCTGTCACCGTTGCCGCTTGTCCCCTCGCGACGATGGGTTGCTTTCAGTTTGCCGTTGCAGATCGTGCAATCAGAGTTCCAACACAGCGCCACCCTTGGCTTAGGTGACGCTGACCAAGCTATGCGAATCGCAATGCTGTAGGAAAGAACAAAAAGAGATCAAACGCTGTTCCGCATTGGCGGGTGGACGATGTTGGATCGCTATGGACAGTGCGGGACTGAAAGAATTTTTCCCGCTGGTGTCCGCTCCGGGCCAATGCAGGTCCGAATCTACGGTCTTGGTGCAGCGCGAGACCGGTTTTCGGGCGAATCGCAGCTTGAGCCGAAATGACAAGCAAACGTGCTTTCGCTTTGCACGTTGATGCAGACATGCAAAGAAAATCGAAAAATCTTTACACATTCAGCAATCGTGATAAGTCTTGCCGCATATTCTTTGCATGAGACGATCTGTGGCCCTCAAACCGACCTACGCCATTCCAGACCTGCCGCCCCCCGGCCTCACTGAAACGCCCAGCGTTCTGAAGGCACTTGCGCGCGCGCATCGCTTCCTTGCCGAGCTTAAAGGCCGCGCCGCAACCATTCCCAATCAGGGCATTCTGATCGACACGCTGTCGCTTCAAGAAGCAAAGGCGAGTTCCGAAATTGAGAACATCGTCACGACGCAAGATGAGCTCTTCCAGCTCAATGCATTCCCCGAAAGTGCGGGATCACCTGCGGCAAAGGAAGTAGCCCGATATCGGGACGCGCTGCGGTACGGATACGACGAGCAACGGCGTCTCGACGGATTGCTCACAAACAACATGCTCATCGCCATCTTCCGCATTCTCAAGAAGACCGATGGAACCTTCCGCGAAACACCGGGCACCGCCCTCAAGAACGAGGGAACGGGCGCGCTCGTCTACATTCCGCCTCAGGATGCGAAGGAAGTTCGCGATGAAATGGGGGCGCTGGAAAAGTTCATCAATGAGGACGGTGATGGGGTCGATCTCGACCCTTTGACTCGGATGGCAATCATCCATCACCAGTTTGAAAGCATCCACCCTTTTCCTGACGGGAATGGGCGCATCGGGCGCATCATCAACGTGCTCTATCTCACACGCTGCGGGCTGCTCGATATCCCAATCCTTTACCTCAGCCGATACATCACCCAGAACAAGGGAGAGTACTATCGCCTGCTCCAGGTCGTACGTGAAACCGGTGAATGGGAAGAGTGGCTTCTCTACATGCTCAAGGGCGTGGAGGAGACTGCCATTGAAACCTTACGGTTGGTCGAAGCGATCCGCGGTCTGATGGCCGAGACGAAGCGAAGGATGCGCACCGAGCACCCGAAAATCTACTCACAGGACCTGCTCAACAATCTCTTCCGCCACCCGTACACGCGCATCGAATTCGTCCAGGAGGAGATTGGGGTCTCTCGACCCACAGCGACCAAATATCTCGATGAACTCGCCGAAAGCGGAATGCTGTTCAAGCACCGCGAAGGTCGCAACAATTACTACATCAATCAGCCGCTGGTTGCCCTGTTCGTGGATCGGGAGCCAGAGGCAGAGTGAGCAAACTGAACAATCTGGTTTTATCCCGCAAATTCGCGATTTCCGGAATTGCGGGATAAATCGCTGCAATCCGTATACCGCGAGGAGGCAAGCAAATGCCGTTCTATGTGCCCACGGAAGGAGCGGACGCTTGGCGAAAGTTCCTCGCGGAGCCAGACAAACAATGGCGGGATGGTTACTCCGCCAAGTCCTTGGCCGAGTGCTGGGAAGACGCGCGCGGAATACCCACCGAGGTCGGTGCTTTGCTCGAAACGATTGCGCCCGCACCCAGGTTGCTCTTTGCCCTTCCGGAGCACAAAGTCGCCCTCCCTGGATCATCGCGAGGCGAAAGCCAGAATGACATTTTTGCCTTCGTCAGAGCTGGCCCTTCTACCGTGGCAGTCATGATCGAAGGGAAAGTCGATGAATCCTTCGATCGCCAGCTGACCGACTGGCTTAGGAATGCCTCGCCGGGAAAAATTGAGAGGCTCTCCTACCTCGCAAGCTCGCTAGGTCTCGATGCAGCCAGCATCCCCGGCACTATCCATTACCAGCTTCTCCACCGCACAGTTTCGGCATTAATCGAAGCGGACAGATACAAGGCTGATGCAGCGGCCATGATAGTCCATTCGTTCTCGCCGACGCGAAAGTGGTTCGACGCATTCGCAGCATTCTGCTGGCTGCTCGGGATCGAGGCAGAACCGGGCCGTCTGTATCTGGCGAAAACCCAAACAAGTAAGCCGCTATATCTCGGCTGGGCGTCGGGGAAGCCAGCTAGGCCAATCTAATCGTCGATCGGTCTAGCCCGTCCTATTCATGAGGCTACCGCTTCGTGTTGTTCGGACGGCGATGTGGCGGTGCCTGATTGATCAAGGCGCACGCCTCCACCGGCGTTTTTCACCGCGGCAGGAGCAATGGGCTTTTCGAGGTTGATGGACTGGGGCTCAGGGGTTCGGCGGCACCGCCGCTCTTGCTATGTGGGCGCTGGTCGCAGACTGGTGGTGATGGCCTTGAACACACCGGCATCCGGGCAAGCCGAAGCGAAGGCGACGCGGATACGCGTGGCGGTTTCGATGACGCGGGCAGCGACCTTGAGCAGGCGCAGGCGCAGCGTGGCGAACTCGGCGGTGGCGAGTGCGGTGGCTCTTGGGATTTCCTGCTGGATTCGCCACAGGAGCCAGTATGCGGCGGTGTGCAGGATGAGGCGCATCTGGTTGGCGCCCGCCGAGCGGCACGAGGTGCGATCGCTGGCGAGCTGGCTCTTGTGGCGCTTGATCAGGTTCTCGGCCTGACCGCGGGCGCAGTACAGCGTGTCGTAGATGTGCTCGGCCGAGCCTTCGGTCAGCGAGGTGACGACATAGCGAATGTCCATGCCCAGCGTGCTGGCCTCAATCCGGGCGACAACGCGGCGCTGGCATTTCCAGCTTTTGGCGCCGTAGCGGGTCTCGGCATAGCCTCGCAGGACCGGATATTGGCGCTGAGCCCGTTTAACCGCGCAGGCATCGGCGGCAACGACGATTTCGGGATCAGCACGCAGCGCGGCGTTGGTTGGCAGGCCGAACACGTAATCGACGCCGGCCGCCTCGCACAAGGCCATGACCTCGGGCCGGCCATAGTGCCCGTCGCCGCGGATGGTGATGTGCGTCTCAGGCCAGTGCCGACGCAGATGGCGCATCAGGCGCCGGATGTGGCCGGCAGCTTCGGCGCCCGACGGTGTCTTGCCGGTGCGCAGCAGCATTGCCACCGGCCGACCGGTGGCGGTGTCGTAGACATGAATCGGCAGGATGTCAACGGCGGCGTAAAAGTCGTCCATTGGGCGGAGCAAAACCAGGCCACTTGATCCGGGTGTTGGCGAGCGCCGGGAGGGCGTAGCCCGAGCGGGGGTCGCCAACACCCGGATTGCCGTTTCTGTCAGGGGTTGGGACGTGCTTTGCGTGCCTGGCTCTGGGCCAGGCGATAGCTCTCGCCGTTCATCTCGAGGATGCTGACGTGGTGGGTGAGCCGGTCGAGGAGCGCGCCTGTCAGGCGCTCGGAACCGAACGTCTCGGTCCATTCGTCGAACGGCAGGTTGCTGGTGATCAGCGTCGAGCCGCGTTCGTAGCGCTGTGAGATCAGCTCGAACAGCAGTTCCGCGCCGGTTTTGGAGAGGGGCACGAACCCCAGCTCATCGATGATGAGAAGCTTATAGCCGGTCATCTGCTTGTGTAAGCGCAGTAGGCGGCGTTCGTCGCGTGCCTCCATCATCTCGCTGACCAGCGCGGAAGCAGTGATGAACCCGACCGTCAGGCCCTTCTGGCAGGCCGCCAGGCCAAGACCGATCGCGACATGGGTCTTGCCGGTCCCCGACGGGCCAAGGGCGATGACGTTCTCGCGACGGGTAATCCAGTCACAACGCGCCAGTTCGAGCACCTGCATCTTGTTGAGCTTCGGAATGGCGGCAAAGTCGAAGCTGTCGAGGCTCTTGGCGGCCGGGAACCGCGCGGCCTTGATCCGGCGCTCGACCATCCGGCGTTCCCGGTCGATCAGTTCCAGTTCGACAAGCCGAGCAAGGTAGCGGACATGATCTACGCCCTCTGCTGCGCATTGCCGGGCCAGCTTGTCATGCTCGCGCAGGAAGGTTGGCAGCTTGAGCGTCTTGAGGTGGCTGGCGAGCAGCAGTTCGGGAGCTTGGCTGCTCATGCCGCTGCTCCGCCGGTCAACAGCCGCATGTACGAGCGCGCCGATGTTGTCTCCACTCTGGCCCTGGGCAGGTAGGGATAGATCGCCATGTCCAGTCGGGGCGGGCGGCGCTCCACCCGGCATAACAGGAGATGCTTCACCGCATCGAAGCCGATCGCGCCCATATCAAGGGCCTGCTTCACCGCGCCATGCAGATCGGCCAGAGCGAAGCTCTCCAGCAGGCGCAGTACCTGCACATATTCGCGCCGGCCATGCTTGCCCATGCGCGTCTCCATCAGCCGGCGCAGCGTTGTAAATACCTCGGGCAGGTCCCAGCCCTGCAATGGTGCGGCCTGATCGAGGGCATTGATCTTCTGTTCGATCAGGGGAAGGTAATGGATCGGATCGAAGATCACATCCTCGCGCTCGTAGCTGCGCACATGGCGGGCAATGATCTCGCCCCGGCAACCGATCACCACCTCGTCGACATAGCCCCTGATCCACACCTCCTGGTGGCCGAAGCGCACCGGCACCGAGTAATCGTTGGTCCGGTAACGCACCAGCGCCTGCGATGAGACCTGGCCGCTGGTCTGGTCACAGGCCTCGAAGGGGGAAGCCGGCAGTTCCTGCATCGCCGCCAGATCGCGCCGCAGCCTCTCGCCAATCGTCTCACTCTCGCCCCGCAGCCGGTCGTTCTGCCGTTTGCGGCATTGCTCCTCGAGCCACAGGTTGAACGCCTCCCATGTCGGGAACCGGGGGATCGGCACCATGAAGTTGCGCCGGCAATAGCCGACAAGGCCTTCAACGCCGCCCTTATCGTTACCCTTGCCGGGGCGGCCGTAACGATCACGGATCAGGTAGTGCGACAGGAAGGCGCTGAACAGCCTCGCGCGCAGCCGCGTCCCGTCAGGCAGGATCTTCGAGACCAGGCAGCGGTCGTTGTCGTAGACGATCGACAGCGGCACCGCGCCGAAGAACGCAAAGGCGTGGACATGGCCGTCCATCCAGGCCTCGGCAACGGCAGCCGGATAGGCGCGTACGTAGCAGGCGTCGCTGTGCGGCAGATCGAGCACGAAGAAGTGCGCCTTCTGCTCCACCCCGCCGATCTCGACCAGAGCTTCTCCAAAATCTGCCTGCCCATGGCCGGGTGCGTGTGCCAGCGGCACGAACATCTCCCGGCTGCGCTGATCCCGATCCCGGATGTAATCCTTGATGATCGTGTAGCCTCCGGTGAAGCCATGCTCTTCGCGAAGGCGATCGAACACACGCTTCGCCGTATGGCGCTGCTTGCGCGGGACCGACCGGTCCCCATCCAGCCAGCCGTCGATGATCGGTATGAACGCTTCCAGCTTCGGTCGCCGCACCGGGGCGCTGCGACGGTAACCGGGCGGCTCGGAATACGACAGCATCTTGCGGACCGTGTCGCGCGATATGTTGAAATGCTTCGCTGCCGCCCGGGCGCTCATGCCGCCCGCGCAGGCAAGACGAACCTTCAGGTAAAGTTCCACGGTGTAAATCCCTCATCCCTCCTCGCCAGCATCGCGAAAAGGGAAAAAGTGGACGACTTTTACGCCGCCCGCAGCAGCACTTCGCCGCCGCTACCGTGGTCTAATTTTGCACCGCCGTTCTCAGCTGGCTCGACGGCGAGCGTCGGCATGTCTGGATCACCAAGAACGAGGCGCTTCTGGAAGATGCGCGCCGCGACTGGGAAGCGCTTGGCGGGCTACGGCGCGATCTCCGACGTGGAACGCCAGGCGCATGTCTATGCCGAGCTGCAGGACGCCTGGTACCAGATCACGCCCGACACGATCCGCCGTATGGTGCTCGATGCCACAGTGCGCGGTTCCGATCCACGCGCTGTCCTCGTCGGACGCGATGCCTACCTCGCTGCAGGTGGCCGGATCGAGCGCGAACTGTTCGACGATGATGCCAGCGAGAGCTGGATCGATGTCGCGTTGCTCGAAGATCTCGCGCACAAGGCCATGGATGAAGCCGCCGAAAAGGCCGCGCTCGAATATGGCCTTGCCTGGGTGCGCCCGACGCTTGGCAACTACGTCAGCCATGACCTTGTTGAAGGTCTCGGTCGCTTGCCCTGCGAGCCTGCGCCGATGACCGAACAGGAAGCGAAGGAACTTGGCGAGCTCGAGGCCGGCTACGATCGCGTCGCCGCCGTGCTCGAAGACGAGGACAGCGACGAGGACGAGGTCGCCAAAGCCGAACAGGAACTCGTGGTGATCGACCGCGCCATGCGCGCGCTCAATGACCGGCCGCCGGTACTCGCCGACGAACTGAAATCCGAGGCTGGTGCCTTCCTAGTCCTCTCGCGCAATGGCGAGCCGACCTTGGTCCCGCAGTACTACACCGAGACCGAGGTCATCACCGACGAAGGTCCTATCGAGGCAGTCGAGGACAGCGGAACGGCAAAGCCCAAAGGAAGCTCGCTTTCCCAGCGCCTGCTTGATGAACTGGCCATGCAGCGCCGCGACATCCTGGCGATCCATCTCGCCAACGATCCGGCACTGGCTCTCGACTTCATGGTCTTCACACTCGCCGATGCCGATGGGCATAATTGGCGCGCCAAGAAGGCGTCGACACTGGTGGGTCCGGTGGCATCAGGCCCGGTTGCCGGGTTCGAAGCCAAGGATGCGCCGGCGAGCGCTGCGCTAGCAGAATTCGCCGGGTCGCTCGATGAAAGCTGGCGTGCTGGGACAAGCGATGTCGAGCGGTTTGCCAGGTTCCGGGCGCTTTCGGACGAGGCGCGTTCGGCCTGGCTTGGCCATGTCGTCTCGCGCACGCTTGTCGCGAGCCTCGCGTGCGAAGGCGAACGCTCGGCGCCGCTGCACGAGGCGCTCGGCTCCCTGCTCGAAATTGAGACCGCGCATTGGTGGCGTCCCACTGCGACGAATTACTTCGACCGGGTGGCCAAGGCCCGCACGCTCGAAGCACTCGACACCGCCGGCGGTCCTGAACTGGTCAGTCGCTATGCTGCATCGAAGAAGGCCGAACTGGCGAGTGCAGCCGAGCGCATCTTCTCCGGCAATTTCATCGGCGAGGCCGACGTCAAGGAGCGGGCGCAGGCTTGGGTTCCGCCGATCATGCGTTTCGCCAGTGCCGAGGAAGTCCAATTGACCGACCACGAAGGAGACGAGGCGGTCAACGCAGAAGAATCTGACGAGATTGCCGAGCAGGCTGCCTGACCCCTCCTGACAGGTCCAGGTCACTCGGCGGGCGGTCCGTCCCTTTCGGGACGGGCCGCCTTTTCAATGTCAAATTTGGGGCCGCTAGCCGTCGGTCCGCTTTTGACTGGCTTACGTTTGAAAGCTGCCGAAAGCGTTATAGTGCAAATCGGCCCAACGTTTGCCGGTCTGGAAAACGCCCTAAAACCGGTCATTCGAGTGACTGAGATTTTCGCCTGAGAACTACTATTAGTTTACCGTAGACTCCATTGGTGCCTTACGATCTGATCGAGGCGGTTTGAAAGATCGCGCCGTGTTTTAACCGCTGTTGGCTTGGGTGCCGGTATTCATCATGGCGTAGCAAGGCGGCGACCGCGCTTGAGAAGAATGCGACGTGGCGCTCGACCTTGATCTTGTTTGCAGGTTGCAGCCTTGCCTGAGCGACACCCTCGAGAAATTAGCGATTTTCGATGAATTGCGGTATCGGGGCACGATGACGGAACGGCATGAAGCAATTGTCGAAGAGGTTTTGCAATCCTCATCCAGTGCCGCGCATTCTCTTGTCGCGGCGAGCTGGTGTCGTTCCGGCCTAAGGCATGGTCTCGATGCCGGGGCCAATCGCGCATCGGAACTCGTGTCCGGTAGCGACCTCACCCAACGACGGCAGCGCCATGAGTTGATGCTGGACGTCGCGCGGCCACTTCTCGACCAGTTGTTCCAGGCCGTTTCCGCTACCGGCTGTGCCGTGATGCTGTCCGATAATAACGGCGTCGTGCTGGAAGCGCGCAGCCTGGCTGGCGATCGCGAACTCTTTGAGCGAGTTGGTCTGACCCCCGGCGGGGTATGGAGCGAGAGCCGGGAAGGCACCAATGGTATCGGCACATGCCTGATCGAGGGTCGGCCCGTCACGATCCACCGCAACGAACATTTCGCCAGTCGCAACATTGGTATCAGCTGCATGGATGCGCCAGTGCGCGATGCGACCGGCCAGCTTGTCGGCGCGCTCGATATTTCGAATTGTCGCGACGATCACAGCGCCGCGATGGGGATATTGGTGCAGAAGATTGTTCAGGACGCAGCGCGCCGGATCGAAAGTGGCATCTTTCGCAAACACTTCGCCGCGCATCGGATCGTCGATGCCAATCTGGCGGGCGGAGATGCAGCCCTGCTGGCCGTGGATCAGGACGACCTGGTCATTGGTGCAACCTTTGCCGCCAGGCACCGCTTCGGGCTGACCGACGCTTGCCTGGAAGCGCGCCGCACGGCTTCCGATATTCTCGGTAGTGAAGCAGCCCCGTCCCTCCACGACTCGGAACGGGCCGTGTTACGAAGAGCATTGGCGCAGGCCGGTGGCAACGCCACGCAGGCAGCAAAAGATCTCGGAATAGGGCGTGCGACGCTTTATCGGCGGATGGAAAAGGTTGGCTTGCAGCGCAGCTGACACATACACCGACCTAAGTGTCTCGATAGTGAGACAGTCTGCCCATGCAATTGCCGGCGGGCTCTTTTCAGCACCGCTTTTTCGCGGAACCATCATCCTCACGACCGGGAGCACCCGGCAAATTCGAGAGGATCAACTGATGGACATACAAACAAACCCCGCCGCTTCGATGACGGCTCCGTTTGCGGAGCGCTACGACAACTTCATCGGCGGCAAATGGGTGGCGCCCAAGGACGGGCGCTGTTTCGACAATATCTCCCCGATCACCGGCAAGGTGGTCGGTCAGGTCGCGCGCAGCCAGGGGGCGGACATCGAGGCCGCGCTCGACGCGGCGCATGCCGCGAGGGATGCGTGGGGCCGCACCAGCGTTGGCGAGCGCGCGCTGATCCTCAACCGCATCGCCGACCGGATGGAGGAAAATCTCGAAAAGATCGCGATCGCGGAAACCTGGGACAACGGCAAACCGCTCCGCGAAACGATGGCCGCCGACATTCCGCTTGCGATCGACCATTTCCGCTATTTCGCGGGCTGTATTCGCGCGCAGGAAGGCGGCATTTCGGAAATCGACCACGATACGGTCGCCTACCATTTTCACGAGCCGCTGGGCGTGGTCGGTCAGATCATTCCGTGGAACTTCCCGATCCTGATGGCGGTGTGGAAGCTCGCCCCCGCGCTGGCGGCTGGCAACTGCGTGGTGCTCAAACCTGCCGAGCAGACCCCGGCCTCGATCATGGTGCTGATGGAGCTGATCGGCGACCTGCTGCCCGCCGGCGTGGTCAACGTGGTCAACGGCTTCGGCGTGGAAGCGGGCAAGCCGCTCGCCAGCAGCAGCCGGATCGCCAAGATCGCCTTTACCGGCGAGACGAGCACCGGCCGCCTGATCATGCAATATGCGACCGAAAACCTGATCCCGGTCACGCTGGAACTGGGCGGCAAGAGCCCGAACATCTTCTTCGAGGATGTGTGCCGCGAGGACGACGACTATCTCGACAAAGCAATCGAGGGCTTCGTGATGTTCGCGCTCAATCAGGGGGAGATCTGCACCTGTCCCAGCCGCGCGCTCGTGCATGAGAGCATCTACGACCGCTTTATGGAACGTGCGATGCAGCGCGTCGAAGCGATCAAGGCGGGCAATCCGCTCGACATGGAGACGATGATCGGCGCGCAGGCGAGCAGCGAACAGCGCGACAAGATCCTCTCCTACATCGACATCGGCAAGCAGGAAGGTGCTGAGCTGCTGACCGGCGGCGAGGCGACGCGGTTCGAGGGCGAGATCGCGGACGGCTACTACGTCAAGCCGACCGTGTTCAGGGGCAACAACCGGATGCGCATCTTCCAGGAGGAGATCTTCGGTCCGGTCCTCTCGGTCACGACCTTCAAGGATCAGGACGAGGCGCTGAGCATCGCCAATGATACGCTCTATGGCCTCGGCGCAGGCGTATGGAGCCGCGATGCCAACACCTGCTACCGCTTCGGCCGGGCGATCCAGGCCGGGCGCGTGTGGACCAACTGCTACCACGCCTATCCCGCCCATGCGGCGTTCGGCGGCTACAAGCAGTCGGGCATCGGACGCGAAAACCACCGCATGATGCTGGATCACTATCAGCAGACCAAGAACATGCTGGTCAGCTACAGCGCGAAGAAGCTCGGCTTCTTCTGAGGCGACAGGCCGGTGCGGTGAAAGTCCGCCGCACCGCCCCCGAACACAACAGAAATACAGGAGAATTGCTATGAGCAAGAGCATGAAAGCCGCCGTCGTCCGCGCCTTCGGCGAACCGCTGCGGATCGAGGAAGTGCCGGTTCCGGAAGTGCAGCCGGGTATGATCCAGGTGGCCATCCAGGCCTCGGGCGTGTGCCACACCGATCTGCATGCCGCCGAAGGCGACTGGCCGGTCAAGCCCGAACCGCCCTTCATTCCCGGCCATGAAGGCGTCGGCTTCGTTTCCGCCGTGGGCAAAGGTGTAACCCATGTGAAGGAAGGCGACCGGGTCGGCGTGCCGTGGCTCTACACCGCCTGCGGCCATTGCGTGCACTGTCTCGGCGGGTGGGAAACGCTGTGCGAAAGCCAGCTCAACACCGGCTATTCGGTCAATGGCGGGTTCGCCGACTATGTTCTGGCCGACCCCAACTATGTCGGCCACCTGCCCGACAATGTGGGCTTCAACGAGATCGCGCCGGTGCTGTGCGCGGGCGTGACGGTCTACAAGGGCCTGAAAATGACCGAGACCAAGCCGGGCGATGCGGTGGCGATCTCCGGCATCGGCGGGCTTGGCCACATGGCAGTGCAATATGCGGTCGCGATGGGGCTGAACGTGGTTGCGGTCGACGTCGACGACGCCAAGCTCGAACTGGCGCGCAAGCTCGGCGCGGTGGAGACCGTGAACGCGCGGACCGACAATGACCCTGCCGCGACGGTCAAGCGCCTGACCGGCGGCGTGCGCGGCGCGCTGGTGACCGCGGTGAGCGAGAAGGCCTTCGAACAGGCGGTCGGCATGGTCGGGCGCGGTGGTACGCTTGCGCTCAACGGCCTGCCGCCGGGCGATTTCCCGCTCAACATCTTCGGCATGGTGCTGAACGGCATCACCGTGCGCGGCTCGATCGTGGGCACGCGGCTGGACCTGCAGGAATCGCTCGATTTCGCAGGCGACGGCAAGGTGAAGGCGACGATCTCCACCGCCGGTCTGGACGACATCAATGCGGTGTTCGACCGCATGCGGCAGGGCCAGATCGAAGGGCGCGTCGTCCTGGACATGACCCAATGACGCAAAGTGCCGCGCCGGATGGCCGAGTGGTCCGTCGCGTGATCGCCACCGACGCGGCCACAGCCCTGCTGGGCCAGATCATCGAACGTCATGGCCCCGTGCTTATCCACCAGTCGGGCGGGTGCTGTGACGGCTCCAGCCCGATGGTCTATCCGCGCGGCGAGTTCCGCCTCGGCGGGTCGGACGTGCTGCTGGGCACGATCGGCACCACACCGGTCTATATCGGCGCGGCGCAGTTCGCGGTGTGGAAACACACGCAGCTGATCCTCGACGTGGTGGAAGGGCGAGGCGGCATGTTCAGCCTCGATAATGGAACGGGCCGGCGCTTCCTCGTGCGAAGCCGGACCTATGGGGAGAGAGAAATCGCCATGTTGCACAAGGCCGACAGGTTTCGCGCCATGCAGGCATCGATCGACAGCGATGCGGACGCCTTCTGGCTGGACGAAGCGCACCGGCTCGACTGGAGCGTCTTCCCGACGAAGGCGGACGAGAGCAGCTTCGACAAGGGCGATTTCGGCATTCGCTGGTTCGCCGATGGCGAGCTGAACGTCTCGGTCAATTGCCTCGACCGCCACCTCGAGACGCGCGGCGACCAGCCCGCGATCGTGTTCGAAGGCGACGAGCCGGACGAAGGGCGAACGCTCACCTATCGTGAGCTGCACTGGCAAGTCTGCCGCTTCGCCAACGTCCTGAAAGCCAACGGGATCGGTAAGGGCGACCGGGTGATCCTTTACATGCCGATGGTGCCCGAAGCGGCGATTGCAATGCTCGCCTGCGCCCGGATCGGGGCGGTCCATTCGGTCGTCTTCGGCGGCTTCTCGCCCGACAGCCTGGCCGACCGGATCGCCGATTGCGACGCTACGCTGGTCGTCACCGCCGATGAAGGCACGCGCGGCGGCAAGCGCATTCCCCTCAAGGCCAATGTCGACAGCGCGCTGGAGCGCGCGAGCGGGGTCGACACGGTCATCGTCATGCAGCGGACGGGTGGCCAAGTATCGATGCGCAAGGGGCGCGACATCTTGTGGGAGGAGGCCTGCGCGGATGCCCCCGCCGATTGCCCGCCCGAAGCGATGAACGCGGAAGATCCGCTGTTCATCCTCTATACCTCCGGATCGACCGGCAAGCCCAAGGGCGTGCTGCACACCACCGGCGGGTATCTGCTTTGGTCGACGCTGACCTTCGATCTGCTGTTCGGCCCCGAGGAGGGGAAGGATGTCGCCGACGATCTGTTCTGGTGCACCGCCGATGTCGGCTGGATCACCGGGCACACCTATGTCGTCTACGGCCCGCTCTCCAACGGCGCGCGCACGGTCATGTTCGACGGGGTGCCCAACTATCCCGATCCGGGGCGCCTCTGGGAGACCAGCCAGCGCCTCGGCGTCACGATCTTCTACACCGCGCCGACCGCGATCCGCGCGCTGATGCGGCAGGGCGACCGGTGGGTGACGCGCCACGACCTGTCCGCGATCCGCCTGCTGGGCACGGTGGGCGAGCCGATCAACCATGAGGCCTGGGAATGGTATCATGACATGGTCGGGCGCGGCGAATGCCCGATCGTCGACACCTGGTGGCAGACCGAAACGGGCGGCGCACTGATTGCTCCCGTCCCCGGCGCTACCGAGACTAAGCCCGGCAGCGCGACCCTGCCACTCCCCGGCGTCGACCCCGAACTGGTCGATGGCGAAGGGCATCTTCTCACCGGCGCAACGGAGGGCAATCTGGTTCTCACCCGCAGCTGGCCGGGCATGATGCGCACCATCTTCGGCGACCACGACCGGTTCTTCCAAACCTATTTCAGCACCTTCCCCGGCACCTATTTCACCGGCGACGGCGCGCGGCGCGACGAGGATGGCTATTACTGGATCACCGGCCGGGTCGACGACGTTATCAACGTGTCTGGGCACCGCATGGGCACTGCCGAAGTCGAAAATGCGCTGGACGAGCATGTGCTGGTGGCCGAGGCCGCCGTCGTAGGCATGCCACATGATATCAAGGGCCAAGGCATCCATGCGTTCGTGACGCTGAAAGCCGGCGAAGAAGGCAGCGATGCCTTGCGGCAGGAACTGCGTGACCTGGTGCGCAGCGAGATCGGACCATTCGCCACGCCCGACGTCATCCAATTCGCGCCCGACCTGCCCAAGACCCGGTCGGGCAAGATCATGCGCCGGGTTCTGCGCAAAATCGCCGAGGGGCAGCCTGACGAAATTGGTGACATCTCGACGCTGGCGGAGCCTGCGGTGGTCGAGGATCTGGTGGCCAAGCGCATGAGGCCGTGAACCTCGATTATTTGCTGTGGCCGCTAAGCCCGCTTTCTAGCTAAAACCAGACTGACCGCTGTCGGCCCCTTCGAGCCAGTCAGCTTTGCGCCCCAAGGCGGTCATTCAGGATCCCGCTAGAACTGCCTGTAAGCGGCCATTTCAAATCAGTCGTCGGCCACGCGCTGATCGATAATATTCACGCTGATTCGAAGAGGCCGGTTCGGACCTATCGCCCATCAAGCGGATATAGACCTTCAAGCTTGGCAAAATTAGCCACCCCAGGTGCGGGCTGGCGCGGATGGCGCGTGGGTCTAACGGCCAATCCGCCGAGATCTCCTGCCGCATCAACAACCTTCGCAAGCCTGTCATCATCTATCCGGTAATAGACGAGCTTGGCATCCTTCCGGGTCTTAACGAGGCCCGCATTGCGAAGGACCGCTAGCTGCTGCGAAAGCGTCGGCTGGCCGATCTCGGCTGCGTCGTCGATCTCTCCGACATTGCGTTCCGTGCCGGAAAGCGCCTTCATGATCCGCAAACGCACGGGGTGCGCGAGAGCCTTCAAGGCATCGACCAAATCTTCGTCGGTCATCTCTTCGACCCTCGCTTGGTTTCCTTCATGAACCAGTCGGTCTGGCCTTTTGCGGAAAATACGGTGTCGAGCGAAGCATCGGGCTGAGCCAGCAATGCCTCGCCCGGCTTCCAGTTGGCAGGTGCCAATACGGGGCCATTGTCTACTGCCTGAAGCGCGTCGAGAGTCCGTAGCATTTCAGGCGTCGAGCGACCGACATTGGCAGGATAGCAGGTCATCGCACGGATCACCCCCTCGGGGTCGATGAAGAATGTCGTCCGCACTGTCGCGCTGTCGTTATCGTTCGGCGCGACCATCCCATAAGCGCGGCCGATTACGAGCGTGGGGTCCTCCACAATCGGAAAACGCACCTCGATATCGTAGCGATCGCGGATCAGTCGCAGCCAGGCGAAATGCGAGAACAGGCTATCGACAGAGAGCGCCATCAGCGCGCAATCGCGCTGCTCAAACTCGCCTGCTGACTCAGCCAGGGCCACGAACTCGGTCGTGCAAACGGGCGTGAAATCGGCCGGGTGCGAGAACAGGATCAACCACCGCCCCCGGTGATCCGAAAGGCGGACATCTCCTGTCGTGCTTCGCGCAGAAAAGTCCGGAGCTACATCTCCGATACGTAGTCCTGCGCAGGGTGCCTCTCGTTCGGCATCAGCTTTGATCATCTGTGTCATCCGACCTTCATACCACTTGACAGATCAATAGCAACACATATAAACGATTTATGTAAATGAATGGAGATCAAGCTATGGCTGACGATCAGAACCTCAAGAATGCCGCTTCTCAGATCGAACGTGCCCAGGCCGACAAATGCCTGCGCCCCTCGATTGCGGGATTTTTCGACGAAGCGACGAATACCGTCTCCTATGTCGTCCACGACCCCAAGACGGATGAAGCGGCGATCATCGACTCGGTGTTGGACTTCGAGGCGGCTTCCGGCCGGACCTCGAATGGCTCAGCAGACCGCATCATTGAGTATGTCACCTCGAATAACCTGAAAGTGATATGGCTTATTGAGACCCACGCCCACGCCGATCACATATCTGCCGCCCCTTATCTTCAGGAGCGGCTTGGCGGGAAGTTGGCTATCGGCCGCGATATCATCCGCGTGCAGGAAGTCTTCGGGAAACTCTTCAATGCGGGCACCGACTTCGAACGCGACGGATCGCAGTTCGACAAGCTGTTCGAGGATGGTGAGACCTTCAAGGTCGGCGAGCTCGAAGGTATCGCCCTCCATGTGCCCGGTCACACTCCCGCCGACATGGCTTTCATCATCGGCGACGCGGCCTTCGTCGGCGACACGATCTTCATGCCCGATTTCGGCACCGCACGCGCAGATTTCCCCGGCGGCGACGCAGGACAACTGTTCCGCTCGATACGCCGGCTGCTGTCGCTCCCGGACGAGACCCGGCTCTTCCTATGTCACGACTACAAGGCGCCGGGCCGCGACGAATATGCCTGGGAGACCACCGTCAAACAGCAGCGCGAGGAAAACGTGCATGTGAAGGATGGCGTGACCGAAGAGGACTTCGTCGCGATGCGAACCGACCGCGACAGGACGCTCTCGATGCCCAAGCTGATAATGCCTTCGGTGCAGGTGAACATCCGTGGGGGGCGACTGCCGGACCCGGAAGAGAATGGCGTCAGCTACATCAAGATTCCGGTCAACGCCGTATGACGTTGCCTGGTTTTCCTGAAGCCGCACCCCTCGCCGGACTGGCTGGCGGAGTGCTTATCGGCCTTGCCGCAGCGGTCATGCTGCTCGGCCTTGGCAGGATCGCTGGTGTTTCCGGCCTTGCTGCGAAGGCAGTCGGGCTCGGCGGCAGCGGCATTGCAAGGGGCGGCGCATGGATGTTCGTCATCGGCCTGCCTCTGGGTGCGCTGATCGTAATGCTGGCATCGGGTGGAATTGATGCCACCTTCGCAAACCCGGTTACGCTTGCGATTGCTGGACTGGTGGTGGGCATCGGGACACGTCTCGGCAGCGGCTGCACCAGCGGGCATGGGGTTTGCGGCGTGAGCCGCCTTTCCGGCCGCTCGATCGTCGCCACGCTCACGTTCATGGCTACCGGCATTGCCACGGTCGCGATCATGAATGCGCTCGGGCTGGAGGTGCTGTGATGCGGACCGCCTTTATCTCTTTGGTCACCGGAACTCTGTTCGGGGCGGGCCTTGCCCTCGGTGGCATGACCGATCCGGCGCGCGTGCGCGGTTTCCTTGACGTGTTTGGCGACTGGGATCCGACGCTTGCATTTGTCATGGGCGGTGCCGTCATTGTGATGGCGGTTGCTTGGCGACTGGTCCCGCGGATGGCCGAGCCCTTCGCTGCGAAAGAATTCCACCTCCCGACCAAATCCGATCTCACGCCACGCCTGGTGGGCGGCGCGGCTCTGTTCGGTATCGGCTGGGGAATCGCCGGACTCTGTCCGGGACCGGGCATCGCTGCGCTTGTAATCGAACCTGCATCTGCCGCGATATTCGTCGTCGCAATGCTCGCTGGCATGGCTGTTGTCCGACTTATGGAAGGAGCATCGTCATGAAGCTTACACAGGTAAGCGACACTTTCGCCGTCTCCCAACAGCTTGAACCCGGCGATCTGGCTGAACTGGCCGATGGTGGGTTTGGCACAGTAATTTGCAACAGGCCGGATGGCGAAGAGCCGAACCAGCCCACCGTCGCATCAATGCGAGAAGCAGCCGAAGCGGTTGGGTTGGCCTTCCATCATATCCCGGTCTCGGGTGGCGAATTTCCGCAGGTTGCGATCAAGGCCTTCGCCACGGTCCGCGAAGAAGCGGATGGCAAGGTGCTTGCCTTTTGCCGGACCGGGACGCGCTCCATTACGCTCGATGCACTCGCCAACGTAGAGAATGAAACCGCCGACGCGCGCATCGAACGCGCCGAGCGAGCAGGCTACGATTTGTCCGGTTTGCGCGACCGGCTTGGCGAATAACGAAAAGATACTGGAGAGTTTGTCATGGCCCGAAGCCTAAATCATGAAGTCGTCATCATCGGCGGAGGTTCGGCAGGAATTGCAACCGCATCTTCCATGCTGAAGCGGCGCCCATCGCTCGATATCGCGATCGTCGAGCCGAGCGAGGATCACTATTATCAGCCTGGCTGGACGATGGTCGGCGGAGGCGTCTTCGAAGCGCCAGCCACTAGGCGCACCACGGCGAGCGTGATGCCGAAACAGGCGACCTGGTTGAAACAGTCCGCCGCGTCTTTCCAGCCCGAAAACAATCAGGTCACGCTCAGCGACGGCGCGACAATTACCTACCGCCTTCTGATCGTCGCTCCGGGCATCCGGCTTGCCTGGGAAAAGATTGACGGTCTGGAGGAAACGCTCGGCAAGAACGGTGTTACCTCCAACTACCGCTACGATCTGGCGCCCTACACATGGGACCTCGTGCGCAACCTGAAATCGGGCCGCGCGATCTTCAGCCAGCCGCCGATGCCCATCAAGTGCGCAGGTGCGCCGCAGAAAGCGATGTATCTTTCATGCGATGCCTGGATGGAACGCGGTGTGCTCGACGATATTGACGTTGAATTCCGCAATGCCGGTGGCGTCCTGTTCGGGGTGAAGGAATACGTCCCGGCGCTAATGGAATATGTCGAGAAATACGGAATCGACCTCAAACTCAACCAGACGCTCGTCGCGGTTGACGGCCCCAGCAAAAAGGCCGTCTTCAAGACCGAAGCCGGTGAGGAGACTGTCGAATTCGACATGCTTCACGCAGTGCCGCCGCAGGTTGCACCGCAATTCGTTGCCGACAGCCCGCTCGCCAACGCCGAAAGCGGCTTTGTCGATATCGACAAGTTCACGCTCCAGCACGTTCGTTATCCGAACGTTTTCGGCATCGGCGATGCCGGTTCCACACCCAATGCCAAGACGATGGCCGCTGCGCGTAAGCAGGCCCCGATCGTTGCAGTCAATGCGCTCGCCCAGCTCGATGCAAAGCAGCCTTGGGCCGACTACGACGGCTACGGCTCATGCCCGCTGACCGTCGAACGCGGAAAGATTGTGTTGGCCGAGTTCGGATATGACGGAAAGCTTCTCCCGAGCTTCCCGAAATGGGTTATCGACGGCACGCGACCGCGACGGCTCAGCTGGCTACTGAAATCGGAAGCTCTGCCCTGGGTCTACTGGAACGGCATGCTCAAGGGCCATGAGTGGCTGGCCAAACCGCAAATGAAGAAAGCTGCCTGATCGTGAGCGAGAGCAATCCAGAAGCGTCTGGCTTGCCGCGCAGGCACAAGCTCGGGCTGGTGGCGCAATACCTGCCAATCCTCGAATGGGGCCGGACCTATAACGGTTCGGTCCTTACGAACGATCTCGTCGCGGCGATCATCGTAACGATCATGCTGATCCCGCAGAGCCTCGCCTATGCGCTGCTGGCGGGGCTGCCGCCGGTGGTGGGCCTCTACGCATCGATACTGCCGCTGGTTGCCTATGCGATCTTCGGCACCAGCCGCACCCTCGCGGTGGGGCCCGTGGCAGTGGTGTCGCTGATGACGGCAAGCGCAGCCGGAGCGGTCGCGGCTCAAGGCACCGCGCTTTATCTCGAAGCCGCAATCACGCTCGCCGCCTTGTCCGGCGTGATGCTGGCCCTGCTCGGCTTCCTGCGCATGGGCTTCCTCGCTAACTTGCTCTCGCATCCGGTCATCAGTGGGTTCATCACCGCCAGTGGCATCCTGATCGCGACGAGCCAATTGAAGCACATCCTCGGCGTCACGGCGGGTGGCGACAATTGGCCCGAAATGCTCGGCGGGCTCGCTTCTACGATCAACACGATCAATCCGTGGACCCTCGCAGTCGGTATTCCCGCAACGCTGTTCCTGTTCTGGGTGCGCAAGGGTTTGAAGCCAAATTTGGTCAAACTGGGCTTGACACCGCGTGCTGCCGACATTGCTGCCAAGGCGGGGCCGGTCGTCGCGGTGATCGCGACGATCTTGGCGGCAGTTGGCCTCGACCTCGAAGACCGCGGCGTAAACCTCGTAGGCGCAATCCCGCAAGGCCTACCTCCATTCGCCCTCCCATCCACCGATCTTGGCTTGATTGGGCAGTTGTGGGTTCCGGCACTGCTCATCTCCATCATCGGCTTTGTAGAAAGCGTATCGGTCGCGCAGACTCTTGCTGCGAAGCGCAGGCAGAGGATCGCGCCGAACCAGGAATTGATTGGCCTCGGCGCATCGAACATCGCCAGCGCCTTTTCCGGTGGCTACCCCGTCACGGGCGGCTTCGCTCGCTCGGTCGTAAATTTCGATGCCGGGGCCGAAACGCCAGCGGCCGGGGCCTACACAGCAGTCGGCATCGCACTTGCCGGCCTGTTCCTCACCCCGCTTCTATACAGCCTGCCCATCGCCACCTTGGCCGCCACGATTATCGTCGCAGTTCTCAGCCTCGTTGATCTTAAGACACCCGGACAACTTTGGAATTACTCCAAGGCGGATTTTGCCGCGCACATGGCGACGATAGCCATCACGCTTCTCGCGGGAGTCGAACTGGGCGTGATCGCCGGCGTGGGCGTCGGCTTGCTGCTTTACCTGTGGCGGGCCAGCCGCCCGCATGCAGCCATCGTCGGGCGCGTCCCCGAGACAGAGCATTTTCGCAATGTCGATCGGCACAAGGTCTTCACCGTGCCGCATGTCCTGTCGATCCGGATCGATGAGAGCCTGACCTACCTCAACGCGCGCTGGCTGGAGGAATACGTGTTGGAGGAAATTGCCGACCGACCCGACGTGCGCCATCTCATCCTGATGTGCAGCGCGGTCAACGAGATCGACGCCTCCGGCCTCGAAAGCCTCGAAGCGATCAATCACCGGATGATCGATGCGGGCATCGGCCTTCACCTGTCCGAAGTAAAGGGCCCGGTCATGGACCGTCTGAAGCGAACGCATTTCGTCGAGGAACTCAATGGACAGGTCTTTCTATCGCAGAACCGCGCCTTCCGGGAGCTCTCTGCTAATGGTGGTCCGCCTGTCGAGCCGATAGCAGACGCCGCGAGAGGGATGATCTGATGCCAGCGATTCCTAACAAGGAGGCGCGCTGCCGGGAGATCGAAGCTCTGATCGCAGCAGGGAAAGGTGTTTGCGAGAGTTGCCGCGAAATCGGGATCTCTGAAAAGACCTTTTACCGCTGGCGCACGGCACGCGCCGAAAAGCAAGACGGATAAAAAATGTTCGAACAGCTAGACGCCCTTCTGCTTGCTCGCATCCAGTTCGCCTTCACGGTAAGCTTTCACTTCATCTTTCCAGCATTTTCCATCGGACTTGCGAGCTACCTTGCAGTGCTCGAAGGGTTGTGGCTGAAGACCGGCAAGTCGATTTATCTCGACCTGTTCAAATACTGGCTGAAGATCTTCGCGATCGCCTTCGCGATGGGCGTCGTTTCCGGCATCGTGATGTCCTACCAGTTCGGCACCAACTGGTCGAAATTCTCTGACATAGCTGGTCCAGTGATCGGCCCGCTCATGGCTTACGAGGTGCTGACCGCGTTCTTCCTCGAAGCGGGCTTCCTCGGCGTCATGCTCTTTGGCATGAACAAAGTCGGCAAGAAGTTGCACTTCGCGGCGACGCTCATGGTAGCCATCGGCACCTTCATCAGCGCCTTCTGGATCCTGTCGGTCAACAGTTGGATGCAGACACCGGTTGGATATGAGATCGGCGCGAACGGGCAATACCTGCCAGGTGAAAGTTGGTGGGACATCGTGTTCAACCCGAGCTTTCCCTATCGCCTCGTCCACACGGTCATCGCCGCCTATCTAACAACCGCCTTTGTTGTCGGCGGGGTGGGTGCCTGGCATCTGCTGAAGGACCGGACCAACCTACACGCGCGCAAGATGTTCTCGATGGCGATGTGGATGGCGGCCATCGTTGCGCCGATCCAGATCTTTGCTGGCGACATGCACGGGCTCAATACGCTCGAGCACCAGCCTCAAAAGGTGATGGCGATGGAAGGTCATTATGAGAGCCATCCCAATGGAGCGCCACTGATTCTGTTCGGCATCCCGAACAGCGAGGAGAAGCGAGTCGATTACGCGATTGAGATACCCAAGGCGTCATCGCTCATTCTCAAGCATGACCTGAATGCTCCCCTTGCCGGGCTGGACACGATTCCTGATGACGAGGAACCGCCGGTCGGCATCGTGTTCTGGTCATTCCGCATCATGGTCGGGATCGGTTTTGCCATGCTTGGTATTGGCGCTTGGAGCTTGTTCGCTCGCTTCCGTAAGAAACTCTACGACTGGCCGCTATTGCACAAGGCCGCACTGGTCATGGCGCCAAGCGGATTCATTGCTGTCCTCGCAGGATGGATTACGACCGAGGTCGGCAGGCAGCCCTACGTGATCTATAATCTGCTGCGAACGGCTGATGCGGCAAGCCCGCTGGATGCTCCTGCAGTCGCAGCCTCGCTTCTCGCCTTCGTGATCGTCTACTTCGTCGTCTTCGGCGCAGGCGTCTGGTATATCCTGCACCTCATGCACAAGCCACCGCATGCAGGCGAATACGGCGTCAAGCGCGGGGACACCGGGCCGATCCGGACCGCTGGTATCACGCCAGGCCCGTCCCAGAACCCGGGTGATCCCGATACACTTCCGCGGGATCACGAGGAGGCGACCGATGGACGTTAACGTGGACCTGACGACGATCTGGGCGTTCATCATCGCCTTCGCCGTCTTCGCCTACGTGGTAATGGACGGGTTCGACCTTGGCATCGGCATCCTTTTTCCGACGTTCGATGTCGGGCCGGAGCGCGATCGGGCAATGAACTCGATCGCGCCTGTGTGGGATGGCAACGAAACTTGGCTTGTCTTGGGCGGCGGCGGCCTTTTTGCCGCCTTCCCGCTGGCCTACGCCGTCATCCTTCCGGCCACTTATCCGCTGATCATCGCCATGCTGCTTGGGTTGGTGTTCCGGGGCGTGGCGTTCGAATATCGCTGGCGCGATCCAGGGCACCGGCGATACTGGGATGCGGCTTTTACCGGCGGTTCGCTGGTGGCAGCGATGGCGCAGGGCATGACTCTGGGCGCACTGTTACAAGGCATCGAAGTCGTCGACCGATCCTATGCGGGAAGCTGGTTCGACTGGTTCACTCCCTACACATTGCTGACCGGTCTAGGCACGGTGGCCGTTTACGCATTGCTCGGCGCGACATGGCTCGTTTGGAAACTGGAAGGTGACAGCCAGCACCATGCGCGTTCACTCGCCAAAAAAGCAGCTTGGTCAACTCTCGTCCTGATGGGCGGTGTTAGCCTCTATAACGTGTTTTTGAATGCAGAATATGCCGAACGCTGGCTAACTGCACCGGAAATCTACTTCGCAGCGCCGGTTCCCATTCTCACCGCTGTGATCGCCATTGCGCTGCTGAGAGCTCTCTCTGTGGACAGGCACAGCAAGCCGTTCTGGCTCAGCATCGCGCTCTTCTTCTTTGGCATGGCTGGCCTAGGGGTCACAATGTGGCCTTACGTCGTGCCGCCGGGTCTTACGATCTGGGACGCCGCCGCACCCGAACGCAGCCAGATATTCATGTTGGTGGGCGTGGCAATCACTATGCCGCTCATCATTGCCTACACTGCATGGGCCTACTGGGTTTTCCGCGGCAAAGTGGCAGACGAAGGATATCACTGATGGGTGATTCCCAAGATATTCCGCTTTGGCAGCGGCTCGGTTGGATGGCCGCGATCTGGTTAGCCAGTGTAACTGTGCTGGGCCTGGTCGCTTACATAATCAGGTTCTGGCTGAAAGTTTGACCAAAGCTCGTTCAAGGAACTTCATGCTTACATAGGAGCGTAAACTGTTATGGCTCACGCTCGGATAATCAACGTCAATTCAGGACATTTCCCCTATTATTGATTTATAATTTAATGCAATCGATAATTTGAATTGGTTGATCTAGCTGCAACGCTCTATTTAGGACACACCAACCCCAAGGAAGGAAATCTGCATGAGCCTGCACATTGGTGATACCGCCCCGGACTTTACCGTCGACACCCAGAATGGTGAGATCAGCCTGCACGATTGGGCTGGCGACAGCTGGGTATTCTTCTTCAGTCACCCGGCCGACTTCACGCCCGTCTGCACCACAGAGATGGGCCGCACCGCCCAGCTCGCCAGCGAGTTCGACAAGCGCAACGTAAAGCCTCTCGGCCTCTCTACCGACACGGCCGAAGAACACGCCAAGTGGATCGAGGACGTGAACGACACCCAAAACACGAACCTCGTGTTCCCGATCGTCGCCGATGCCGATCTGAAGATCGCCAAGCTCTATGACATGATCCATCCGGATCAGAGCGAAACGGCGGCTGTGCGGTCGGTATTCATCATCGATCCGGACAAGAAGATTCGGCTCACCATGACCTATCCCATGAGCGTAGGACGGAACTTCGACGAGATCCTGCGCGCGATCGATGCGCTCCAGTTCAGCGACAAGCATGGCGTGGCCACTCCCGCCGATTGGCGCGAAGGCAAGGATGCGATCATTCCACCATCGGTTTCCGACGAGGATGCAAAAGCCCGCTTCCCGCAGGGCTTCACCACGCTGCGCCCCTATCTGCGCACGGTAAAAATCGATTGAGCGTGACGCGCCATCGAATCTTTTGAAAGCGGGATCGGTTCGCGCCGGTCCCGCTTTTTCCTTATGAAGGAGGCACCATGCTGCTCGAGAAAATTAAGACATCCGGACTGTCCCACCTATCCTACCTGATTGGTTCGGGCGGGAAGGCGGCCATCATCGATCCGCGCCGCGACTGCGAATGCTATGTCGAAATGGCGCGCGCCGAGGGGCTGGAGATCACTCATATCTTCGAAACCCATCGCAACGAGGATCTGGTTTCGGGGGCGCCCATCCTGAGAGATTTGACCGGCGCGCGCGTCCTGCACGGTCCCAATTCTGTGGGCACGGTCGAATATGCCGAGACGGCTCACCAAGGTGATGAGTTTGAGATCGGACAGCTGAAAATTCGGGTGCTGGAGACACCGGGGCACACGGACGATCATCTTGCTTTCGTTCTTCACGACACTGCCTATCCCGATGGGCCAGTTGGAGTGTTCACGGGAGACGCGCTGTTCGTTGGCGATGTCGGACGGACGGACTTCTATCCCGAACGCAAACGCGAGGTCGCAGGTCTTCTCTACGATTCCCTCCACAAGATTCTCGATCTTGGCGACCAGGTCATTCTATATCCTGCGCATGGAGCGGGTTCCGTCTGCGGGTCGGGAATGGCGGAACGCGAGTTCTCGACACTCGGCCATGAACGCGCGAACAATCCGCGCCTTCAATTCGAAAGCCGGGATGCGTTCATCGACTTTAAGGTGGAAGAGAACCACTACCAGCCGCCGTATTTCCGATTGATGGAAAGGCTGAACCTAGAAGGCGGGGAGCCAGCGCCTCGCGTAATGCGGCCCAGGCGCCTGTCCTTGTCGGAGCTTGGCAACATCGACGCAGATCACCTCGTCGATGTGCGCGAACCACTTGCCTTCGCGTCTGGCCATCTGCCCGGAGCGATGAACCTGCCGGTGGGCATGATCTCGGCATTCGCGGGATGGTTCATACGTGAGGGCGAGAGCGTCGTGCTCGTCGCTTCGGATGAGGACCAGCTGGCAGCTGCCATGACGCATCTCGTGCGGATCGCGCTCGACAATATCCAGGGCGGCTATGTCGGCGTCGTTCCCGCAGCTGCCAAAGGCAAGTCAATGCGAACCATCCCCATGGTCGGGACCGACGAAGTCGAACGACGACTGGAAAGCGACGAAGGTGGCTGGTCGCTACTTGATGTGAGGGATGCGGACGAACGCGCAGAAGGCGCTATCGAAGGCTCCCAGCATATCTACGTGGGCGAACTCAACGAGCAATATCGCGACCTTGATCCGGGACAGCACTACACGTTGATGTGCGCCAGCGGAATGCGTGCCACGGTCGCTGCCGGCTGGCTTGCGAGCCGCGGCTTCGAAAAGCTGGACGTCTATCTTGGCTCCATGGGTGCGTGGAAAGCGGCACATGGCTGAACCGGATCAGGCAGCCTTCTGGGATGAGCGCTATGCGACGGACGAATATCTGTTCGGGACTGCACCGAACGCATTCCTCGCGCGCGAGGTGCATCGCCTGGCTCCCGGGTCGAAGGTCCTGGCGATCGCCGATGGCGAAGGGCGAAACAGCGTGTTCCTGGCCCAGCATGGACATCGCGTCGTCGCGACCGACGTTTCGGAAAGGGCGCTCGATAAAGCGCGAGCTCTCGCTGAGCGGCGTGGCGTCGAAGTCGAATATCGGCGGGTAGATCTCGCCGGATGGGAATGGCCCGAAAGCGCTTTCGATGCCGTAGTCGGCATCTTCATCCAGTTTGCCGGCCCGGAATTACGAGAGCAAATGTTCGAAGGCATACACCGCTCGCTGAAACCAGGCGGCTTGCTGCTGCTGGAAGGCTACCGCGAAGAACAGCTGGTCTACGGGACAGGCGGGCCGCCTAATATCGAGAATCTTTACACGGAGGACGGTCTACGCCGCGCCTTTTCGGCGTGGGAAATCGAATTGCTGGAGGCCTACGACGCCGAGATCGACGAAGGGCGTGGCCATTCGGGCAAGTCGGCGCTGATCGACCTGATCGCTCGCAAGCGCAACGCGTGACCGGCTTATGCTCACGAGTGAATAGAGGATGTGAAATGGACAATATTGGCCCGAGTCATTGGCAACGTGTCTATGCCGAGAAGGCGTCCTCGGAAGTCAGCTGGTTCCAGTCCGTTCCAACCCTCTCGCTCGAAGCGTTAGAACGGTTCGGCGCAGCGCCTGGGTCATCTGTGATCGATATTGGAGGCGGCACCTCCACTCTGGTGGATGCCCTTGTCGACAGCGGCTGGGAAGACATCACCGTGCTCGACATTGCTCCCTCGGCGTTGGATCAGACACGGGCCCGGCTCGGCAGTGTGGCAGATCGGATCGATTGGGTAGTTGCCGACATGACGGATTGGGTTCCTGCCCGCGTTTATGACGTTTGGCACGATCGCGCGGTGTTCCATTTTCTTGTCCAACCGGACCAGCGGGCAGCTTATCGGCAGGCCTTGCTTCGGGGCCTGGCTCCAAATGGCCTCGTCCTGATCGCGACATTTGCACCAGACGGGCCGGAAAAGTGCAGCGGCTTGCCGATCATTCGTTACGACTCCGAAAAGCTTGCAGCCGAAATGCCGGCGTCGTTCGAACTGCTGGAAACCTGGCGCGAAACCCATATCACGCCCTGGGGCACTTCGCAGGCATTCTGCTGGTGCGCCTTTCGCGGTCCGGCGCAATAGTGTCTAGACGGGTGATCGCGTGCCGAAAGCATGATCCCGGCACGCGGTCCGATCAAAGATCGACCGCATAGCGCGATCGGGAATATCCCCTCGGCCATGCTGGCAAACTCAGCCGGTGAAACCAGCCCACTGGACCTGAGCAAGGCGGAAAGCTCCAGACCCGAGTGGTCAATGGTTGGGTAGCAGTGCAACTGCTTGAATGCCGAGGGCATAAGCTCTGCTTAAGATCATGCGCCTTTTGAGGCTTTATGAAGGATCGAACCGAGTAAGATTATCGCGCCGCCAACGTCGGACCGATGGTGGCGCTGGTGCGCACGGCGCTCGCCAAACCACTTAGCTATGTAGTGCTCGCGATCGTCATCGCGGCTGCGGGGCTGCTGTCGGTCGCACGCACGCCCGTCGATATTTTTCCCCGTATCGGCGTGCCGATGAGCATCTACGACGAAGCGCCCATGCCGTGGACACTACGCCTGACCTGGGACGGCATCGCCATTCACAGAGGATCGGAAATGGAGAATGGCAATGTCAGCCACGGCTGTGTGGTGGCGCCAGATCCGTTCATGGGACAGGCTTTTTGCTATTACCGCCAAGGGCGACAAGGTCATCATCACCGATGGTATATTTATAGGCCTTGGCGATTCGACTAGGCAGTGACTGGTCTTTCTAGCCTAAACGAGGGCTCCACATTAACACGGAAGCCGCCTTCAGTCTGCTCGAAAGAAAGTATCATGCGCGGCTTGAGCGCCGCGGCCGCGATGGCCAGTCCCAGCCCGCTGCCCGGCAGATTGGTTGCCGAACCACGCGAAAAGGGCTCCAGCATCGCCGCAGCGTCTTCAGGCGATATGCCGCCACCCTCATCTGTGACCGCGAAGCCCTCTCGCTCGGCGTCGATCGTAACCATACCGGGCTTCGGTCCATGCAATGCTGCATTTTCAACAAGATTACGCAATGCGATGATCAGGGCTTCTTGCGGTATGGGCACTTGCTGCGCTCGTGCCGCATCGGTGATGACCAGCCTTACGTCGCGCCGCTCCAATAGGTGTGCCAGTTCCTCCTGCACGATTTCGGCGGCGGGGCCGACGACGGCGGTTTCGCCGAGGGACGAGCTCTTCGCATCATGTCTCGACCATTCGAGAAGCTGACGGACAAGTCGCGCAGTTCGGTCGACAGATTGCCGGATGCGTTCGAGTGCGCGCTCACGGGTTTCGTCCTCTCTCGCGCGCAGCGCAATGTCTGCATGGGTCCGCAGACCCGCCAGCGGCGTCAGCATCTCGTGCGCCGCACTCGCCATAAACCGCTTCTCGCCGCTCCGCAGCTGCTCGATTCGCGAGAACAGCTGGTCAATTTCCTGCGTCAGTGCCGCCAATTCGCGCGGCACTGGATTAACTTCGAGCGGACTCTGGTCGTCGGGTTCGCGAGCCGCGATCGCCTCAGCGATCCGCCGCACCGGGCCAAGTCCACGTCCAACGCCGATCCAAAGAAGGAAAGCCAGCGCAATAAGGCCGACCATCGCGGGAACTAACAGACCTTGCACTAAGCCGGTGATGAGTTGCCGCCGCACGGCCAACGTATCGCCGACCATGATCGTAACTCCCGTATCGGGCGCGACATGAGTGTAGACACGCCAGGCGACGCCTTCGACCACCGGCTCGCTGAATCCGCGCTTGCCCGCCGATAGGGCTTGCGTCGGCGCTCCTTCGGAAATGCCGAGTAGATTGCCGGACACAGACCAGATCTGGCATGATAGCTGCCGCTCGTAGGATGGCAGCGGGATTGGTGCGGGACGCACGGTATTGGTCGACGAGGCGCCGTCCGCATAACCAAGCGAAGCGACCATCACTGCCGCCTCACGAAGTCTTGCATCGAGCACTCGCTCGACATTGTCTCGCGCGCTCAGGGCGGTCCAAGCCGCCGCCAGTGACCACACCAGAGCAGTCGCTGCAACGATCAGCAGGAAAAGGCGGAGGCGTAGCGACGTCATCCGCCTTGCTCCGAACTGATCCGATAACCGAGCCCTCGCACCGTTTCGATCACGTCAGGGCCGAGTTTTGCTCGCAGTTTGTGGATATGCACTTCGACTGCGTTCGAGCCGACCTCTTCATTCCAACCGTAGATCGCCTCTTCGATCTGCGCGCGCGAGACGATATGGTCAGGATACCGAGTGAGCGCTTCCAACACTGAGTATTCACGCCGGGAGAGATATACTGTTTCGCCCTTGGCGCAGACACGGCGTGTAGCCGGATCGATCTCCAGCGTCCCGAGGCGTATCGTCGGATCCGCACGTCCACGGTCACGGCGTGTCAAAGCCCGCAGCCTCGCGGCGAGTTCGCCAAGATCGAACGGCTTGCCGAGATAATCGTCTGCGCCGAGGTCCAAGCCCTCTATCCGGTCTTCGGTCATATTACGCGCGGTCAACAACAGAACCGGTGTCGAGCGGCTCGCGAGGCGCCATTCGCGCAGCAATTCAAGGCCGGAGCCATCGGGCAAGCCGATATCGAGCACGATGACGTCATGCGCGAAGCTCGCCACCGCTTCGCGCGCATCGGCACAATTCGCTACCGCATCGACCGTATGGCCTTCCAGTGCGAGCCCTTCGAAGAGCCCGTCACGCAGCACATCGTCGTCCTCAATGACCAGAATACGCATATCGCAACCTTCTCGGCCTTTGAGCTTAGCGCAGGCTTAAGGTGCCCGTAAGCTTGGTTTTCTAGCGACCTCGGGATTCTTGGAGGCCCTTTTCGAATGCTTCGTCACTACCTGTTAGGACTCACAGCCACTATTCTGATGTATTCCACGGCACATGCGCAGGAGCGTGCCGTAGCTGTGCCATCCTTTGGCAATATTGCGCCGATCGATGGCTCCGCGGAGCAGCCCGATCCTGATCTGCGTTACAGGGTCGTCTTCAGCATCACGGAAGCAGCCCCCCCGGGCGAGGTCAATCGCTCGCTCGAAAAGGTAGCGCGCTATCTGAACCTGCTTGCATCAGGTGGCGTCCTTCCAGAGGCGGCCAACATCGTTGCGGTGGTTCACGGACCTGCGACGCCAATCGTTGCGAATATCTCCAATAACCCCAATCTCTCGCTGATTGCCGCGCTACAAGACGCCGGCGTAACGATAGCGATTTGCAGTCAGGCAATGCACCGTGCGCAGTTGAACGCCGACGATCTCGCGCCAAACGTGCGGATAGATGCCTCGGCGCTCACGACGCTTACGAATTTGCAACTGCGCGGTTGGGCAGTCGTTTACGACTAGCCCGCTCCACTTTGGACGTAAGCGCCATTTAAGATTGGTCCGCGATTTGCCCTGCTCATGGACGGCGTAGTCAATCTCGGCCCTTTGGCTCTGGCCACCGATCGCCTGCTCGCGGTTGCCCTGCTGATCGGGTTTATGTTCGCGATGGATCGCATTCTTCCGCGCGAAGGTGCGAGCGCGGTTCCGGCCACTGGGCTTGCGATCGTTGGAGGGCTTATTGCAGCGCGGATTGCCTACGTAGCCCAGCATGGCGATGCGTTCGCGCATGACTGGTGGTCGTCCCTAGCCTTCTGGCAGGGCGGCTTCTCCGCTTGGGCAGGACTGATCGTGGCGGCAGCAATACTCGCTTGGCGGATGAGACCGGTCGCGGCGATGGGCAAGGGACTGGCGACGGTCGCAGTGTTCGGCGCAGTGTGGTTCGCAGCCTCAGCGTTGCTGCGCCCCGATCCGCGACCATTGCCGGACTTGCCGCAACTGGAGCGCCTTGGCGGATCGCCCGTGACACCGGAAGATCTGACAGGACAACCTTTCGTCGTGAACCTTTGGGCGACCTGGTGCCCGCCTTGCCGCCGCGAGCTGCCAATGCTGGCTGATATGGCCGCAACCTCGGACATCCCGATCCTCCTCGTCAATCAGGGCGAGGAGCCACGCGCCATTCAAGATTATCTGCTCGCGAACCGGGTTTCCCCCGCCGCGGTCGTGCTCGACCGGTCCTCTGCGATGATGCGTGCATTGGAGAATACCGCGCTGCCGGCAACACTCTTTGTCGATGAGTCCGGCCAAGTGGTCGCGACGCATGTCGGCGAGATTTCGCGTGCGGCGATGACCGCTCAGATGGATGAACTACGAGGAGAATGATAATGGCTCGATGGCCCCTGATAACTGCGATTTCGGCGCTGATGCTGGGCGGTGCCGCGATCGTCTATGCCCAGACTACCGCCGGCGATGGATCGTCCTCCGGCGCGCCCCACGGACAGCAAGAGCGCGATCTTGCCGCCAGCGAGGAAGCAATGGCTGCGCGCGCTGCCATCGCCGACGATCCAATCGCGCCCAAACTCGAACCGGCGGATTACGATGTGACGGTGGTGTTCTACACCGATTACCAATGTCCCTTCTGTCGAAAGGTGCATCCGGAGCTAAACCGATTGGCTGAAGAAGATGGACGCGTGCGCGTCGTCTATCGGGATTTGCCGCTATTCGGTGCAGCGTCGGAGGAGTCGGCACGTGCGGCAATCGCATCGCAATGGCAGGGCAAGCATGCTGAGTTCAACGATGCATTGATGCAGACACAGGGCAAGCTTGACTCCGACAAGATTCGCGCCGCCGCCGATCGCGCCGGCGTCGACTGGACGCAGCTACAGCGCGATCTGGAAGCACGCCGATCCGAAATAGATGAACTGATCGGACGCACGAAAATGCAGGCGGCACAGATGGGTCTGCAGGGCACGCCAGCACTCCTGATTGGGCCATATATGGTTCCAGGCGCGATCAACTTCGAGGGTCTAACCGAGGCTGTAGCGCTGGCTCGGGAGTTCAATGCCGAGACCAAGGGTGGCTAACCGATGACTATCGCGCCCCGTCTCCTCGCTTTCCTCGCCTCGCTTTTGATCGGGCTCGCAGCGTTCCTACCGCTTTCCGTAGCGGCGCAAAATGCACGCCATGTCGAAGCCTCGATGGCGTTCGAGACGCTCAAGCCAGCGGCGGGTGATGAGGTTACGGTCGCAATCCGAATGGTGCCCGAGACAGGCTGGCACGGCTACTGGTCTAATCCGGGTGAGGCCGGCCTACCGGTGGAAGCACGTTGGCAAGCGCCTACCGGGGTCACCTTTACTCCGCTGCGCCATCCGGCACCGCATCTGCTCGACGTTCAGGGGATCGCCAGTTACGTCCACGAAGGGCCGTTTACACTGCTTGCGACAATGCGCATGCCTGAAGGCCTGGCTCGTGGCGCGAAGCTGCCGGTGCGCGTTGCGCTGAATTGGCTTGTGTGTTCCGATACGCTGTGCGTGCCCGAAAGCGCGAACTTGGCCGCCGATCTGACCGTAGGCAATGGAGCGCCCGATACTGCCGGAGCCAAAATAGTGGCGGCGGCCGAACGCGCGATGCCAAGACCGCTGCGAGGCACGCGTTACTGGCGCGACGGGTCGGACTGGGTTTTCTCACTTCCGGTCGCGCAAGAGCCGTCCGCGCATCTCTTCCCGATCGATGACGGCTGGTTCGATGCGGCGTCAGCCCAGCGATCGAGCACCGAAGACGGCCGCGGACTTATTCGCATAAAAGCCAAAGGTGACGCGCCGAGCGGCAGTTTCCGCGGCGTTCTTGCGAACAGTAGTGGCTCCCGTTCTTTCACCGCTGATCGTGCAACTCCGCCATCCGATGCCGCGGCAGCGTTTGCGCCCGCTTCTGCGATGACTTCACAGATCGGCGTTGAAGCGAGCACCGACACGGCAGTCGCTACCGGGATATCCTTTGAGAGCGCACAGATAGACACCCAGCAAGTCTCCGTCGAGCCACCCAAGCCATCTGCGGGCGTATCTGGCGACGTTATCCGGATCGCGCTGTTGGGCGCGCTGGCCGGCGGATTGCTACTGAATCTGATGCCATGCGTGTTCCCTATCCTCAGCCTTAAGGCGCTATCGCTCGCTAAGAGTGGGGCAAGCAGGCGCGCCGCGCGGATCGAGGGGCTGGGTTACGCTGGTGGCGCGATCTTCACCGCGCTGCTCCTCGGCGGCCTGCTCATTGGCCTTCGCGCAATCGGGATGGAGATTGGCTGGTCGTTCCAGCTCCAGTCTCCTGGCGTGATCCTCGTGTTGCTCGTGCTCACTGGCACCATCGCGCTCAACCTCGCAGGGCTGTTCGAATTGCCCTTGCCGGCCTTCGCTGCGCGCGGTGGGCACAGTGGGGGATGGATTGGCGGCTTCTCGACCGGTGCGCTGGCCGCGGTCATCGCCATGCCATGCAGCGGACCATTCATGGCCGGGGCGCTCGGTGCGGCGCTGGTGCTGCCCGCGCCGATCGCGCTGGGCGTGTTTGCGATGCTGGGCCTCGGCATGGCGCTACCCTTCCTCGCCATCGCGTTCATCCCCGCGATTCAGCGACGCCTGCCCAAACCGGGCCAATGGATGGACACGCTGCGCAAGGTTCTGTCGATTCCGATGTTTGCGACTGCGCTAGCACTCGCTTGGTTGCTCGGTCGGCAGACCGGGGTGGACGGAATGGCGCTGGGCCTAGTCGTTGCGGCGTTGTTCGCCGTATCTCTGTGGTGGTTCGGCCTGCGCCAGCGCAGCGGGGTCGTCGGATGGCCGACACTCGTCCCGGCCGCGCTCGCGCTGGTCGCCTTGATTGCGGTCGGAATCCCGGAGGCTCCGTCCGCAACCGCGACGGATGACATCAAGCGCCATGCGGGGCACGAGCCGTTCAGCGAGGCGCGTTTGGCTCAGCTGCGCGCAGCAGGCACGCCGGTGTTCGTTGACTTCACCGCCGACTGGTGCCTGATCTGCAAGGTCAATGAGAGCGTTGCGATCCACACCGATGCGACGCGCGAGGCGTTTGCAGAGGCTGGCATTGTGACACTGACTGGCGATTGGACCCGTCAAGATCCGGCTATCACGCGTTTCCTCGCCCAGCATGACCGGAATTCAATTCCATTCTACATATTTTACGCGCCAGGCGCAGAGCCGGAAATTCTCCCGCAAGTGCTCTCCGCGACTATACTCGCCGAGAAGGCAAGAGCTTTACCGACGCCTTTAGCGCGGACCGATCAATGAAGATGTGTCATCTCTCAGTGCCTCAAGCGTTGCTGCCTCAGGACTTTCATATGCTTTCGCAGGAGCGCGGCCCTGCTGCTCCGAGCACACATTTGTTGTTTGCGAATGTGGCATCTGAAGGCAATTTGCGTGCCCAACTACGAACTGCCAGCCGAAGCCTCGACCCCGGCTGGCATCACTATCAGACAATTGCGCTCGAGCGGGTCTAGAGCTGATTTCCAATTGTCGCATTTTCGCGGCTCGAACGCCAATAGCTGCCAGTCCGCTACCGGCCCCATTCCAGTCATACGATTTAAGAAAGTCTCAATGGGCAGCTTCTGGGCCGCTAGCGGTCTGTCCGGTTTTGAACATGATTTGAGTTGAAGCGGACATCCATCCGTGCAGATTTAAGACCGATTACTTGTCTACCGGCGACTGATGCACTGCTGAAAGCTTCGCGAGATAACGCCCGCCGAAGCGCAAGACCAGTCGGCGCAGGACGAAGAAAAACCCGTTCGATGGCACGAACATCTGCGATTTGAGCCACACGGTCTTGCGCTGTTTTTCAATGTAGGGGCGCAAGCCCCTTCCCAACTTTTCAGCGCGGCGGGCACATTGCCGTTCTGAGCGGCAAGGGCTTCACCCAGTTGCTGCCCGCCCATCAACCCGGCTGTCGCGCCCATGCCGGAAAACAGCGTGAGGCACCATGCGCTGTCCCCCACCAGCACCACGCGGCCCTTGTGCCAGCGGTCCATCTCCACCGTGTGGACCGAATCGAACAGATAGTCGGGCGCGTTGGACAGATCCTCCAGCGCTTCCTCCACGATGGAGTGGGGCTCCATATCGGCAAAGACATCGCGCAGCGTTTCCACCGCAGGCCGTTCGAACTGCGCATCTACATCCTTGGTGCGATAGGCAAAGAACGCCGTCGGCGTATGATCCTGCAGCGGGAAGACCCAGAGCGAGCGTTTATCCTGATTGAGGATTACTCCGTCGCGCTGGCGGAATGTCTCCATCTGTTCTTCTAGCTGATAAGCGCAGATCACCGCATCCAGCGAATGCATGAACTTCTCTTGCGGGCCGAACACCAGCTTGCGCACGGTGAAGCGCAGGCCATCGGCACCGATCACCAGGTCGAAGCGCTCGATCGTTGAACTGCCGTCTTTCGTATCCAGCGTCACATCGACGCCGTCCGCGCGCTCAACAATGGCCACGGGGCTTGTGCCGAACCGGATTTCGACCTGCCCGTCGACGCCGTTCCACAACCCTTCTTCGATATCACCGCGCAGCAGCGTGGCAGGCCGGGTCGGCTGGTCGGCGAACCCGGCTACGCGCACACGTCCGCCGTCTTTCGTCATGTGCCAATTCGGCGAGGCTTCGGGCGTGCGGATATGGATGCCGGGCAGCACGCCCAGCCTTTCCGCCGCATGTTTGCCCGCATCCTGAAGGCCGATGAAATAGCCGCCTGTCCGCCGCTCAGGCGCGCGTTCGACGATGACGGGTTCCCACCCGGCCTTCTTAAGCGACATGGCGCTGGCCATTCCGGCGATGCCGAGGCCGACGATAAGAGCGCGTTGAGTCATGATTGCTGTATCCTTCCTGTCGGGGGTGAGGGGCGAAAGCCCCTGCGCCCGAACCGATATGAACACTGTATAGATACCTCGCGCGCTTTTTGTCTAGACACTGTTTAGATTGCGTGCCAGATTGCCCTCATGACCAAGACGAAACGCGACAGCTATCATCATGGCGACCTGCGCAGCGCGCTGATTTCCGCCGCGGAAGAGATCATCGCCGCAGAAGGCGTGGAAGGCTTCACGCTGCGCAAGGCAGCGCGCAAGGCGGGCGTATCCCCCGGCGCGCCAACGCATCATTTCGGCAGCATGGCGGGCTTGCTGACGCAGGTGGCGCGGCGCAGTTACGAGGCACTGGGCAAGCAACTGGCAGGCGCGGCAGAGGGGCTGGAAGGCAACGCGGCGCTGCGCGCGCTGACCGCCGTCTATGTTAGGTTCGCGCGCGACAACACGGGCCGTTTCCGCCTGATGGGCCGCACCGACTTGATCGAATTGGAGGACGATGACCTGCGGGCTGCGGTCTATCGGGCGATGCGCCCGCTCGCCGCCGCCGCTGCCGGAACACGCGGCCTCGGCGTGCCGACCCCCGAGTTCGAGCGACTGGATCCGCGCCTGATCGCCGCCATCGTCCCCGCGCACGGACTGGCGCATCTGGCCACCGAAGGACGGCTGGCCGCGACAATGCGGTCGGGAGAGGTGGACGCGCAGGCGCAAGACGCGTTGGTGGACGAGGTTTTGCGCGCGCTGTGGCCTTGAAGCAAACCGCCCAAACCGATAGCCGCTACGCAATACTGATCACGCTGAACGCGAACGAGCCATATGCTACGACTTCGGTTTCTTGCTGTGCCTCGATATCTGACGCTGGAGGCGCGCGCGTGTCCTACCCGCCTGCTCGGGCAAACAGGACAGCTCTCCAGCGCAGGAAGTTACCTGTACTACAATGGTGAGCACGTCTGCTGTTGAAAAACCGCCACTCGCGCGCCAAACATTCCCCCAAAATGCGTAAGATCCTCGCCTTTTTCCACGCTTTGCTGGCAACCGTACTGCTCACTTGCGGCGTCGCAGCTTTCGCCGCGACGTCGATTCTTCCGTCGTCCGGGGACGCCGCCGAGGCGCAGGTGGCGATGGATCCCTTCGGGCGGGAAACGCCGCGATCGACCGTGACCAATCTGCTGGGCGTGCTGGCGAGCGAAGATCCTGGTGCCCTCGATCCCTATCTCGACCTGCCTGCCGGTATGGATCGCGCAGAGGTCGTGCCGCGCCTGCGCGCTGCGCTCGATGCGGGCGGGACGCTCGCCACCTATCAGGAACTGGCCAACGAGCCCAACGGGCGGCTCGACGATGGCCTCGGCCCGACACGCGAACAGGTCGGGACACTCGCCGGGGGCGAGATACCCATCCTGCTGACACAGAGCAGCGGCACGGACGGGCCTGCCATCTGGCGGCTGTCGGCGGAAACGCTACAGGCGCTCCCGGATATCGAACCGCAGGCGATCCCGGAAGAAGAGGCTATCGTCGCCGGTGCCCCTGCGCTGGATTGGGTCAAGCTGCTGGGACTATTGATCGCCGTCTTCATCGCGACCCGGTTGCTGGCCGCGCTGGTCCTGCTCGGTCTGCGGCAGGTCCTCTCGCGCGATGGGGCGGTGTACCGGGTCCTCGATGCCGCCCTGCCGCCGCTGGCGCTGGTTGTCACCATCGTCGGTTTCCGGCTGTGGTCGGACGCTGCGCCGATCTCGATCGTCGCGCGTCAGGTCGTGCTGCGCTATCTCGGCATTGCAGCGTGGATCGTGTTCCTGTGGTTCCTGTTCCGCCTGGTCGATGCGCTCGCCCGGTGGCTGTCGCTGCGCATGACGCGGCGCGCGCGGTACCAGAGCGCGTCTGTCATCGTCTTTGCCCGCCGGGTTATCAAGGCCGGACTGTTGGTCCTGGGGGCGCTCGGCATCCTCGACACGCTCGGCTTCGATGTCACCGCTGGTGTGGCGGCGCTCGGCATCGGCGGTCTGGTCTTGGCGCTGGGTGCACAGAAGACGGTCGAGAACCTGGTCGGCACCGTATCCGTGCTGGCCGACCGGCCGGTGCAGGTCGGGGATGTGTGCAAGGTCGGCGATGTGCTCGGCACGATCGAGGATATCGGGATGCGGTCGACCCGGATCAGGACGCTGGAACGAACCGTCGTCACGATCCCCAATGGCGATTTTTCCTCACGCCAGATCGAAAACTATACCAAGCGCGAACGTTTCCTCTTCAACGAGACGATCGGCCTCGAATACGCCTTGGATGCGGCCAAGCTGCGTGAAGGGATTGGCCTGATAGCAGAGGCGCTCGCACAGAACGAGCACATCGCCCCGGAGCCGCGCCGGGCGACATTACGTTATTTTGCAACGGACTCGCTGGCGATCGAAACCTTTGCCTACATCATGACCGCCGATTTCGACGAAAGCCTGAGAATCCGCAACGATCTCATGCTCGACATCTACGAGCGATTGGAACAGGCAGGCATCGGGTTCGCCTTCCCGACACAGACCCTTTACCTGCGCAAGGACGAAACCGGGCAAGGGTGACGCGGTATGGTGGCGGTCACGCAACGCTATCCGGCTGACGGTTCGCCGAACATGATCTGCCTGAAGACCTTCACGTAACTTTCTTCCGGCTGGGTGCCGTCGCCCGATCGCAAGACCGCGGTATGCCAGAGTATGAGCAAGGTTTCGGTGATGACATCGGCGGGCAAGCGGAGTGGCTGCCCAAACTGGGCGGCCAGGCCTTCGATCAGAACCCGGAACTGGGCCGTTACACGCGCCTCCGCAGCCTTGTACTGCGCGCGGAATTCCGGGTTGCGAAAGGCATAGAGCTGCAATTCCAGCGCCAGCGCCGCCCAGGCCTGGCGATCGGGGATGTCGGCTAGCCACGCAGCAAGCGTTTGCATGGCCTGGTCGATATCGGCTTCCGGGATCGAGGCGGCGAGGTCTTCCAGTCGGTCCCGCTGTTCGGCCAAGTGACCTTCCATGACTTCGAGCAGCAGCAACTCCTTGCTCTCGAAGTTCGAATAAAAGGCGCCTTGCGTAAATCCGGCGTCGGCGCAGAGCTGGCGCACGGAAAGTGCCGGGATGGAATGGGCGATCATCAGCCGCTCGGCCGATTTGATCAGCTTGGCGCGTGTTTCCGCCTGGCTTTGCCGACGCGATTTGGTGGTGGTTTCGCCGCTCATGGTGCTCGATCCGTCTCAAAAATCCTGATTTTCGGAACCAAATTTTCAGATATCACTTGATATTTCAAATGCCCGGCCAGAGGATCGGTTTCCCGTCGATCCTTTTCAGCAGGCAAAACAGGCAGGAGTTGTTGCCCATGCAGCCCATACGGTTCACCCCCAATGTCGAGCAAGTCGATCCCGACGAACAGCGGCTGACGCGCGAGATCGTCGAACAGATGAATGCGACGGCGCGCAACGCGTTCGAACGGCATCGGCACGCCCATCGCGATGCCCATGCGAAATCGCACGCGATCCTTAAGGGTAGCATGACCGTGCACGACGGTCTGTCGGCTGAGCTTGCGCAGGGCATCTTCGCTTCTCCGAAGACCTACGAGGTCGTCGCGCGGCTTTCGTCCGCGCCGGGCGATATCCATTCGGACGAGGTTCCGGCCCCGCGCGGTTTCGCGATCAAGGTGATCGGCGTTCCGGGTGACCGGCTTTCGCCCGACATCGGTGGCGAGAACCAGGATTTCCTGATGGTGAATTTCCCGGTGCTCGCCTTCGGCACGATCCCGAAATACAAGCAGATGCTGGGTCTGCTCGAAAAGAACGCGCATGCGCCCGATTTCTTCCAACGCCTCGTTGCCGGCGTGGCGCGCGGCGCGAAGGATGCGGTGGAAGCGGTGGGCAAGGTGCCGAGCGCGACGCTCGAGGGGTTGGCGCGCGACAACAATCATCCTCTCGGCGAAACCTATCATACGCAGGCCGCTGTCCGGTTCGGCGACCATGTCGCCAAACTGTCGCTCGCCCCGAAATCCCAATCCGTGCGCGATTTGACCGGTCGGGATCTCGAAGACGTCCAATATTCGACCATGCGCGACGTAATCGGCGATTTTTTCCGCGCGAACGGCACCGAATATGAATTGCGCGCGCAGCTCTGCACCGATCTCGAAACGATGCCGGTGGAAGATGCTGCCGTGTTGTGGGAAGAGGAAAAGTCTCCCCATCGTGCCATCGCCACGCTGCGCTTCGACAGCCAGGACCCCTACAGCCCGCCACGCCAGGTTTTCGGCGACGATGTGCTGTCGTTCAATCCATGGAACGGCGTCGAGGCGCATCGCCCGCTGGGCGGCATCATGCGCATTCGCCGCGCGGCCTACGAACGGTCCAGCACCTATCGTCACACTCAGAACGATCGCCCGCGCATAGAGCCGCAGGCCCTGTCCGACATTCCCGATTGACCACCAAGCGCAAAAGGAGCGCGCCATGACCAAAAGCACCGATCCGCGTCTTGCCGATGAGAGCAAGCCCGAAGAAATCCGCCGCCGTGCGCGCGAGCTGGCAGAAGACCTGCCGCAGCTCGCGAAAATCGCGCTGGAAGCGATGATCCGCGACCACAATCCCGATTACAAGGGTACCGCCAACAAGGCGGGGCGCGCGGGAATGCAGTCGGGCAATGTGTCCGAACTGACCGCCATCGCCAAGGTCAAGCCCGGCGGGGCGGACCGCCTGCGTCGCATCTTCGACCTCACCAACGGCAATATGGACGGCGCGCAGCGGGTGTCGACCTTGCACGATATGCGCTTCGTATTTTTCGACGACGACACGCGCATCCTGTTCGCCACAACCTATGATGGCGACTGGGACACCTATATTAACGATTTCGCCACCAAGATTCCGGGGTTGATGGACCTGCTGTTCGCCAATGTCGAAGGCTGGCCGGGGATCGACAGCCCCAAGGTGAAGGACTTTATCGCCGATCACCAGATCGATGCATCGGGATGGTTTGTGGCCAATCCGCAAGTGACGGTTGTGGATACCCGCCGGTACCAGCGGATGGAGCACGCGCTGGATGACTTCCTCGAAAAATCCCGGGCGAATGCGGATATGGATCCCGCCACGAGCAAGGCTCTCGACGAGCTGAGCACGGCCATCGCGCAACCCGAAGGCGTGGATTATTGACATGGGCATTCTGCAAGAACTTTCCGCCCGCTTCCGTCCGGACAAGGTCAAGCTCCAACTCGACGATATCCAGGCGCTGATCCTTCGATCCCGGCCCGAACCCTATGTCGGCATCCATTCGATGATCCATGTCGACGAGGCCGCCGGAGGGCGGGATCTTTTGCGCCGCCTGGCCGACCATATCCCCGCTGCATCGGGTTGGACGGACGAGCTGGACTCGTGGACCGGCGTCGCCATCAGCTATGACGGCTTGAAGGCGCTCGGGCTGCCCGAAACCTCGTTGGAGAGTTTTCCGCTGGCCTTCCAGCAAGGCATGGCCGCCCGCGCCGAGCAGCTACGCGATTTCGGCGAAAACGCGCCCGAAACATGGGAGGATCCCTATCGCCCCGGCACTTGCCATATCGCATTGACCATTTATGCGCGCGACGACGATGCGCTCGACGACGTGCTGGCAAAGGCCGAGGCCGAACTGGAAAAATCCACCGGCATCACGCTGATCGGTACGCACCGTTTCGGTGCCGACGAGGACGCAAAGAACCCCTTCGGCTTTCGCGACAGCATTTCGCAGCCGTTGGTCGACGGGAGCGGGGTCGACCCCTTGCCCGGTCAGGAGCGCGCGATCGCGCCTGGAGAATTCATCCTGGGCGAGAACAGCGAGACCGGTAGCCCGCTCGCCATGCCGCAACCCGCACCGCTTGGGCGCAACGGGTCATACATCGTGCTGCGAAAATATCAGAGCCGCGTCGGCGCGTTTAACGACTTCCTGCGCGAGCAATCCGCCGACGAAGGAGAGCAGGATTATATAGCCGCGAAGATGTTCGGCCGGTGGCAGAGCGGTGCGCCATTGCCGTTAGCGCCGGACCGGGACGATCCGGAACTCGGCGCCGATTCCCGACGCAACAACGACTTCTCCTACGAAGACGATCATCGCGGCCTCGTCTGCCCGCACGCCGCGCATATGCGCCGCCTCAATCCGCGCGACAGCCAGCTTACGATCCTCAGCGATGTGAACATCCACCGCATCATCAGGCGCTCATCTACCTACGGTCCGAAATGGAGCCGCGACGTGACGTCGGAGTCCGATGCGCAGGAGGATCGCGGGCTGTTCTTCATTTTCATCAGCGCCAGGGCATTCGATACGATCGAATTTCTCCAGCAGGAATGGATCAACCGTGGCAACTTCGTCGACCTGGGCGAAGAACGGGATCCGATCGTCGGTCTGCACCAGACGTCCGGGACTTTCACCATTCCCGAAACGCCGGTGCGCCGAAAAATCGATGGCGTGACCACCTTCAACCGGCTGCGCGGCGGAGAATACATGTTCATGCCCTCGCTCACGGCCCTGCGCTGGATTGGCGACGGCGCATGGGACGAAGGCGCGAGCCCATGAACCCACAGAGGGGGCAGGAGGGCGGTTCGGCTTTCGTCTATCCCATCACGGTCGGCCCTGATGCGATCGACGAGCTCGATCACGTCAACAATGCGGTCTATCTGACCTGGGTGCAGCAGGCGATCACCGCCTATTGGGTCGCACATGCGCCGGCGGAGGAGGTCGCAAAGATCGCATGGATCGCCCTGCGCCACGACATCAGATATCGCAGCGAGGCGTTTCTCGGCGACCAGCTCGAGGCGAAAGTCCTCCTCAGGGGCTTTCGTGGGTCCCGCTCGCAATTCGAAATACAGTTCAGCCGCGGCAGCGTGTCTGTCGCCGAAGTGGACACGACCCTGTGCTGCATCGACCGAGAAACACGGCAGCTGCACCGCATCACGCACGAGTTGGCGAGGCATTTCGCCATTGTAGCTTAATGCACACGGCTTCTTGCCCTTTTTCTCCGAGCCATTTGACAATCCCAACGCGAAGGCGCGAAAACTGTATAAGTTCTATTAATCGCAGCCTCACAACTATCCCCGTTCTAGCGAGGATACCGACCCGTTATCGTTGCATTTGTTATGCAATGCCTCGGCGCTGCCGACCAAGGCGGTCGCAATAGGAGCGCACATTTGCAGCGATCCCTTGTGCTGAACCGACGCCCACTCTCGGGGGGGTCAGCACGCCGATCGCAAGGAGTGGTTGCTAAGGTGCGAAGCTGCCATCTGGGCTGATGCTGACGACAGGCAGCTTTCGGAAAAGATCCAAGCGAGCTCAAATGGCCGACATTAAGGCGCATAACGGTCATCATTGAAGGAGAGAGGAGGCAGCTTTGCTCTTCCTGAGCCGGGGCATGTCCGTCCCGGCGATCAGGAGATCTCCCATGACCAAGTCCCGCCGCACTGCTTCGACATCGCCAGCGGAGCGCATCACCGCCGCCATCATCGAAAAGCTCGAGCAAGGGACAAAGCCCTGGGTTAAGCCATGGCGCGGTGTGCCGGTCTCGCGGCCCCTACGTTCTTGCGGTACGCCCTATCGCGGCATGAACACCTTCTGGCTGTGGATGGTGGCCGATGGCTGCGGCTTCGCCTCGCCATACTGGATGACCTACCGCCAGTGCCAGAAACTTGGCGGACAGGTCCGCAAGGGCGAAAAGTCGACCATCGCGATCTTCTACAAGAGCTACACCAAGGAGGTCGAAAACGCCAAAGGCGAAGCTGACACCGAGAACCGGCGCGTGCTCAAGGCCTATGCCGTGTTCAACGCTGACCAGTGCGATGGCCTCCCTGCATTTTACCATCCCAAGCCGCTGGTTGCCGCATTTGAGCCCGAAGGACGCGAAGACCGGCTCGATGCCTTCTTTGCTCATATTGGCGCAGACCTTCGCCACCATGGCGCGCAGGCCTATTACGAGCCGCTGCGCGACCGGGTTACCATGCCGCCAACCGAACTCTTCGAAGCCTACGACCACTACTATGCGACGCTCGCGCACGAGCTGTCGCACTGGACGGGTCATTCCTCGCGGCTCGACCGCGATCTCAAGAACCGCTTTGGCAGCGACGCCTATGCCGCCGAGGAACTGATCGCCGAACTGTCCTCGGCCATTCTTGGAGCAGAACTGGGTCTCCCGGTCGCCCACCTCGACAATCACGCCAGCTACATCGCCTCCTGGCTCAAGATCCTCAAATCGGACGAGCGCGCGATCCTCACCGCTGCTGCCAAGGCCGAGAAAGCGGCCAGCCTGTTGCTTGACCTTGGGGGTCACCAATCCCTGGAAGGCGAGGCCGATGTCGATCTCGCCGATGCGGCCTGAGGAGCAGTGAGATGGGACGTTCCGTCAGCTACTCGACCGGCTCCGTAGTGGCCTTTCGCCTGCTCGATGACGGCGAAGTGGACGACACCGACTGGGCTTATGAGTGCCTCGTCGACGAGATCATCGATACCACGAAGGCGGCCTTCCTTCGAGCGCTTCGAGGGATGGCGCGGCCGCGAGGACCGTATCCTCCTGCGCAATGCCTTCGCCGATTGCGGCGTATCGACCTATTGCGGCCTTGCCGCGATCTGGCTCGCAGAACGAGACGATGCGCGGTACTGGGAGGCCGACTTCTACAACCCACGAACGGCGAGAGCACGGCACTGGCTTGGCCAGGTCTCGGGTAGGTTCATCGACCTGTTTGGTGAGTTGCGCCTGGTCGGGCGGTTCTCAAATGGCGAAGCGATCTTCGAGCGCTCCCGATCCGCCTGCGACACCGGGTCCTGATCCTGCCTCATCCCAGTCCGCCGGGAGAGGCCCTTGTGCCGGTCGGGGCGCACCGCAACCTGCGGCCCGTCGGCCCGTGTTGCCCGCGCCAGCCTAGGGCCGCAGGTTTCCCGCTACGCGGTGCGTCTCGCCCCTTCTCCCGGCCCTTATCGGGCTCCGGCGGACAGGGCCGAGGCAATGGTGCCTCCTCTCCTTGTCCCCGCGATCAGGAGACACCCCATGTACGACAGCTTCATCGACCAGTTGAGCGGCCTTGACCTTTCAGGCCTCAGCATCAGGCCGGCCCCATTCAACGAAACCGACTTCCCCTGCGAGGACGCGATCGACCAGACGCTTGGCGCCGTCTGGTCCGACCTTTTCGCGATGTTTTCCGACACTGCTTTAGAGGCTGATGCCGAGGATATTGCCTGGGGCATGGTCAATCTCTTCCACCGCGCTGCAAGCCTCAAGTCAGCTCAGCTTGATCGGGCCGGCGACGAGATCCGCGTCCTGCTCGCATCTGCCGATGGATCCGAGGTACATTCGAGCAATCTGGAAGAGCAGGTCGAGCGCGCGCAGGCCGCCGAGGCCAGCATGCTGGCCTTCGAGCAGATGCGCGAGGCGGCGGCAGCACTGTACCGCAACGAGACCGGTTCCTCGTGGAAGCCCGTTTCGGGCTCGCGGACCAGTCATTCGCGCCACCTTACCTCGGCTGTGATTGATGCCCGCGATTTCCTTCGCGCACGCGCCGAGAACCGGCGTCACGCCCTTATCCCGGAAGGAACTCCAATCGTCTTTGCCGGTGGTCGCCAGACCTTCGAGAGCACCGAGGATGCGAAGCGTTATGCCGACAACATCTGGGCGACGCTGGACAAGGTGCGCGACTTGGTTCCCGATCTCTTCCTGGTCCATGGCGGCGACGGCAAGGGTGCCGACCGCCTGGCCGCGAGCTGGGCTGAATGCCGCGAAGTGCAGCAGCTTGCCTATTCGCTCGATCGTCGGCTTGGTGCCCGCGCCGGGTTCAAGCGCAACGAGCAGATGCTTTCCCTCAATCCGCGTTACGTCGTCGCCTTTCCGGGCAATGGCGTGACCGAACGGCTCGTGATCGATGCCAAGGCACGCCGGATCACCGTGGTTGATCGTCGCGGCCCCTTGGGCACCGCTCCCGGCTCCTGAGGGGGCCTTTACAATCTGCAACTGCATTGCCCGGATGTGCATTTAGCGCAGACCCGACTATGGACCGGTCATGCAACTTGACGATCTGCTGCAGCGCTACTTTGCCACCACCGACCTCTCCGGGGTTGCCCCCGACACGTTGTCAGCTGGCATCGAGCACTGCCGGGTCGATCTCGGCCTTGAGGAGGACCGGGGCAAGCGCTTTGCATTGTGGTCGTTCCTGCACATGTTCGGGTCAGCCCCCGATCTCGATGTGGCGTTCGAGAACGAGGAAGACCGGGAAGCAGCCCGCAACTTCATGGATCTCCTGGCGGCATCGGGAGGCGATGGGGTGGGCTGATTACAGCAGGGTCTCGGCACCTTCAGACCCGCACCCGATACCCATCCGGCTTTCTTCGCGAACAGTCCTGAACCAGGTCAGCTGAGGACAGCAACCCGTTCCTTTCCGGCCGTGTTGTCGCGCTTCGCGCGCCTGCCCGCACCACCCGTCATGAATAGGTTTCCCTTGGAGCTTCGCTCCTGCGGTGCAGTCCCCCCATGCCCTGCTTCTTCTGGATGTTCGCAAGCCGGAGATGGTCTCCGGTTTGAAGAACTGAAGGACTACCATCATGACCAATATCGCAATCCTCACCGGCCGCATCGCCCGCGATCCCGACACCCGCGAGACCAAGGGCGGCACCAACGTCACCGGGATCACCGTCGTCACCGATCGCCCCGCACGCGACAAGGACGGAAAGACCTACAAGGACGAGAACGGCTACACCGCCAAGGAAAGCGAGTTCCACCGGGTGACCTGCTTCAACGGCCTCGCCAAGACCGTCGGGCAGTATTGCTCCAAGGGCCAGCTGGTCAGCGTGCAGGGCCGCATCCACTACACCCAGTGGGAGGACAAGGACGGGGTCACCCGCTACGGCACCGAGATCCTCGCGGACAAGGTCGACTTCCTCTCCCGCGGCAACGGGTCGAGCGACGACAACGACAACGACAACACCGACGCTCCCGATATCGACTGACATCGATCCCGATCGTCCCCCTTACGAAGAGGCTCTGCCGCAAGCGGCAGGGCCTCTTCTTCTGTGGTTACTGAGTCCCCGGCGCTGCATTCGAAGCACGGGTTGCACCGCGGCCTATCAGTCTTTCGATCGCGGCGTCCTCGCCAAGTTTCCCGAGTTCTTCGGCAACCTTCCTCAGGCCCTTCTTCGAGAAGCTTTCGAGGCCGCTTCCCAGGATGATTTCGCCGAGTTCTCTGGCCGCTTGTACTTCAAGTTCGCGTTGTTTGGCGTCGAGCGCCTCGCGGTCTGCTTCGAGCTTTTGCAGGGCTGCAATCGCGCTCCTGTTTCGGGGCATGTTTCTTGTCCTTTTGTCCCCCTCGGTTCTGCTCCCCGATTGATTCCATGCCTGCGTCATCGGGGTGTAGGAAAGGCAATTCGTACCCAGCAGGCGTTCGATATCGGGGCGGAGGTGGTGGGTCCTTGCTCACGGTTCTCCCAGCATGATGGCCTTGCGCCTCCCGTCTCAAGGACGGCGGGGCCCCACCATTTTGTCCGCCCCCGGATTGCATCCGGCAGCGAACAAAATCGTTACCCCCACCGCCGCTTCGCGGTCGCCCATCCGGGCGATCCCTGACCCGGGTCCCACAAGACCATCGCGCGCACCTCCTGTCGTCTCACGACAGAAATCAGGAGGATAATCATGGCTTATTCGATGCATTGCGCACTTCCGTCCCGGAGCTATTTCGAGGCTCTGGAAACAGCCGAGAAGAGAGCCCTGCACAGCTTCTTCGATCAGCACATTATCGAGGATGACGAACTCGGGTATTTTGCCCTCGACGAGGGTGACTACAACATCTTGCCAGCGCATCTCGCAGCGCGGGTGGTCCACACGGTCCACGGCGGCATGCTCGACGAGTTCTGAGACTACCGACAGGGCGGGAACCGGGAACGGGTCCTGCCCTTTTTTCATGTTCGCCGGGTAGTCCAACCAACCTCAAAACCCGGTTCGGTCGGTTGCTCTGACGGTCGCCTACCGCAATGCGGCGGCGCCCGATAAATGGAGCGGGACTGTGGACGCACTCTGTCCCGCGCATCTGGCGATGCGCTCCTGAGGGTGCGGCGTGATTTGTTCTTGGGCCCCGCGCGCACTTGCGAACCGGCACCGGGGTCGGGCGGCGGGAAGCTAGGCACGCGACATGCCCCGCTTGCCTTGCTTCCCACGCGCCCTTGGCCGCTGCCTCTTTCGCAGGTGCTGTCTTTGGCTGGAGGCGTCGAACTGCTTTCTATATGCATGCGATCAGCTGCCAGGCCTGTTTGCTCGCGCTCCAACGTGGAGGTCGGGAAAAGTCGTCCTTGATCAGTACCCCTTTCTGCCTGGGCCACCTCGCGCACTTGGGACCAAGGGAGCACACCGTACCCCGCGAATTCGGGAACTATCTCTCTGTTATTGCTGAAGAATGTGGTTTTGGGCGGAAACAACCCGTCTGCGAGTTGAGCGGCTCTGCGCTGATCCGCAGACAACTCACATCCCGCTATCACTTTGTAATAACGCTTGATTCTTTCGGTTGACTGCGAGTTGTTCACGATTTATTCTCATCGTCACCTTCCGCAAGGTGAGCCAGGTTCCGTCGGTCCGACAAGGAACCTGTTTCATGACCCGACAAGATCGGCTTCAGACATTCGTATCTCTCTCCGTAGGTAACTGGGTTCGCCAGTATGCCGCGGACCATGGCGTTAGTGTCAGCGTCTTTATCCGTGACCTCATTGTCGCAGCGTGGCAGCGCGATAACGAGGCGAAGGTCCGGCCCGCAGGGCTCGATCCCGCGCGCCAGGCTATCTTCATTTCGGTAGCGCTCGATGCGCTTCTGGCCAGTCATCCTGACGCGAGTTTGCGCGACCGAACCCACGAGGCGTACCGGCGGCGACTCGAGCGTCTTGGCCTCCCCGTCAACGCGAACATGGGAGGCCATTCCCATGAAGCATAATCTCCTGAACTTCACCCGCGGGAGCCAGCTGCTCGGCCACTTCGGTTTCATGTTTGCAGCGGGCCTCAAGGGTCGCGGCGTCCTCCGGCCCGGTCTCGGTCTCCCATTCGGTAGCCGCGGCTTTGGCTAGCGCGGGATTGGTGATGAAGAGCTGGGTCGCTTCCTCGCCGCCGAGGCGGCAGGCGAACTTGTAGACATAGCCCGCCTTGCTGGTCGCAAAAAAGCTGACCCGGGCAGCGGCAAATTGCGGGGGCACGGAGATATAGATGTCTCCACGCACCGGCTCGTGCGTCACCTGGAAGTCGTTGTAGGGGAAGCCGCTCGCGATCTTCGAGACATTGGCGAAGCCGTCATCGATGAGCGCGATCCGGGTGAGTTCGCCGCGAGCGAGCTCGCAGTCGATGGTCGCATTGTCGGCCGCTTCGACGAACTGGTCGGCATGCGCCGGGACCGGCGCGAGCGCGAAGGCGATTACGGCAAGACCGGTCAGCTTGAGCCCGGGATCGGGGCGCCTTGTCGCGCCGATCGCGAAACAGGCAAGACCGGTTCCGGCAAGCGCAGCAGCGAGGGGAGATGGGAGTAGGCTCATTGGCCGGGTTCCTCCTTGTCGGTGGGAAGTTGCTCGAAGCCGGCGAGCGCGAGGCTGAGACCACGCTTCGACCAGCGGAAACGGAAGGAGCGGCGCTGGCTCGCGATCACCTGTGCGCCGACGAAGGTCTTGAGCGTGCCGGTAACGGTCGAGGTCAGGTCCTTGGGATCGACATGCATTTCCGCGATCGCGAAGGCCTGGTTGATGTCCGAGCCGCGCTGTTCCTCGACGATTCTTACGAGCTCGGCCTTGAGGCGGCCGTGCGCGGCGGGATCGGCGAGCTTCAGGATGTTCGCCATCCAGTAGTCGAGGCTTTCGGGTGCCCGGTTAAGGAGCATCAGCGCCGTGTCGCGGGTGACGAGCTCGAGATAGGGCGCGTCGATCCCGCCGCTCGAGACGGTGATCCGCTCGGCAGTGATCGGGACCAGCACCACTTGCTCGTCGCGGGTGACCGCCGCGCCGAGGCTGACCAGCGTGGTCAGGCCAAGGACACCTGCCAGCACGGCAAAGCGGTTGCGTTGCCGCAGGTATGTCTGCGCCTGTTCGTGCGCGAATTCTGCTCGCATGGGTCGCCTCCCTCAGCCCGCCAACAGGCGGCAGTGGGAGGGCGGCGTGGCCTTCAACCCGAGAAAGCTCCCGGGCAGGTACCAGTACGCAGCATGCACCAGTGCCGAACCGGCACCGCGTGCCTTCGCCTTCCGCAAGGCAAGCCAGGCCCCGGCGGCCAGGCCGATACCGATGAAGATATGCTGCGAGAGAATGCCCCAGGCGAAGGGAATAAGAATCCCTGCAAACTCGTCGATGGTCCAGAAGCCGATGAGCTCCGGGTCGTCGAGCCGCCGTGGAACGAGGTACCTGTCGGCCATGCCGCCCTCCTGTCGTGACCGGATCCGCTGATCAGATGACCGCGGTCACGACCGAGGTGACGATCGGCACGCCGGTGCCGACACCGATCCCGACACCGACCGGCACCGCGACCTGGCCGAGCGAGAAGCGCCCCGAGGCAAGGCCGATCAGACCGCCCGCAAGGCTGAGCACGGTGATAATCTTGCCGCCCGAGCCTTCGAGGAAGTCGGTAAACTTGGTCAGCGCGGGATCGAAGGTGGTGTCGGCGCCGGCAAAGGCGGCACCGGCGCAGGCCAGCGCGACGCAGGCGGGAAGAATGTAGTCGCGGCCACGGGCACGGTTGAGCGTGCGCTGCTGGGCCGGAAGGGCAGTCTTGGTGGTCATGGATGGAACCTTTCGAGGAATTGAACATCAGCCAGCGATGCGTTCGCTGTATGTTCTTTCCTCTCCCCGGAGCCGGGCTGTAGGAAATCGGGAACTGGATTTTTGGGGCTGCCGACCAAGTAAAAAGCGACATCTGAAGGTGCGATGGCCGGGATTTGCGCCGGCCAATTGCGCTGCAGCGCCGACTGTGCCGGCTTTGGCGCGAAGCGTGCCGTCATATGCGCGAACACGACCGGAATTCGCGCGAATCACCGAAGGAAGCTGATTCGTTCCTTCCTCTATGTTCTCTTAATGTTCTTTTCGTTTTCCTACAGGCTTCCTTCGCGTTTAGCCGGTGATTCGATCACCTCCACCGGAAAGGATTCGCCGATGACCAACATGGCGCTCTTTGCAGAACAACAAGTTCGCGCCGACCTCGCCCGGCTGCTTTTGGCCGCCGTCGAAGCCAGCGGCCGTGCCCGCTGCGACATCGCGCGCGACGCGCAGATCCATAAGGATGCCCTGCGCCGCGTCCTTGCCGGCGAACGGTCGGCCAGCCTCGGCGAAGCCTTGCGCATTCTTGCAGCGTGCGGCGTCGCGCCGCACGCGCACTTGCTGCTGTTTCTCGTCAGCAGCGGCGATCACGCGATTGCGTGGCTGCAATCGGACCTCGCGCAATTCTTCGAGGACTTTTCCGGCGAACTGCCTTCAGCGCTCGAACGTGTCCTGGGCAACCAGGTTCACGATGTGAAGCCGCGCTGGGCTAAGGGCACGGCGCATCGTGTCGCCCGCCTGCTTTCCGATCACATCGACGAGCTTGAACGCAAGGACGCCCTGATTGGCGATGTCTTCGCCGGTACCGAAGGAGGCCATCGTGGGTGAAGAGATCGACAAGGAGGCAACAGAGCCCCGTCGGGTGACGCGTCTCATTCGCTTGCCCGAAGTGCAGCACCGCGTCGGGCTTGGCCGTTCAACGATCTATCGCTGGATGGCCGAGGGCAAGTTTCCGAGGCCTGTGCAGCTCGGAGGATACTCGGTTGCGTGGGCGGAAAGCGAGATCGACGGGTGGGTGGCCGATCGTATTACGCACTCGACATAGCCACCTCGACGTATCCCCTGTGACCAATAGAAAGAGCCCAGCTACCGTGCAGTAGATTGATCAGCTGGGGAGGGTGCCTCGCGAAGCCGGCGGGCGCGTTCGACAAAATGCTCCATCTGCGTGGCAGCGTGCAAGGTAAGCGGATGCGGCTTCGCATCGGCACGCGGGGATATGAATTCCGCGATTTCTTCGATTGCTGCCAGCTGATTGGCGCTGGCCTTCGACAGAAGGCCGAGCACCATGTTCTCAAGGGCGATCACCCTGATGCGCAACTGGATCATTTCGGCATCGGAAAGTGGCGGAATATCCCATTTCTCACAATCGGCAGCGAGCGCTTCCTGCGGCCCGCAGGGCAATGCCCCGCCTTCGTCTTCCCAGCGCGACAGCGCACCGGCTTTTCCCGTTTCCGACATATGCGGTTCCTTTCATAAGCACCGAGGCGATTGTCTGCGCGCTGCTCACATAGCACAAAGCCATGCCGGGACGCGCCTGGCACGGCGACAGCGAAGCCGGGCAAACGGAACCCCGCGCGTCGGGTTGGTTTGCACGCGGGGTTCCTGAACGGCCCCTTGGGGGCACCTGCGACCCGCAGGGCGTCGGGGGGAGGCGGGGCCGTCCTTTCCTGATCTTGCGATGTTCGTTTGTGTTTTTGCCGAGGGTATCTCCTGGATAGCCGTGTCACCGGGAAACGCGTCCGATCACATACCTTCCATGTCGTGATCGGCCATCGAGGACATGTCATGACCCGCATGGGGATCGGCCGGCTGGGTCGCCTCGCTCGCGGGTTGCGTGCGTGTTGCTGGAGGTGCGGGTGTGGCAGTTGCGCGTGATGCGGGAGAGGCAGCGTGCCGTGAGGCGGGCGTGGCGGCGCCATTTGTCGAAAGAGCGTCCTCCCGAGCGGTCGCTGCCTCATCTTTGGAGGGAGAGGCTGCCGGATCGGCAAGACCCGCCTCGGGTGCCGTGCCAGCCACCACCGCAGCTTCGCCCATAGGCGAAACCTCGGTGATCGGTGTGCTCTCCTGCGCCTCGTCGCAAGCAGCAAGAGCGGACATCAAGGGCGCGAGCGCGAGAAACCCGATCGCTGCATTCAATTTGGAAGTACGCATGCTCTTCAACTCCTTCAGAGCCAAGAAATACCGAGGTGGTTCGCCCCATGCGCGAGCTCGCCGCCAAGGAAGCCCTGGAAGAGAACGAGCGCCGCCATGGAGAATATCGACGCGCGCAACCATGCGCGGCTCTGGCTCGGCCTGCTCGCAAGATAGGCCATCGCAATACCGAGAACCGCGATCAGCATACCGTTCCATCGATGCACCTGCATGACGGTGTCGCCGCCGAACCACAGGCCGGTGTGAATCCATCCGAACAGGACTGCGACCACCGCGCCGATGGCCCCGCCGTAGACAAGTACGCGTACCGCACTTTCCAGGCCCGCTCCTTTCCGGCGCATCACGAACAATTCGGTGGCCGCAGCCATGAGAAACAAGGCGATCGGGAAGTGGATCGTTGCCGGATGCAGCTTCTTCAGTACGGCCATGACGCCGGTTTCACCCTCCTCCGCATGGCCACCGGCTTCGTCATGGCCTCCACTTGCTTCGTCGTGCCCGGCTGAGGGCTCGCCGGCCGCTCCGCCGTCGCCCATCTGCGCCATGGCCGCCTGGTCGGGCGCATCGCCATTGGTGACAGCAGGTGCGGCGCTCGTCTCTTCGCCGTGCTTTTCGTCGCCATGAGCCTGAACGGGTCCGACGAAGAGCAGGCTTGCGGCGAGCAGCGCCAAGAATGAGGGGGCTTTCATGTCTCGTATGTCTCCCGACCCTGCAGTTAAAGTGCGACCTATGTGCCTGATACGCACCGCAGCCGCCTGCCCCTCACATAAATTTGATGGTATTGGCGCGACAGATGTGCGTCCGCCGTATCATGTCTGATGGCGGCACCATCGCGATTGTCGAACGCACTCGGCTCCTGGCCCCGTTCGGCCTGACGAACGGGGTTAAGGCGTTCGCCCACGCGCATTAGCCCCATGGGCTCAGGCGAGTTTGCTCTTCTTTGTGCGACGACGCAGCCGCGGCATCCGGTTCGCAAGCAGGACGAAACCCGACAGGGCTATGATCGTACCGCCAATGCCGAACAGCAGAAGCCACCAACTGTTGATGCGATCGCGCTCGGTCCAGTCCATGATGTGCAGGCCCCAGATGAAATCGAACAGGCGCCAAGTATCACTACGCGCCGCCCCGAGGGTACCGCTGCTGGCATCGATGTAGAGGCGCGTCGAAGCCTCGTCAGCATAGGTGACCTGCCAGGCCGGAAAAGGGCCGCGAAACTCGGTTCCGATGGGGTCATCGACGATCCGTGCGGCCTCGATGGTCGTGCGCGGCCCGGTCCATGCGCGCAAGGCGATGGATTTTGCCGTTGCCGCCGAGATGGGGGAGAGTTTACGCCCAGTCACCGGATCGTGGAGGCTCACGCTACCGTCAACCTTGCGGACCTCGGTCACGGCATCGCCGTCGAGCGAACGTGTCGTTACCGCTGCAAGAGTACCGTCGTTTGCGACCCAGGCCGGGAGCGGGGCATCGGCGGGCAGCGCCTCTTGTTCACGCGAAACGACATGTTCGGAGCGAACTTCTTCCAGGTCGAGAAACGACATGAGGGCGCCGGTTCCCATCCACAAGAGAACCTGGACACCGACGAAAATCGCCAGCCATTTGTGGATCTTGCTGCCGAGCACATGCAGGCGCAGCTTCAGCGACGGCGTTGCCAACCGGTGCTACCTCTTCGAAAGCCGTAATCAGTTGCGCGGCGCGCGCGACGAGGAATGGTACTGGACGATTCTCCACCCGTCCGCATCGTGAGCAAGCACCGATGTCGCCACGCCGTCGCGCTCGATCACCCGGCCATCGCTAAGTTCGATGCGATAGCCATACGTCTCATAGGCATGGGCCATGTGCCCCATCCGGGTGACGGTCAGCGTGGGGTCGGTAAAGGTGAAGCTCACAATCGCGTCGAGCTCGGGGCCCAAATGGTGCTCCATGTAATTGGCAAAGCTTCCTTCGGCCTTGCCATTCTCGAAGATCGCCGACTCCTCGGCGAAGAGCGCGCGCATTGCCTGCGCGTCGCGCGCTTCAAGAGCGGTGCGATAGGCCTTGAGGGTTTCTTCAGCGCCCGCGACATCGTCCGCCGAAGCGTCCATCGCGTGCATCTGATGGTTCGCATGGGAAGAGTGGTCCATCTGCTGCGCGAAGGCTGGCAGCGGTATCAGCGTGGCAACAAGCGCAGTCGCCGCGATGCGTGTCAAAGTCTTGGTCATGGAAGTTCTATCCTTTTTGAGATTTCAGAACCAGAATCGCACACCGACGACATAATTGGTGACGCTCGGATCCTCTCCGGCGGCCCGCGCAAAATCCGCGCTGTCGCCGATGCGCCATTCCTGGGAAACGCCGACATAGGGCGCGAATTCGCGTGCGAACTCGTAGCGAAGACGCAGACCTGCCTCGATCCGGTCGAGGCCAGCGCCAATGCCGAGTTCGGGAATATCCTGAGCGGAAAGTGCGATTTCGGCACGCGGTTGAAGGATCAGCCGCTGCGTGATGCGCTGATCAAGTTCGCCCTCAAAACGCGCCGTCACATCGCCCTTGGTGGAGACGAAGGCCGCGGCATCGACCTCGAACTGGTAAGGCGCGATCCCTTGGATACCGATAACCGCGTGCGTGCGTTCCGGACCGGTCAGGTCCTGGCGAACACCCGCCTGGAAATCGAAGAAGGGCGCAATGGCGCGGCTCCAGAGCGCCTGGACCTCGGCGCCTTCTATGGTTTCGCCGAAGCTGCCCTCACCCTCGGACTTGAACCAGAATTTGTCGATGTCGCCGCCATAATATCCCTGGATGTCCCACAGATATCCATCCTTCCCCTCGCGGGCGCGGTACTCGAGCCGGTCGCCCTGAAACCAGAAGCGCATTCCTCCGTCGGTCTCGCGGACAAGCTCGCGGCGCGCTTCGTTCATGGCTTCCTCGCCCCAGATGGCGACCGCCGCGCGCGCTGGGCCGCTCCCTGCTTCTGGAGGAGGCGGCAGCAGCGGGATATCATCGTCCGAGCCCATCTGCATCGCCGAATGGTCCATGCCCTGCCTGTCCTGCGAAGGCGTCTCCCCATGGTTCATCTGGCTGTGATCCATCTGCCCATGGTCCATCGACGAACTGGCCTCCGCCTGACCCATCTCGCCGTGATTCATCTGCGAATGATCCATCGCGCCTTCGGCGGGCTTGCCCTGCGGCATCGAGCCGTGATCCATTCCTTCATGACTTTCGGGCGATGCCTGTGGACGGGCAGCGTCCACAGGCATTGTCATGCCAGAATGGCCATCCTGAGCGGTCATCGCACCATGATCCATGGTTGAGTGATCCATCTGCGAGCGGTCCATGGCGGCTTCAGGTTGAGCAGCCGGTTCGCATGCTCCATCTGCAACCGGATGCCCCATCGCGCGATGGCGCTCGGCTTCTTCCTCGCACTTCGTCTTCGCGTCAGCCTGCGCCTCGGCGCTTTGCTGCGGCTCCGCCGGCGAATGACCGGCATGCTGCGCCGCCGCGGGGAAGGCGAGAACTGAGCCGGCTGCGACCGATGCGAGCAGGCTGACAATACGAATTTTCATGCTTCGCTCCCGTCGGGATTGGCGACCGTGACGATCTGAAACATCCCGGCATGCATGTGGTAGAGAAGGTGACAGTGGAAGGCCCAGTCGCCCGGCTCGTCCGCCGTCAGGTCGAACTGCGCGCTGCCACCCGGCTGCAGGATTACCGTGTGCTTGAGCGGTTGACGATCGGCCGGCGCGCCATTGACCAGCTCGAAGAAATGACCGTGCAAGTGAATGGGGTGCGCCATCATCGTGTCGTTGACGAGCTTCACGCGCACGCGCTCGTTATAGGCGAAACGGATCGGCTCGTCTGAGACGGCGGAGAACTTCTTGCCGTCGAACGACCACATGTAGCGCTCCATATTGCCGGTCAGATGAATTTCCATTCGCCGGGACGGCGTGCGGCCCTCGCGGTGTGGAGTCAGAGCGCGCAGCTTGCGATAGTCGAGCGTACGATGCGGCACATCGGCGAGACCGATGCCGGGATCGCCCATGCGGTCGACCGGGTTCATCGAGACCATGTCGAGACCGGGCCCGACCTTCACATCGGGCGGCAGAAGCGACGTGTCGCGCATCTGCATCCCCGACATGCCGGCCATGCCTGCCATCTCGGATTGGCCGGACGAACCATGATCCATCCCCGCCATGTCGCCGCCACTTCCGTGGTCCATGCCCGACATGCCGGCATCGCCAGACGAGCCGTGGTCCATGCCGCTCATGCCCATGTCGGCCATGGTCAGAAGCGGCGGATCGCGCAGCGGCGGAATGGCGGCGCGAGCGCCGGGTGCGCTCGCGAGTGTGGCAATACCCATGCCCGAGCGGTCCATCGACTCCGCGACCAGCGTGTAGGCTTGTTGCGCGCCCGGCGTCACGACGACGTCGTATGTCTCGGCCACACCGATCTGGAACTCGTCGACCTCCACCGGCTCGACGTTCTGCCCGTCCGCCTGAACGATGGTCATCGGCAGGCCGGGAATGCGAATATTGAAGAAGGTCATGGCGCCGGCATTGATGAAGCGCAGCCGCACGCGTTCGCCCGGGCGGAAGAGGTATTCCAGATTGTCGAGCGGGCCATGGCCGTTCAGAAGATAGGTATAAGCCGCGCTCGACACGTCGAGGATGTCCGTCGGCATCATGCGCATTTTCGCCCACATCCGGCGATCCTCGCCCGAAAGCGGGTAATCGTCGGTCCAGGTGTTCTGGTTGTAGTTGAAGTAGCCTTCGCCCTTCTTGAGCTTGTCGAAAATCGTGTGGGGCGACATTTCGCTGAATTCGCTCAGCACCACGATATATTCGCGGTCGGCCTGGACCGGATCGGGTCCGGCGGGGTCGACCACGATCGCGCCGTAATGCCCGGCCTGCTCCTGCAGGCCGCTATGCGAGTGCCACCAGTAGGTACCCGACTGGCGAACCGGAAACTCGGCGGTGAAGGTCTCTCCCGGTTTGACGCCGGGAAAGCTCACGCCAGGCACTCCATCGAGCTGAAACGGCACGAGCAGACCGTGCCAGTGGATCGAGGTATCTTCCTCGAGCTGGTTATGGACATTGAGCCGGACGGTCGTGCCTTCCTGCAATCGCAACAGCGGACCGGGGATCGTGCCATTGACGGCGATCGCGCCGCCGCGCCTGTTGCCGGTCGCGAAGGCCGATCGGGCAACGGTGAGGTCGATATTGGGGCCGGATATCTCGTCCAGCCCCTTGCGGGCGTTACCTGCGAGGATGTCCGCGCCCCGTGCCCAGGCAGGCATCGCCCCGGCAAGGCCGAGCAGACCCATTCCTCCTGCTCCGGCTCCGAGAAACTTGCGTCGATTGACGGCGATCATAAAGGGCTCCTGACTTGGCGTTTACCGTTACTTACGCGCGCGCCCAGCCAACCCCTCAAAGTTTTTCGAAGCGCTCCTTCAGCCTGTTGCGCGCGCGATATACGCGGGTTTCGATCGCCTTTTCGGTCGTTCCGAGAAGATCGGCCGCCTCGGCCTGGCTACGCCCCTCGATGGTCACGAGCACAAGCGCTTCGCGCAGCCTTACAGGCATTCGCGCGATCTCGGCCTGAACGAGATTGAGCTCTTCCCTGGAAACGGCCAACGCTTCAGGACCCGGCAAATCGTCGGCGATGGAATGGAGTTCGTCATCACCCGACAGTCCGAAAAAGCCCGCGACCTTGCGCCTGCGCAAACGGTCCCGGCAGCGGTTGAGGACGACGGTTGTCAGATAGGGTCCGATCGGCTTGTCCGGATCAAGCCGATGGCGCGTCAGCCACACCGAAGCGAGGCTGTCCTGAACAACGTCCTCGGCCTGAGAAGGAGAGGAAAGCATGCGTGTCCCGAGCGCGAGAAGCCGACCAGTTTCATGCTCGACGAGTTGGCTGAAAGCCCGCTTGTTTCCAGCCCTCGCCTGCGAAACAAGGGCCTCATCCGGATTGTCGCCCGCCCCCGACATGGCGCTTCAGTCGCGAGGGTCGCGGGTCAAGGCGTCGGAGACCTTGCGGTCGAACTGGCGTTGCTGCTCGGGTTCGAGAATTTCGCGCATGTCGAAGACATGGCGCACCGTTGCTTTCTGCAGATCGCCCATGCGTGCATGCACCTCGTCGATCGCGGCCGAGACCTCGGGACCGTACTCATGCTCGGTTTCCATCGCCTGGGCGAGCCGGGCATTGGCTGCACGCGCCGATCCTTCGAACCGTGCCCTTTCGACAGCGAAACGAGCCTCGAGCGCATCGAGACGCTGCTCCTGGTCGGCCGTCAGGGTGAGTTCGTCGTGCACGAAATCGTGGAGGCCGGAGCCAGCCTCGTGATTGGCCCAGCGGTCCGCGGCAATCGCGCCGAGGCATCCTGCAAGTGCTGCGAGAAGCACCGCGAGAACGATATGCGTCGTCTTCAAACCCTATTGCTCCACATGGAGGAGCGCCGATGGGGACAGCTGTTCGCCCAGGATAAGACTCTCGCCAAATGACGCGGAAGACGTGCCATAGCCGCCGGGCCAACCGCTCGTTCCGGCGCCAGCTCCAAGCCCGACGACGAACAGACCGACGAACAGAGCCGTCCGGCGGCGTCGGTCGGCGATTTCGCCAAGCTGTCCGGCGCGCTGCCAAACGCCATCCATGAAGTCGGCGGGGACCTCGCTGGTGCCGGTGGCGGAAAGGGTTCCGAGCACCGCATCAAGAGAGTGATTGTCACGCATCCGAAAAACTCCTGTGGGTTGCACGTGTCCTATACGCGCTCGCCTGCACAATCCCTTAAACTTCTTTTTTTGAGGGAATGTCCACCACCATACGTAATCGAGACGGGTCTGTCAGAATCGGGTCGAACCCGGGATGAATGGAAACCAACTCGTGAGCAATATCACCGCACCTGAAGATCACGGCGAATTTACGCCTCTTCTTGGCAAGAGCTTTCTGACGCCGCTTTACGACCGGGCGATCGGTCTGTTCACCCGCGAACATCTCTGGCGCCAAAGGATTGTCGAAGAGCTGCACCTTGTCCCCGGCGACCGGGTGATCGATGTTGGCAGCGGAACCGGCACTCTTCTCAAGGCCTTGATGACGGATTGTCCGGAAGCGGGTCTGATCGGTGTCGAACCCGACCCGGATGCGCTCGCGCTTGCGCGGCGCAAGTTTGGCACGGGAGCCGATCTCGTGAAATGGCACAATGGCTTTCTCGAAAGCCTCAAGCTACCCGCAGGGTGGCAGCCGAACAAGATCGTCAGCAGCCTCGTCCTGCACCAGGTCCCCTTGCGCAAGAAGCAGACAATCCTGGAAACCATCGAAAGCTTGCTCGTGCCAGGCGGAACCGTGTTGATCTCCGATTATATGAAGCAGGATAGCCCACTCATGCGGAGCCTCTTCCGGGCGACCGTCCAGTCTCTTGACGGCATAAGCGACACGCAGCCCAGCGCCGACGGCGAAGTCGAAAAACTGTTCGCCGAAATCTTCACCGAGCCATGCCTGCTCCAACGGTTCCCGACGGCAACCGGGACGATCTCGCTATGGCGCGGATACAAGAAAGGAATTGCACAATGAATTTGAAAAAGCCTTCGCTGCTCCGGCGATCGATTAGCGGCGCGGCCTTGCTCGTGCTGGCAGCCTGTTCGAACGTGGCTCAGGCAGCGACCTATACGATGTTCCGGGATCCAGGATGTGGGTGCTGTCTCAACTGGGCAGGCCATGTCGAAGGCGGGATGAACACGAAGGTGGCATCGGTCGACAGCAACGACATGGCGGCGATCAAGACCGCGCGGGGCGTACCCCAAGAGTTATGGTCATGCCATACGATGGAGGTCGATGGATACATCATCGAAGGTCACGTGCCTGCAGAAGCCGTCGCCAAGCTTTTGCGCGAACGGCCCGCCGGCGTTGCCGGCCTCGCGGTTCCGGGAATGCCTCTGGGATCGCCCGGCATGGAGACCGGAAACCGGATCCAGCCTTACGACGTCATCGCCTTTGGCCCAACCGGACAGAGCGTCTTCGCGTCCTTTCCGTAAGGGGGTGAAGCCACTCCATGCGTCGGCATGAAAGGTTGCAGGCGATGAGGACTAATTGCGGGAAGCGACACAGAAGCCTGTCGAACTTCTCGCCGGGTCCGGGCTGGCTGCCCCCACAGTCCCGGACCCTTCCAATTTGTATGATTGCAGCACGCACGAAATAGGAGAAATGCGATAGTCAAAAGCTCGGTCAGAAATGCTGGATCTTTTTAAGGGGTGAACCTCTGCCCAACGTACTGCTTGTCGTGATGCTTCTCGGACGGGATGACATAGACAGGGGAAAGACTTGCAGACAGATGGCGACGATCAACATAGCGAGAATGCGGGCTCGATAACGTTGCTGGGCGGTGTCGCGATGGGGACCGGCGTCATGATTGGCGCAGGTATCTTCGCACTGACCGGCCAGATTGCCGAACTGGCTGGACCGTTATTTCCGCTTTCTTTCATAGTCGGCGCGCTGGTTACCTCGCTTGCCGCCTACAGCTACATCAAGATGTCGAACCGCTGGCCCTCCTCTGGCGGCATCGCGATGATCCTTCAGAAGGCTTACGGACCGGGCGTCGTTGCAGCATCGGCATCGCTCCTGATGGCGCTGTCGATGGTCATCAACGAAAGCCTGGTCGCTCGGACCTTCGCGACCTATGCCTTGCGGCCCTTTGGGCTCGAAAGCAGCGGCATTCTGGTCTCCGTCGCGGCACTGGCCCTCATCGTTTTCGCCTATTTCGTGAATGCTGCCGGCAACAAATCGGTCAGCGGGTTTTCGCTCATTATGTCGGCAATCAAGATCGGCGGCATCGCCCTGTTCGCAATTGCGGCGATCTGGGCCACCGGATTTTCAGGCGGTGCCTTCGCAGAGCCGGTCGCGCTTTCGGGCCTCGACGCGTTGCTCGCTTCGGTCGCTTTCTCGATCCTCGCTTTCAAGGGTTTCACCACCATCACCAACAGCGGCGGCGAAATCATCGATCCGCATCGGAATGTCGGCAGAACCATTATCATTTCGATCGCAGTATGCGTGGTCGTCTACCTTCTCGTCGCGGTGGCGGTCGGCGCCAGCCTCAGCACTTCAGAAATAGCCGAGGCGCGCGATTACTCTCTTGCGGCAGCTGCGCGCCCCGCGCTCGGAGAGCTTGGCTTCTATTTCACAGTCGCAATCGCGATCGCAGCCACGACCTCGGGTGTCATCGCCAGTGTTTTCGCCGTTTCGCGAATGCTGACGATGCTGACCGAGATGAAGATGATCCCGCATAGCCATTTCGGCATGAGCGGACCGATCCGCAGTCACATGCTGGTCTATACCGTAGTGATTGCCGGCACGCTCGCGGTCCTGTTCGATCTGTCGCGGATCGCTTCGCTCGGAGCATTTTTCTATCTCGTAATGGACATGCTTGTGCATTGGGGCGTGCTGCGCGGTTTGCGGGAAGAGATCGGTGCGCGTGCCTGGGTGCTATGGTCGGCACTCGTGGCGGACAGCGTAGTCCTGACAGCTTTTGCCTTCGCCAAGCTCAAAACCGACCCTGCGGTCGTCGCCTATGCGGTCGCAGGCATTGCCGCCGTTTTCATCGCCGAATGGTTCTATTTGTCCAGGCGTTCGCAAGCGATGGACTCCGCTTCAGAAAGACCGGCGGAAGAGAGGCGGTGACCCCGTTAGTAGAACACGAGCGCAAAGGCAGCGACCAAAAGCCGACGAGGATCGAGGCGCCAAGTTCGCGGATCAAAAGAAATTCAAGACGGAGCATATCGTGACGACTAAAACTGCCACCGTTTACCGAATGGTCATGCCGGACCACGTTTGTCCGTATGGATTGAAAACGGTCGATTTGCTCAAACGCGAAGGTTTCGAGGTGGACGACCACCATTTGAAAACGCGCGAGGAGACCGATGCGTTCAAAGAGCAGCATGGGGTAGAAACCACCCCCCAAACCTTCATCGGCGGGAAGCGCATCGGAGGTTACGACGATGTCCGTGAGCATGTCGGCAAGAAAAGAACGCAAGCCGGTGATGACGAGACCAGCTACCAGCCCGTCATTGCCATTTTCGGCGTCGCTTTCCTCCTGGGTCTGGCAATTAGCTGGTACGTTTTCGACACGATTTTCACGGTGGAAGCGGTCGAATGGTTTGTCAGCCTATCGATGGCCTTGCTCGCGATCCAGAAGTTGCAGGACGTGCGCAGCTTCTCGACCATGTTCCTCAACTACGATCTGCTGGCGCGACGCTGGGTACGATATGGATTTCTATATCCGTTCGGTGAGGGTTTGGCTGGAATATTAATGGTCGCGCACGCGCTTCCGATCGTCTCGGTTCCGGTATCGCTGTTCATAGGGACGGTCGGCGCGGTCAGCGTGTTCAAGGCGGTCTACATCGACAAGCGCGAGTTGAAATGCGCTTGCGTCGGCGGAAGCAGCAACGTGCCGCTCGGCTTCGTATCGTTGACCGAGAACCTGTTCATGATCGGTATGGGTCTTTGGATGGGTGCCAAGGCCCTGGGTTGGGTCTCGCTATGATTTGGGCACTGCTTCTCGGTTTCGCGCTGTTCGCGATCTCTCTCTACTTCCACATGTTGATGCTGCGCGGAGCGAAAGCCGTTTCTCCGCCAGGCAAGGACCCACGCCATTTCCGGCTGCTTGCAGGCTCCAGCCTCGTTCTTCTCAGCCATCTGGTCATCGCCGGCATATTCGCGGGCGGAATGTATCTCGCTTCCGTCTGGGGCCTTGGCGGGCTCGAGAAGGACGTCATCAACAGCTGGATGGATTATTACTACTTCGCGCTGATCACGATCTCGACGGTCGGTCTCGGCGATATTCTGCCCGCCGGGCACATGCGCGCCATTTCCGGCATCGCCGCCCTTACCGGGTTCCTGATGATCAGTTGCACCGCCCAATATGTCTATCAAACCATGAGCGAAAAGGAGAATTGATATGGCTGAAGCTAGGCACGATGCACACGAAAAAGGTGGAGGGGGCGGCAACTACTGGCGGTTCATGGCAATGGTATCGACCTCGACCGTGATCATGTTCTTCCTGATGTATGCCAACAGCTTCGACATGGACGACGTTTTCTGGAGCGAGACGCGCTTCTGGATGATGTTCGTCATGGGCGCGATGATGATGGTGGTCATGCTTCTCTTCATGTGGGGCATGTACAAGGACCGGACCAAGAACTTCATCATCTTGGGTGTCGGAGCCGTCGTCTTCGCGCTCGCGCTATGGCTCGTACGCAGCCAGACCACGGTGGACGATACCGAATACATGGCCGCGATGATCCCGCACCACTCGATCGCGATCATGACTAGCGAGAGGGCGAGCCTGAAGGATCCGCGGGTTCGCGAACTCGCGCAGGCCATCATCGTCGCGCAGCGGCGCGAGATCGCCGAGATGAAATATCTCATCCAGGACATCGAGGAAAACGGTCCGCGCACCGAAGAACGCCTGCCCGAGGAGATGCAGCAATGAACAAGATCGCAATCCTGACGCTTGCAGCCCTCCCTCTGGCGGCCTGCAACACCAATACCGCGGTCGGCAATGATCGCGAAGCACAGCTCGATCCCCCGGCAACTGCGGCGCCGATAGAGAGTGCTGCGAGCGCTCTTGCCAACCTCAGCCCGGGCCTCATGCTGCCCGAGACCATGAGCGACGCGGACCTCGCCACGCTGGGAGCCGAGAACACGTGTCAGTTTCGCCTGACTGAGGTCGCGTTTCCGTCGTTCGTCTACGACAACAGCGGTGGCGGCGCGATCAAGATCAACGGCAAGCTGATCCCTGTCACAGCAAGCGCCTCGGGTGAGTATGCGAATGGTGAGCTTCGTATCCGCACGCGCCTTCTCGATGACGAAGGAGACGCGGGCCTGCAGATGCAGGAACTCATCGTCGCCGGACCTCGGATGAAGGACGAGTTCGGGTTCTGGGGGTACACGACCTGCGGCAACAGCGAGGCGTGAACACGAGCGAGCGGGCGCCAGCGTGCGTCGGCGCCTGCTCCATGATCACGACGGGCCCGGCACGCGCGGCCAGATTCATAATGAGGTACGACAGTGGCAGCTGAGCCTGTGACCGATGCAGCACCCATTGCGGTCTTCGGTGCCGGAGGAAAGACCGGTACGGAAATACTGCGCCATGCGGTTCGCAAGGGCATCGCGGTTCGAGCGTTCGAGCACACCTTGCCCGAACCATCGGACCGGGTCGATAACGTCGAGTACTTCCAATGCGATGTACTCAATGACGACTTCAGCAGCGAGCTCGAAGGTTGCCGTGCTGTTATTTCCGCACTCGGTATAGGGTTTAGTCCATCGACGGCGATCGATCCGCCTCCGCTTTACACGGAGGGAACCCGCAGGCTGGTGGAAGCGATGTCGGCAACCGGCATTTCCCGGATCGTCGTGATATCGGCAGCGTTCGTAGAGGCGCAGCCCAGCGTTCCTGCATGGTTCGAGCTCACAGCAAGACCAGCCTTGCACAAAATTCTCGCACAGATGCGCGCAATGGAAGATCTTCTGGAGCGCGCGAAAGGCCTGGAATGGACGGCTGCGCGACCGGGCTGGCTCCTGGACGAACCCTATACCGGTGAAGCCGTCATTTCCGACGAGCGCCTTGCCGAAGGTTGCTTTCGCTGCCGGCACGCGGATCTTGCGGCAGCGATGCTCGAATTCGTCTGCGAGAACACCTGGGTCAACGCCAAGCCCGCAATAGCCCGCCCAGAAGAAGACCGCTTCGAAAGCATGACAGCGCTGAAAGCCGAACTGGGAATCGACTGAGGAGGAGGCGGCATGTTCGAGACACGTACGGCGACAATCGGGAGGGGTCACGATAATTTTGAGACTCTCCGCAGGCTGCATGACCTTGTCTTAAAAGCGGCAAAGCTCTAGGTGAGTGTGATGCGAGCCTTGCGTACCCTAGGACTGTTATTGATCGCCTGCGGGCTATTCGTCCAGTCGGCCGCGCATGCTTCTGCTCTTCCTCAGGTCGTCGACGCAGGCGATCCGGCCTGCGCAGAGATGGAAACGATGGCGGGCGCGACTTCCACGGAAGATGACGGCAGCGCACCTTGCAAGAACCTTCGGCTGGATTGTCTGGTGGCGCTCGGGTGCATTGCGCCGCTCGCTCCCGGCGCTGATGCGACCCTTTCCGAAGACTTACCGGCGCAGGCTGCTCAATTCAGCGGTTTGATCTCCAATTCGCTCGCCGCCCCAAGGCTGGGGCCAGAACCGCCACCTCCGCAATTTCCGGCATGACCCGCGTGCAGGCTTAAGCCTGCGCGCTCCTGCCTCTGGATGAACGGCCTGCGCTCGACGCGGGCCGGTGATCCGGAACGCGTGCCTGACGCGCTCCTTTTGCGGAATGAACAATCATGAAACGAGTATGCTGGACCGCGCTTCCGGTCCTGCTGGCCATTGCGCCGGCAAGTAATGCCCAGTCGGTGGGCTATGAAGAAGCTTTGCGAGCAGCGGCTAGCGACCAGCCGCAGGTTCGAACAAGCGAGCTGCGACTGGACGCCCGGCGCGAGATCGCCGACGCTGCCGATGAACTGCCTGACCCGCGCCTTCGCGCGGGCATCCAGAACCTGCCGGTAAGCGGGCCGGCCGCGTTTGATCTGGGTCGCCAGCTTCCCACGCAGATCCAAGTCGGAATCGAACAGGAGATTCCCAATCTCGCAAAGCGCAGGGCCCGGTCTGGAATGGCGGACGCCGACATCGACTTTGCCGCAGCACAGTTGATTCAAACCCGTTACAGGGTGTGCGTCAGCGCAGGAAAGGCATGGATCTCGTTGGCTTACGCCCAACGGGCTCTGACCGTGGCCGACGATGCGCTTGCTGAAATCGGGGGGCTCGTGCCACTCGCGCGCAGTTCTGTAGCCGCCGGTTCGGCCAGACCCGCCGAAAGTCTCGAAATACGCCGTGCCGTGCTCGAGGTCGAAGATATGCGGACCAAGATTGAAGCCGACCGAGAGGCCGCGCAAGCCATGCTGTCGCGCTATACCGCTCTGACGAACGCTATCGCGACCGGAACCACGCCTTCGCCCGATCTCGATCCCGAAGGTTTGCGGGCAAGTTTGCAAAGCAATCCGGAACTTGTCGTGGCGCTTGCGCAGGTTCGTCAAGCGGAAGCGCGAAGTGATCTTGCCCGATCGGAAAGGCGTCCGGATTTCGGCGTCAATGTGAGCTATGGAAGGCGCGATCCCGACTTTGGCGATGTCGTCTCGGTGATGGGTTCGATCACGCTCCCGATTTTCGCCGACCGGCGCCAAAACCCGCGTGTAGCCGCCGCCGACGCCGAGGCGGCGGCGGCGCAGTCGGCCAGAGCAGACCGGCTCCGTGAACTCGAAGCCCAGTTCGAGACCGATCTCGCCGCATGGCGCAGCGCTTATCGACAATGGCAGCGCGCGACGGACGAACTGCTCCCTCTTGCCGAAAGCCGCGTGGACCTCGAACGCGCGAGCTTTGCCGCAGGCCGCGCGGATCTGCTCGACATCATCGACGCCATCAAAACGCTCGCCATGCTGCGGGTGGAAATTCTGCAACGCGAAGAGGCGTCCGTCGAGGCCGCCGCGAACCTGCGACTGACTTATGGGGAGTATGGCCGATGAGACCCGCAATGGGAGCCGCGTGGGACAGGCTGTCGCCGCGCCAGAAATCCTGGATGATGGCAGGCACGGTCGCGCTCATCAGTCTTGCCGCCGGCTATGGTCTCTCGCAGCTCGGCGAAGGCCAGGGTGGTGCAAGCGACGCGGGCGGCAGTGCGACCGAATGCGAGGAGGTCCTTTACTGGTACGACCCGATGGTGCCGGGGCAGCACTTCGACGAGCCGGGCAAGTCGCCCTTCATGGATATGCAGCTGGTGCCCAAGTGCGCGGGCGAGGAGGCCACTGCAGGCGTCAGGATAGATCCCGGCCTGGTGCAGAATTTCGGCATCCGCACCACTGAAGCCGAGTACGGCGTCCTCGAGCCGGAAATAACCGTCACAGGCGTTCTGGCCTACAATGAACGCGACGTCGCGATCGTCCAGCCACGTGCCGGAGGCTATGTACAAAGAACCTACGGCCGCGCGCCCGACGATGTCGTTGGACGGGGCGCGCCGCTCGCGGATATCCTGGTTCCCGAATGGGGCGGAGCGCAGCAGGAGTATCTGGCCGTCCTGAACAGCGGTGATGAAGAACTTGCGCAGGCCATGCGCGAACGCATGCGCCTTTTGGGCATGCCTCCAGGCCTGATCTCATCGGTAGGGCGCAATGGACGTCCGCAGTCCACGATCACCGTTACCGCGCCGATTGGAGGTGCCATCACATCGCTCGGCGTGCGTCCGGGAATGACAGTCATGGCCGGACAGACGCTCGCCGAGATAACCGGTTTCTCACCGATCTGGCTCGAAGCCGCGGTGCCTGAAAGGCAGGCGGCGACTGTCCGCGTCGGGCAACCTGTCAGCGCGACGCTGACCGCATTCCCCGAGGAACGCTTCTCCGGGCCCATCATCGCTATCCTGCCGAGCGCGCAGGATGCAAGCCGTACGATCACCGTTCGTGCGCAACTGCCCAATGCATCCGGGCGCCTCAAGCCGGGCATGTTCGCACAGGTCTCGCTGACCCCGGACACACGCCGCGCGCTGCTGGTACCGTCCGAAGCGGTTATCAGGACCGGACGTCGAACCATCGTGATGGTGAAGCAGGACGAGGGCGGTTTCATGCCCGCCGAGGTCCGGATCGGCCGCGAAGCGGGTGGAAGGACCGAAGTGCTGGCCGGTCTGTCGGCAGGCGACCAGGTCGTGACATCGGGTCAGTTCCTGCTCGATTCCGAAGCAAGCCTCACCGGACTGGACGTCCGTCCGATAGATCAGGCAGATGACGCTTCCACCGGCGGCGAGGACGCACCAGCGACCTTCGGTGCCACCGGCACGATCCAGTCGATCGCCAATGGTTCGGTGACGCTGCGGCATGGTCCTGTGCCCCGGCTCGATTGGCCCGCGATGACCATGACCTTCCGCACGAAGAGCGCGGCGCAAATGCGCGGGCTCGAGACGGGAGACAGGGTGCGCTTCACCTTCACCCAGCAGGATGCCGGCCCCCGGATCGAGTCTATCACGACGGCCGGACAATGATTGCTCGGATAATCGATGCCTCGATCGCCAACCGCCTGTTTATCGTTCTCGCCGCCGTCGCGGTAACGCTGGCCGGTTTCTGGGCGGTGCGCACGACGCCGGTCGACGCGTTGCCCGATCTGTCCGATGTGCAGGTTGTGGTCCGGTCAAACTATCCGGGTCAGGCCCCCCGGATCGTCGAGGAACAGGTCACCTATCCCCTGGCAACGACCATGCTCTCGGTGCCGGGGGCGAAAACCGTCCGTGGCTATTCGATGTTCGGTGACAGCTATGTCTATATCATCTTCGAGGACGGTACCGACCTCTACTGGGCACGCTCGCGCGTGCTCGAATATCTCAACCAGGTGCAGAACCGCCTGCCCGATGGCGTCACGAGCACGCTTGGGCCCGATGCAACCGGTGTGGGGTGGATCTACGAATATGCGCTCGTCGACCGGACCGGCGGGCACGACCTTGCCGGACTGCGCAGCCTGCAGGACTGGTTCCTGCGCTACGAGCTCAAGACGATTCCCGGCATTGCCGAGGTCGCCAGCGTCGGCGGAATGGTCAAGCAATACCAGGTCGTGCTGGAACCTTACCGGATGGCATCGCTCGGCGTGACTCACGCCGAGATCGTGAGCGCAATCCAGGCCGCCAACCAGGAAGCGGGCGGCTCGATCGTCGAGATGGGCGAAGCCGAATATATGGTGCGTGCCTCGGGCTATCTCGGCGACCTCGACGATTTCAGGGCGATCCCGCTGCGCGCGGTGAGCGGCGGCGTTCCGGTCACGCTGGGCGACGTAGCGACGATCCAGGTCGGCCCCGAACTGCGCCGAGGCATCGCCGAGCTCAATGGCGAAGGCGAGGTTGCCGGCGGCATCATCGTTCTGCGTCAGGGTGCGGATGCAAGAAGCGCCATACAGGCCGTCGAACAGAAACTCGACGACTTGCAGGCAAGCCTTCCCGAAGGCGTCGAGATCGTCACGACCTACGATCGCTCTCAGCTCATTGATGCGTCTATAGAAAACCTCACCACGAAGCTCATCGAAGAGTTTATCGTCGTGGCGCTCGTATGCGCGCTGTTCCTCTGGCACGCGCGTTCGGCACTTGTCGCCATCATCACCCTGCCTTTGGGCGTGCTCGCGGCCTTCATCGTGATGCGCTTTCAGGGCGTCAATGCCAACATCATGTCGCTGGGTGGAATAGCCATTGCGGTCGGTGCGATGGTCGATGCCGCCGTCGTCATGATTGAGAACGCGCACAAGCATCTCGAGCGATGGGAACACGAGAATCCCGATACCGTGCTCGCGGTGAAGGAACGCTGGCAGATCATCGCCGATGCATCGAAGGAAGTGGGACCGGCGCTGTTCTTCAGCCTGCTGATCATTACGCTGTCGTTCCTACCGGTCTTTACCCTGCAGGCGCAGGAAGGGCGGTTATTTGCACCGCTTGCTTTCACCAAGACCTATGCGATGGCTGCCGCGGCCATTCTTTCGGTAACGCTGGTGCCGGTGATGATGGGTTGGCTGATCCGTGGGAAGATCCCTTCGGAAGATTCCAATTTTCTAAACCGCTGGCTGACGAAAATCTATCGTCCGGGGCTCGACTGGGTCATGCGGCGCCCCAAGGCAACGCTGGCGATCGCGGCGCTGATCTTTCTGACCACCGCGATCCCCTTCACCCGGCTTGGCGGCGAGTTCCTCCCGCCGCTCGATGAAGGCGATTTGCTTTATATGCCGAGTGCATTGCCCGGCCTTTCCCCCGGCGAGGCGTCGGCGCTGCTGCAGCGCACCGATCGCCTGATCAAGTCGGTCCCGGAAGTGGAAACGGTGTTCGGTAAAGCGGGGCGCGCCGATACGGCGACGGATCCGGCTCCCCTGACGATGTTCGAAACGACGATCCGCTTCAAGCCCCGCGAAGAATGGCGCGAGGGAATGACGCCCGATCTGCTGGTCGAGGAACTCGACCGGGTCGTCCAGGTGCCGGGCCTCGCCAATGTCTGGGTGCCGCCGATCCGCAACCGGATCGACATGCTCGCGACCGGAATCAAGAGCCCGATCGGGGTCAAGGTGTCAGGCGACGATCTCGATCAACTGGAACGCGTTGCACTCGATGTGGAGCGTATCGCCAAGACCGTGCCTGGCGTGAGTTCCGCGCTGGCCGAGCGGCTGTCGGGCGGTCGCTATGTCGATGTCGATATCGACCGGATGGCGGCCGCGCGATACGGACTCAACATTGCCGACATCCAGCAGATCGTCTCTGGTGCAATAGGCGGCGCCAATGTCGCACGGACCGTCGAGGGGCTGGCGCGCTATCCGATCAATGTGCGCTATCCCCGCGAAATCAGGGACAGCGTCGATGAACTCAGGGCCCTGCCGGTTCTGACGCCGTCCGGCCAACAGATTACGCTCGGCACTGTCGCCCGTATCGCCGTCAGCGACGGTCCGCCGATGCTCAAGAGCGAGCAGGGTCGTCTGACCAGCTACATCTATGTCGATGTCCGTGGCCGCGATCTTACCTCGGTGGTCGCCGATCTGCAGGAGGCCGTCGCCACGGGCGTCGATCTGCCTCCCGGCGTCAGCCTGTCCTATGCGGGCCAGTTCGAATATCTGACGCGCGCCTATGAGCGACTGAAGATCGTGGTTCCCGCGACGCTCGCGATCATCTTCCTGCTGCTCTATCTCATTTTCCGGCGCTGGGACGAAGCCTTGCTGATCATGGGCACGCTGCCCTTCGCGCTGACGGGCGGATACTGGTTGCTCTATCTGATGGGCTACAACCAGTCGGTGGCGACTGCGGTCGGCTTCATCGCGCTTGCCGGTGTCTCCGCCGAATTCGGCGTGGTGATGCTGATTTACCTGAAAGCCGCACTGGAGCGACGGCAAGCTGACCTGGGCGCCGAAGAAGTGGACGAGGCCATCCGGGAAGGCGCGCTCCTGCGCGTGCGGCCCAAGGCGATGACCGTCGCAGTCATCCTTGCGGGTCTCTTTCCGATCCTGATCGGCACCGGCGCGGGCTCGGAAGTCATGAGCCGCATCGCCGCGCCGATGGTCGGCGGCATGATCACCGCCCCGCTCCTGTCCATGTTCCTGCTTCCCGCCGCTTATCTGTTGTTGCGGCGTCCCCGTCCGGAAAAACCGGCGAACCCTCAAGGAGAAGAAGAATGCGTACCCCAACCTACATGATCCTGCTCGCGGCACCGCTGGCGCTTGCAGCTTGCGACGCTGCAGACGACAGCACCGGGACCATGATGTCTGACGAGATGGCGAACTCGGACAGTATGCCCATGTCAGGCGAAATGCCGATGGCGGAGGAGACCGGCGGCGAGCAGAGCGCCAGCGCGGAGGGAAAGGTAACAGACATCGATCCCGGGGCGGGCACCGTGACCATCGAGCACGGTCCGGTCGAAAGTATCGGATGGCCCGCGATGACCATGACCTTCGAAGCCGACGCGCAAATCCTCGAACAGGTCAGTGTCGGTGAGGGAATAGCCTTTGAATTTCGTACTGGAACCGAAGGCAGCGTCGTTACCTCGGTAACGCCGCGATAGCATGATGGGTGGGAGGCGCGCGGTTGCGCCGGTGCCTCCCACGCAAAAACAGGTGAATATGCCCGGTATCGACAGGCCCGACTTTAAGGATCGCCGCGACTTCATGAAAAGCGCCGGCCTCGCGGCGACGGGTTTCGCGGCGCTGCCGCTGGTGGGTTGCGACACGCAAAGCAGGGTGTCGCTCGATCAGCGAGGAGCAAGCAATCCTCTTGCCATACCTCGGCTACAGGCCGGAACGATCGAACGGGGCGAGCGTGTCTTTCGCCTGTCCCTGACACCGGGCGAGAAAGAATTCGTGCCCGGCACGCCGTCACCGACGATCGGTATCGACGCATCCTATCTCGGTCCGACCCTCGAAATGCGCCGCGGCGAACAGGTTCGCTTTCATATCGACAACAAGCTTGCCGAGGATGCGACCGTCCACTGGCATGGTTTCGAACTTCCCGCCACCGCGGATGGCGGACCGCACCAACTCGTGCGGCCCGGCGAACGCTGGAGCCCGTCCTTCGAAATACGCCAGCGCGCTTCGCTATACTGGTATCATTCTCATACGCATCGCCGGGCCGGACCACAGGTCTATGCCGGACTTGCTGCCCCGATCTACGTGCGCGACGAGGAAGAGGATCGCCTCGATCTGCCGAGCCGGTACGGTGTAGATGATATCCCGCTCGTCGTGCAGGATCGCGTGATCGACAGCTCAGGCCGCCTCGTTTACCCGCTCAACATGCACTCGCGGATGATGGGGGTGATAGGTGAGCGCATCTATGTGAACGGAACGGCCAATGCCGTTTTCGACGCCACCGCCGGTCCGCTGCGCCTGCGGCTTCTCAATGGATCGAATGCGCGGTTCTACACCTTCTCGCTCGAAGGTGATCGTCCGATGCAACTCATCGCAAGCGATGGCGGCCTGCTTGCCGCACCCCGCGAGATTCGCAGTCTTACCCTTGCCCCAGGCGAACGCGCACAAGTGATCGTCGACCTTTCCGAAGGGCGCCCGCTGCGCCTGAATGCCAGCAGTCCTGATAACGCCATGGGCATGATGGCCGGAGAAGGCGGGGGTATGATGGACGGCGGAATGATGGGAAACCGGACCGGTCGCGAGAGGCAGGGCCGCACCTTTTCGATCCTCGATATGCGTCCCTCCGGATCATCGACTCCAGTGATGCTCCCGCCCACCCTGGCCGCGCTAGCCGCGCCAGACCCCTCGCTCGCCGTTCGCAGCCGCCGTTTCGTACTCGATATGGGCATGATGGGTCGGGGCATGGCGATCAACGGCGAGACCATGGACATGGATGTCATCAATCAGCGCGTACCGGTGGGTCAGTGGGAAATATGGGAAATCGCCAACGCATCGATGATGGCCCATCCCTTTCATATTCATAATGTGCAGTTCCGCTTGCTCGACCGGGACGGTCGGCCTCCGCAGGCGGAAGAGGCGGGCTTCAAGGACACCGTTATCGTCAAGCCACGTGAACAGGTCAGGCTGCTGTTGCGGTTCGAAGAGAATACCGATCCCGACAATCCCTACATGTATCACTGTCATATCCTCGAGCACGAGGACGCAGGCATGATGGGGCAATTCGTGGTCACGGCCAATTAGGGGAGAACGACAGATGAGCGATGGGCACAATGCAATCGAGGGTACGGCGACCGACCCCGTTTGCGGAATGAGCGTGAAGATGGACGGCGCCCGCTTCATCGATCGACACGAGGGTGGCGACCATTACTTCTGCTCCTCGCGCTGCCTCGACAAGTTCCGCGCGGATCCGGAGATGTATCTTTCGAAGGCGCACCTCGATGCTGTCGAGGATGTCCCGGAAGGTACGATATACACCTGTCCGATGCATCCGGAGATCCGGCAGCCGGGGCCGGGCTCCTGCCCGATATGCGGGATGGCCCTCGAACCCGAAACGGTCACCTTGAACGAGGGCCCCGATCCCGAACTCGTCGACATGCGGCGAAGGTTCTGGTGGAGCGCGCTCTTCACCCTGCCGCTCTTCGCCTATGCGATGGGCGACATGATCCCGTCGCGACCGTTCGATCAGGTCATCGAACCCGCTTTCGCGCAGTGGCTGCAGCTTCTGCTGGCCACTCCGGTGGTGCTTTGGGGCGGCTGGCCCTTCTTCACCCGCGCGCTGCAATCAGTCCGAACCATGAACCTCAACATGTTCACCCTGATCGGCTTCGGCGTTGCCATCGCTTATCTGTTCAGCCTTGTGGCAACCCTCGCCCCGGACATCTTCCCCGAGGCTTTCCGCGATCATGCGGGCCGGGTCGGCGTCTATTACGAGGCCGCAGCGGTTATCACGACCCTCGTGCTGCTCGGGCAGGTGCTCGAGCTTAAGGCGCGCGGATCGACATCGAGCGCCTTGCGAGCGCTTCTCGAACTCGCGCCCCCGACCGCGATGAAGATCTTCGGTCGCGGCGATGAGCGCGAAGTACCGCTCGATGAATTGACGTCGGGGGACCTGCTGCGCGTGCGTCCGGGCGACAAGGTCCCCGTCGATGGCACGCTCGAGGATGGAAGCAGCGCCATCGACGAGTCCATGATCAGCGGCGAGCCCATTCCCGTCAAGAAAAGCGCTGGCGATCCCGTGATCGGAGGCACTGTCAACCAGACCGGCAGCTTCACCATGCGCGCGACGCAGGTCGGCGCGGACACCATGCTCTCGAAGATCGTGCAGATGGTGGCGGAGGCGCAGCGCAGCCGGGCACCGATCCAGCGGCTCGCCGACCAAGTCACCGGATGGTTCGTCCCCATCGTCGTCCTTGTCGCTATCGTGAGTTTTGTCGTCTGGGCCATCTGGGGACCGGCACCGGCCCTTGCCTACGCGCTCGTCAACGCGGTCGCCGTTCTGATCATCGCCTGTCCCTGCGCGCTCGGACTGGCGACGCCAATGTCGATCATGACCGGCACCGGCAAGGGAGCCCAGCACGGCATCCTGATCAAGAACGCCGAAGCGCTCGAAACGCTGGAAAAGATCGATACGCTGGTCGTCGACAAGACCGGAACGCTGACCCGGGGCAAGCCTGATCTTGTCGACGTAAAACCGCAGCCAAATTTCGACGAGCAGGAATTGCTGAGCCTTGTCGCTGCCGTTGAGAGAGGAAGCGAGCATCCGCTCGCCCACGCGATCGTGGAAGGGGCTCAAAACAGGGGCGCTGCCATTCTCGACGCTTCCGATATCGAATCCGTGACCGGCGAAGGTATCCAGGCAAATGTCGACAAGCGCCTGGTCGCGATCGGGAATGAAAAGATGATGGAGCGTATAGGGGCGCTCGAAGAAGGCTGGCGGTCAACGGCGGACGAAGGCCGAAGCCTCGGACAGACGGTGATGTTCGTGGCCGTGGACGGGGCACCGGCAGGCCTTATCGCTGTCGCCGATCCGATCAAGGAAACCAGCCGCACCGCTATTGCCGCGCTGCATGAGCGCGGCATCAAGATCGTAATGCTTACCGGCGACAGCGAAGCCACCGCGCGTGCGGTAGCAAGCCAGGTCGGTATCGACGAAGTCGAAGCGAACGTCTCGCCCGAGGACAAACATCGCAAGATCGAGCAGTTGAAGAGCGAGGGTCGCCGGGTCGCTATGGCCGGCGACGGCATAAACGACGCACCCGCGCTTGCCGCTTCGCATGTCGGCATCGCGATGGGAACGGGTACCGATGTCGCGATCGAAAGCGCGGGCGTGACATTGGTGCGCGGCGACCTCGTCGGCGTTGTTCAGGCGCTCGTCCTGTCTCGGGCCACTATGCGCAACATCAGGCAGAACCTGTTCTTTGCCTTTGCGTATAATGCGCTCGGCATACCGGTCGCAGCAGGTGTCCTCTATCCATGGACCGGGTTGCTTTTGAACCCGATGATCGCGGCCGCAGCGATGAGCCTGTCTTCGGTATCGGTGATCGGCAACGCCCTGCGCCTGCGCGGCCTCGCTCTTCCCAAATTCGATACCTGAGCGATGGGGACGGGACGGAGATCGCAGGAGTGACGAATCAGACGATGCAGGATCAGGACCAAATCTCTGAGGAATCGCGCGAATGGCGCGGTGCTCATCCAGCCCTCTGGATCGCGATATTCGGAATTCTTATCGCATTCGCCTGGGAGATGCTTCAGCTTCCTTTCTACCAGTCGGGAGGTCTGTCGCCTGCCGAGGCAGCACGTCGCTGCGGCCTGGCCTCGTTCGGCGATGCCGGGATCATGGTGGCCGCTTATCTCGGCGCCTCTGTCGGCAGTGGTAAAACGCCGTGGCTCGTAGACTGGCCGATCTCGCGTTTGGTCGTGTTCCTGGGAATCGGCCTGGCCATTACTGCCATGGTCGAAGTGCTGGCTGTCGGTGCCGACTGGGGGTGGTCCTATAGTGCAATCATGCCGCTTGTGCCCGGGACCAAAATCGGCCTGGTACCGATCGTGATGTGGGTCGCGGTTCCCACCGCCACCTTGTGGCTCGCGCGCCGTCTCGGCACCGGACCCCGCTGATCGCAAACCGGGATCTCCTATCCCTCGACAGCTGCCGGCTGCGGTCCCGATGGTGATCGACTTACCCGAAATCCGGCAATCAGGGCCAGCAGCGTGAGCAATTGCGCGCCCATCGTCTCGACAGTCGGGAAGAAGCCGAGTTCGGCGAGGCGCGGCAAGCCCGCAATGAAGGTGGCGGAAAGAACTCCGGCCTCCTGGAAAGCGCCCACGCCCTTGCCCGCGAGAATGACCGCAAGGATCGCAATCAGGATAGCACTGTAGCGGAAGAACTGGGTGATCGGCAGTTTACGGCTGTAGCGCAGCATGGCCCATGCAATGAGCGCCAGCAGCGCGACTGCGGACAAGGCACCTGCCAGTATTATGCCGCTGCTCTGCGGGTTCCACAGGGCAGCGTAGAACAGGATGGTCTCGAACGCTTCCCGGTAGACAACCACGAATGCGAGACCGAAGAGAAACCATGCCGATCCGCGCGAGAGCGCCTTGCCCATTTTTTCCTGGATATAGCGCCGCCATTCCTCGGCCTGGGATTTGCCGTGCATCCAGATACCGACCGATGCGAGGATGACAGCCGCCAGCAGCGCGCCGATCCCTTCGGTCATCTCGCGGCTCGCACCGCTGATGCTGACGAAGTAGGTTGCTACGACCCAGGTGGCGACACCTGCCAGAAGAGCGGCGATCCAGCCGCCATGAACATAAGGCAACACCTCGGTGCGCTGCGACTTTTTCACAAAGGCGATCATGGCGATCACAACCAGAAGTGCTTCGATCCCCTCGCGCAGCAGGATGGTGAACGCGCCGAGAAAGGTCGAGATTTCGCTGGCCGCCTCAGGAGCCAACGCTCCCTCGGCTCTGGCCAGCAGACTATCGATGCGAGCCCTTAGTTGCTGTAGTTCGGATGGATTCGCACCGGACTCTATTCCGGCCCGGAATTGCCCGAGCGCCTGTTCTACCTCCCGCATCAAACCGCCATCGCGCGTTGCCAGGAGGGCCTCCAGGGGTTCAAACCCTTCGAGATAGGCAGACAGGGCAAGCTGCCGCGCTTCCTCTCGGTTGCCAGCCCGATAAGCTGACAGGCTGCGATCGAGCGTATCGCGAACGAAGGCGAGCGAACCTGTGTCATTTGCCTGTCCCACCGCATTGGGATTGGCGCGAAGATAGGCCATGACGGCGAGCGCACGGTCCTCGCCGATCTGCTCGGCCAGACTTTCCGGTGTGAGCGCGGCGAGCGTCGCGAGATCGGGGACAAGCTGGCGTATGCCATCATCTTCCCGCCAAATACGCTCGCCCTTGGCCACATCTTCAAAAGCAATGCTGCCGGCATGGAATGCAAGCGCCCAGCGATCCTCGTCGGACAGCGATGCGAAGCTGGGCATGGACGTTCCTTCCAGCCCTTGCGTGATGACCTGGTAAAGCCCGAACGCACTGCGCTGCCGCGCCCGGTCGATATCGGTGAAGTCGATCGGCGGGGGATCGAGCGCCTGCATTGCGGCCGGTGGCGCACTTCCGGCGGCGCCGTGACACGAGGCGCAGTTCTGCGCGAAGAGAGTGCGGGCGCGGACAAGGTCGGGCGCCTGCGAAGGGGCGAGCGGAACCGGGTAGGCTGTCAGCAACGAGGCTGCCAGCGCGCGCGCGAAGCGCCCAACTCGCTCGGCAGGTTCCTTGTTGGCGATCAGAGCTCGCAGCTGGTCCGATCGGCGGATGAGTGCTTGATTGTCTTTAGTGTCCGGAAATGCAGCGACCTGCCGCGCCACGACATCGGAAAACTCCACCATTTCGCGATATTCGAATTCGTCGGCAACACGTCCCTCGGAAACCGCGGAGGCGTAGTCGACCGCGATATAATCGAGCAGACGCCAGGTGGTTCGCACGTCGGGTTCTTCCGCGTTCGCGGTGACGGACAGACACAGCGCAAGCGCCAGCAGAATGAGCCGCAGTGCCGGATGGACGGTGGCGGAGACGATGCGATGCATGCGGGGTCTTTAAATCTTTTGCAAGTAACTCGCAATAGCAGCATGTGAGCGGAACCTTATTTCCTCCAACCCGCAATCGCGGGCAGATTTTGGAGCTTAGCTAGAGCGCAGTTCGCCGCGTGCCTGATTGAAGACTTCGGCACTTCCCCACACCGCCAGTCCTGCCATGATGCTCGCCACAACCAGATCGGGCCACGCACGGCCGGTGCCGAAAACGCCAATCGCTGCCGCCAGCACGGCGATATTACCGATCGCGTCGTTGCGCGAACAGATCCACACCGAGCGCATGTTCGCATCGCCCGAGCGATACCGGAACAGCATCGCGGCGACGGCGAGATTTACCGCCAGAGCAAGAGAACCGATGGCGCCCATCGTTCCCGGGTCGGGCGACGCCCCGACAAAGAAACCCCAGATGGCCGAGCCGAGCACCCACAGGCCGAAAGCCAGCATGGTCGCCGCCTTTACGAGAGCCGCACGCGCGCGCCAGACGAGCGCCATCCCTGCTACACCGAGACTGATAGCATAGTTTGCCGCATCACCGAGAAAGTCGAGCGCGTCGGCCTGCAAGGCGCGCGAATCTGCAGCAATGCCTGCCACGATCTCCACGCCGAACATGATTGCATTAAGGCCCAGCGCGATCCACAGAATGCGCCGCCATGTCGGATCGTTGGTGCTTGCACCGGCCTCATCGGGACCGCAGCAGGTGTTTCCCATTTACTCGACTCCTTGCGTCGATCCGCCCTATGCACCTTGTAGTAACTACAAGGTCAAGCGGTAGGAGCCTTTGTCATGAGAATTGGTCAACTTGCCCGGATAACCGGCGTCAAATCCGAAACAATCCGCTTCTACGAGCGCGAGGGTATCCTCGCTGCCCCTCCGCGCACTAAGGCCAATTATCGCGACTATGGACCTGCAGAGGAAGCGCGCCTTAACTTCATACGGCGCGCGCGTGATCTAGGCTTCTCGATGGCACGCATCAGGGAATTGCTCGATCTCTCCGATGATGCCGACCGGTCCTGCGCGGGCATTGACGCTCTGGCCAGAAGCCATCTCGGCGAAGTCGAGCGCAAGATCGCCAGCCTGGAGGCGTTGCGGACGGAGCTTGGGCGCATGATCGCTGCCTGCGAGCAAGACACGGTAGGCGATTGTCGCATCATCGATGTACTTGCCGGTACCACCGAGCCTTGATGCCCGCGCCTCGTGCGCCAGTTCGGTCAGGCTCGCCGATGCACGGCTTTTGTCCGCCGCCCCTAAGAGACTTAACTTCGGGAAAGGCCGACGGGTGCGAAGCTGCCCGTGTCGCCATCCCGGGTCTGTCGAACGGGTTATGATGCTGCTGTCGGCCAGTTCCAGACGGCCATTTTTTCAATGCTCATATCCGCCATAGTGTAGGGGATCCCGCCGACGCCAAGCCCGGAGCGGCGCAGCCCTGCAAAAGGCATCCAGTCGACGCGGAATGCCGTATGGTCGTTCACCATCACAGCCGATCCCGCCAGAGACTGTATGCAATGATTGGCGATTGACAGGCGATCCGTGAATACAGCGGCCTGAAAGGCGTAAGGCAGGGCATTGGCCTGCTTGATAGCCAGGTCGATATCGTCATAGCCATACACGCAGATCACGGGGCCGAAGATTTCTTCCTGGGATACCTTGGAACTTTCGGGAGGATCGACAATGACGGTCGGGGAGAAAAAAGTATCACTCAGACGGCTTCCCCCGCACACCAGGGTGCCGCCTGCTGCGATGGCTTCATCGACCCAGCGTTCGACGCGGTCAACTTCCTCCGTTCGGATCAGGGGTCCGCATTGGGTCTGAGCATCGGCGGGATCGCCCACGACCAGCTTTTCGGCAGCTCGCCCTAGGTCATTGGCGAAGTCTTTCAATTCTGCAGCAGGGACGAATACGCGCTGTACGGAAACGCAGACCTGACCCGAATGATAGAACCCGCCTTTAAGCAACGAGGCGATCACTGCTGCGCGCTCCACGCCGTTGTCCACGATTACCGGCGCCGCGCCGCCGTGCTCGAGAGCAATGCGGGTCCCCGGCGCCAGCTTCGAGCGAAGCATCCAGCCGATTTTCGCAGAACCGATGAATGAGAAGAACGCCGTGCGCGGATCGGTTACCATTCTTTCGGCGATATCGTTGCCGCAAGGTGCGAACCGGCACCAGGCCTCGGGCAGGCCGGCTTCATGGAGAATGCTCACGAAGCTCTGGCATGACAGAGGCGTTTCCAGCGCAGGCTTGATGAGAACGGGGCACCCGGCTGCTACCGCCGGTGCAACCTGATGGACGATCAGGTTGAGGGGGTGATTGAATGCCGAGATCGCCACGACAGGACCGATCGGCTCGCGGAAGGTATATGCCGTCCTTCCCGCACCCGCTTCTGTCAGGTCCATGGGGATCTCGTGGCCGCCGCCATCGCTGAGCGCCTGAACGCACAAGTCGACGCTGCTGATCGCGCGACCGGCTTCCACGCGCGCATCGACCAGGGGTTTGCCGCCCTCCCTGACGATCTGGAGAGCCAGATCCTGGGCTCGTTCGCGCATGATATCCGCAGCCCGCCGGAGGATGGCGATACGCTCGTGCACGGCAAGCCAGCCATGGCGGTCGCGGTGGAGCAACTGCGCTTCACTCAGCCATTCATCGATTTGAGGCCAGTCGATTAGCGGCACTTCTGCAACCGGCTCGCGGTCGAACGGATTGTGAACGATCGTCTTCATAGCTCGCACACCTTTGCGCCGAGTTCATCAATCAGCACCTTCTTGTTTTCGGAATAGTCGACGGGCAGATCGACGAGATGCACGCCGCCAGCCTCGAATGCGTCGTTCAGGACCGCCACAAGATCTGCGCTCCGCTCCACCCGGTGACCGGTCGCTCCATAGCTTTTTGCGTAGGTGACGAAGTCGGGATTGGAAAAGGTCAGGCCGTAGTCCGGAAAGCCAAGCTGGTCCTGCTTCCAGCGGATCATCCCGTATGCTGCATCATTCAGAACGAGAACGACAAGGTTCAGTCCAAGCCTGACGGCCGTTTCCAGTTCCTGCGAGTTCATCATGAACCCGCCATCGCCGCATACCGCGAGCACTCTGCGCCCCGGCGCCAGCATCGCAGCCATCATGGCGGATGGAAGGCCAGCACCCATCGTCGCCAATGCATTGTCGAGCAGGATGGTGCCAGGCTCGTGGGCGATGTAGTTTCTGGCGAACCAGATCTTGTAGATGCCGTTGTCGAGCGCAACGATATCATCGCGCGCCATTACGCTGCGTACGTCGGCAACTACGCGCTGGGGGACCATTGGAAAACGTTCGTCGTCGCTGGTCTCGGAGATGTGCGATGCAATCTCGTGATGCAGGGCGGTATAATAGCTGCGGTCGCACTGCAGCTTGCCATCCAGGCGGTTTCCCAGCCGCTCGACCGATCCGGCGATGTCGCCGATGACCTCGAGCTGCGGGAAGTAGACCTGATCGACTTCGGCTGCCTTGTAATTGATATGGATGACGGTCTGCCCGCCCGGCTCCATGAAGAAGGGCGGCTTCTCCACCACGTCGTGACCGATATTGACGATCAGATCGGCCTTTTCGATTGCGCAGTGAACATAATCGCCCGACGATAGCGCCGCGGTGCCCAGATAGAGCTCGCTATCTTCATCGACCACGCCCTTGCCCATCTGGGTGTCGAAGAATGGAAAGCCGGTATCAGACACGAATTTGCGCAACGCTTTCGAAGCGCGGCGGCGGTTCGCTCCGGCACCGATCAGGAGCAATGGCCGCTCAGCCGCGATGATGCGCTCGGCCGCTTCGTCGAGCGCAGCATCTCCGGCGACCGCATAACGCCTGTAATGCGGCGGTATGACCGGTTCGATCGTTTCCTCTTCAGCGATATCTTCCGGCAGCTCGAGCAGTACAGCGCCCGGCCTTTCTTCCTGCGCCAGACGGAAACCTTCGCGAACGAGCGAGGGAATGCGATTGCCGTTCACGATCTGGGTCGAAGCCTTGCAGAGCGGCGTAAACAGGGAAACGACGTCGACAATCTGGAACTGGGCCTGTTTCGATGTCTTGATCGGTTTCTGCCCGGTAATGATCACGAGCGGGAAGGCTCCGAGCGCGGCATAGGCCGCCGGTGTGGTCAGGTTCGTGGCACCAGGCCCGAGCGTTGCCAGGCACACACCTGCCTTGCCGGTCAGGCGGCCATAGGTCGCCGCCATGAAGCCAGCGCCCTGTTCGTGACGGGCCAGAACCAGCGTGATGGCGGAAGTTCGCAGCGATTCCAGGAGATCCAGGTTCTCTTCGCCTGGAACGGCGAAAACATATTCGACGCCCTCGGCCTCGAGCGCGGCGACCATAAGATCGGAAGCTTTCATTCGTTGGTCCTCATTTTACGGGTTGCAGGGCGGTTCATGTCGTGCGCTGCCAAGCAGCTTACCCACAGCGACCGACCCGATCGCCGCGCTTGTCAATGGTCGCGGTCATGGTCGTGATGATGGTTCTTCTCGACCTGATGGTCCGGGATCATGTCGGGATCACAGTCCGCAGCGAGACAGGCTTCGAACGTTGCATGGGCGATGGCGTGCTGCGTCTCGAGCATACCGCGAGCCCGCGCCTTCACATCCTCGAAAGCCTGCAACGAAGATTCGGCAGGAACGACATGCGCCTCAAGCGCGCGATAATGATCGCTGATGCTCCAGACTTGGACGTGATGGACGTCGGCCACGCCTTCTGCGTCACGCAGGTCGCTCACAATGCGATCGAACTCGCTTTCGTCCGGCACCGCGCCCATCAAGAGACGCACCGTGCGAGGCAACAAAGTAACGCCCTGCCAGATCACAAAGTCACCAATGACCACCGTGATGGTCAGATCGGCGATATAAAGTTCGTATCGCAGAATGAGCACGCCAGCCACGATCACACCGGCCGAAGCCAGCGCATCGGACACATTGTGCAGGAAGATCGAATAGGGTCAATTCCTCTTCTCGCCGTGTTTGGTTCCCGCATCGTCGTGGCTATCCATGTGAGCGTCGCGCAGAATCTCGATGCCGCCATAGAGAGCGATGCAAGCTACCGCGATGCCCACAACGAGGTCGGGCCAGTTGGTTCCGGTCAGCATCACAATGATGCCGGCGATAATGATCCCGCCATTAGAGATAAAGTCGTTGAAGCTGAAGGTGGTCGCCGCCCGCATATTGACGTCCTTGTTCTCCATCTTCTGCAGCAGGCGCAGGCAATAGAGATTGACCATCCCCGCGATGAACGCCATCGCCATCATCAATATCCCGCCCGGATCGGACCCTTCCACAAACCGTCGGTAAGCATCGAAGATAACCCCAGCAGAGAAGATCAGCAGCATGATGCCGGAGAAACGTGCGGCCCCGCGTTTCCAGGTCCGTGAGCGGGTCAGCGCGAGCAGGCTGAGCGCATAAACGATGGCATCGGATGAATTATCGAGGCCGTTCGCCAACAGCGCATTAGAATCGGCAAAATACCCGACCGCGAAAAAGCCGATCGCGATGGCCACGTTAAGCCACAGGACAACCCACAGGGTCTTGCGCTTTTCAGGCGACCCGACATCGACCTCATGTCCGCCACTCATGCTGCGTCCTCCTCGGTTTGTACCCAGCTTTCCGCATGACTACGCTGTGTTGGCCGGAAGAACTTCATTTCGGTGCGGAAGAGTGAGGATGACAATTTCGTGCCCCACTCTTCCCATTCGCTGTCGCCGATTATGGCGATCCGGCCGAAACAATCCTTATGCCGGATGTCGAACTTGAGATCGCGCCAGAGACCTCCGAAGTTCCAACCCGAAAAGTCAGGCGCGAGCTCGATCACCATCGGGACGGTACCGGCCTCGCGCTCTGCGATATGTTCGAATTGGGGAACAAAGCGGTCATAGGCTTCATCCCCCTGCCTGCCTCCGGCACGTATCCAGAGCAGTCCGTTCTTTTCCTTCAGTGCCAGCACCGTATTCTCCTTTCCCGATCGGTCATGTGATGTCCTTCAGCTCGCGCTGCTCATCGCTTGTCACATTGCGCCGCAGCCTGTCCCACCAACGCTGTCGCCAGGTCCGGTCATCTTCTCTGGTCCCGAAAACCAGCTTCAAGATTGCGGGCAAGACGAAAAGGGTCAGCGCGGTGGCGGTGATCAACCCTCCAATGACGACTGTCGCCAAGGGACGTTGCACTTCCGCGCCGGTCCCGGTCGCAATGGCCATCGGCACGAAGCCGAGCGATGCAACGAGCGCGGTCATGAGAACCGGCCTTAGGCGCGCCAATCCACCATCGACGATGGCGTCATCGAGCGCCATGCCCCTGTCGAGCCGCTGACGGATCGCAGTCACCATCACGAGGCCATTCAAGGTCGCCACACCCGACAGGGCGATAAAGCCTACCGCCGCAGATACCGAGAATGGCATCCCGCGTAGAGCCAAGGAGAAAATCCCGCCTGCCAGGGCCAACGGGATCGCGCTGAATACGGCGAGCGCCGGCACCCAGCCCCCAACCGCCATGTAAAGCAGCAAGAGAATGACCGCGAAAGCGATAGGAATGACTATCTGAAGTCTTTCCTGAGCAGCCTGGAGGTTCTGGTATTGACCGCCCCACTCGATAAACGCGGCAGCGGGCAGTTCGACCTGCGCCGCAACCCTTTCCTGGGCCTCTTCTACAAAAGACCCGAGGTCGCGTTCTCGCACGTTGGACGAAACGATCACCAGTCTGCGTCCCTGTTCCCGGCGAACCTCCGCGAGACCATCCACCACACGGAACTCGGCAACCGAGCGTAGCGGTATGGTTGCCCCGTTCGGGAGCAGCACCGGCAAAGCACCGAGCTGGTCGAAATCGTCGCGGGTCGCGTCCGACAACCGCACAACCACATCGAAGCGGCGATCGCCTTCGAAAACGAGGCCCGCAGGCCGACCGCCCAGTGCGATCGCCACCGATTGCGCAACGTCTTCGACCTTCAGCCCGTAACGGGCAATCGCTGGCCGATCGAAGGCAATATCGAGGGTGGGGAACCCGGTCACTTGCTGGACCTTGACGTCCGCGGCGCCGTCGACATTGCGCAGCACGCCCGCAACCTCGTTCGCCGCCGAGGTCATGGCGCTGAGATCGTCTCCGTAGATCTTGACGGCAACATCTCCGCGAACGCCTGCGATCAATTCGTTGAACCGCAATTCGATCGGTTGGCTGAACTCGTAAAGGTTGCCGACGAGACTGCTGAGGGCGCTCTCCATTTGCGCGACCAACTCGTCCTTGGCGAGGTCGGGATCGGGCCATTCCTCACGGGGTTTGAGGATCACGTACGCATCGGAAGCGTTCGGCGGCATCGGGTCACTGGCCACTTCCGCCGTGCCCGTCCGCGAAAAGACAAGCTCGACTTGCGGAAATTGCTCGAGCCGGTCCTCTACCCGCCTTTGCATCGCGAGCGAACGTTCGAGCGATGTCGAAGGAATACGCAGCGATTGCACGGCGATGTCGCGCTCGTCCAATTGCGGTGTGAACTCGCTCCCGAGGAAGCTGAACACGAAGGCCGCAAAGGCGAAGATGCCGACGCCCATGCCGATGACCGGCCAGGGGCGGGTGATCGCCTTGCGGACCAGGGGTCCGTATCGCTCCTTGGCGATCCGGATCGGCTTGACCTCCTTTTCCGTCAGCTTCTTGTTGAGCAGGATGGCGATCATTGCCGGGACGAAGGTCAGCGACAACACGAACGCCGAGGCGAGCGCGAGCATGACCGTGATCGCCATGGGTGAAAAGGTTTTGCCTTCGACGCCGGTAAAGGTGAGAAGCGGTGCGAAGACGAGAAGAATGATCGCCTGGCCGTACACGGTCGGCTTGATCATTTCCTGCGCGGCAAGCCGCGTTTCCGTCAACCTCTCACCAAGTGTAAGAAGTCGGCCTTCGTGTTCCTGTCGAGCCGCGAGCCTCGCGACGCTGTTCTCGACGATGATGACGGCACCATCGACGATCAGGCCGAAGTCCAGCGCACCCAGGCTCATGAGATTGCCCGAAACGCCGAGCCGGTTCATTCCGATCGATGCCATCAGCATGGAAAAGGGGATGACCAGCGCCGCGATGATCGCTGCCCGGATGTTGCCCAGCAGCAAGAACAGGATTGCAATGACCAGAAGCGCGCCCTCGACAAGGTTCTTCTCGACGGTCGCGATCGTCGCATCGACCAGGGAAGACCGGTTGTAGACGATCTCCGCGACAATTCCTTCCGGCAGGGAGCTGCGAACTTCCTCGAGCCGTTCGGCCGCCTCGGCCGACACGGTGCGGCTGTTCTCGCCCGCGCGCATGAGCACGGTGCCCACGACCGCTTCATCGCCGTTCAGCGACGCCGCGCCCGTTCGCAGGTCGCCACCGATGCTGACCGTGGCGACGTCACCTACGCGAATGGGGACCCCCTCGCGGGTGGAAACGACCGCCTGCTCGATATCCTCAACACTGCCGAGGCGCGCATCGACCCGGGCGAGAAGGGCTTCACCGGCCCGCTCGACGAAATTGGCGCCTTCGGCGAGATTGGCCGCTTCCAGCGCGTCGATCACCTCGTCGAACGATAAACCGTAACCGGTCAATCGCACGGGATCGGGTTGAACGAGGTATTGCTTTTCGAAGCCGCCAATCGAGTCGACACCTGCCACACCGTCGACCGACCGCATGAGGGGGGCAACCACCCAGTCCTGGATGGTTCGCAGATAGGCAGCCTTGGCAACATCGCTGTCGAGCCGGTCGCCACGTTCGGTCACAAAGCTCCCGTCGGACTGCCAACCGACCGCTCCGCCCAGCGGTGCTTCCTTGCCGTCAGGAAACTCGAACTCGATGGTATACATGAGCACTTCGCCCAAGCCGGTCGAGATGGGTCCCATCACCGGTTCGGCACCCTCGGGTAGGGAGGCGCTTATGGGCGTCAGCCGTTCGTTGACCTGCTGACGCGCGAAATAGATGTCGGTCCCTTCCTCGAAAATCGCGGTCACCTGGCTGAACCCGTTGCGCGATATCGAGCGGGTCATCTCCAGACCCTCGATACCGGCAAGCCCGGTCTCGACAGGATAGGTGACCTGCGTCTCGACTTGCGAGGGCGACAAGGCTGGTGCCTCGGTGTTGATCTGCACCTGTACGTTGGTGATATCGGGTACGGCATCGATGGGCAGGCGCAGCAAATTCACCACGCCATAGATTGCCACACCGAGCGTCAGCACGACCATTGCCCAGCGAAAGCGCACGGCGACGTCGAGGATCATGCCGATCAGGCCATGGCGGTGGGAGCGATCAGCGTCCTGCATGTGATCAGTGTCCATGCTCGGCCTCCTCCTTCTCGAGTTCAGCCTTCAGCAAAAAGGCATTGGCGGTGGCGATCCGCCACTGCGCTTCGAGACCGGACTCGATGACCACCCGTCCTCCCGAACGCGCACCGGTGACCACCGGACGGGCTTGAAACCCGCGGCGCGTGCGAACGAAGACCACTTCTGCGCCATCGATTGTCTGGACAGCACTTTCCGGCACCGATATGCGGCCTGTGTCGACCTCACCCGAGGGGCGGATACGTGCCTGCAGGAAGGCCCCGGGTTGCAGGCCGGGGATCGGCCTTGCGAGCGACAGGACCGCCGTAGCGCTGCGGCTTTCGGGATCGAGCGAGGGAGTGACGGATCGCACGCGCGCACCCACTTCCCGGTTGTCCGCGATTTCCAGCGTAGCCTCGTCGCCAGGCTGGATGCGGCTTGCTTCAGCCGACGGGAGGGCAACCTCGACCTGCATGCCGCTCGGATTCACGACCTGATAGAGTTCTTCCCCGGCATCGACGAAGGAGCCGAGAACGATAGGCGCCGAGGTCACTCGGCCCGCGAGCGGGCTCGTAACCGCAAGGGAGCGCCCGTCGCCGCTAACACCCGCCGCGGAGACTGCCGCCTGGGCGCGTGCAAGTTCCGATTGAGCAACCTGCAGATTGGCTCGGGCGGCCTCGAGATCCTGCCGCGCGGTGACATTGGCTTCGAAAAGGCGGCGCTCCCGATCGTAGGCAGCAGACAATTCGTTGACCCGCGCGCCCGCTGCGCTGAGTTGCGCCGCAAGAGCAGCGGCGTCGGCGCTCTCGATGCGGGCAATCGTCTCGCCCTGCCTCACGTAATCACCCAGCGTTTTGCCGACACTGCGGACTACGCCCGCTGCGCGGGCATCGATGCGGGCACTTGCCGTCGGGCTTGCCGCGACGGTGGCCGGAAAGACCAGCTCGACCGCCGATCCCTGACCGACGGTTTCGACCTCTATCTGGGACGCTTCGATTTGTTCGGCGCCAAGCAGGACAAGCCCTTCGGGAAGCTCGGCCTCCTCGCTCGTTTCCTCAATGTGCTGGTCGGCACTGCCACTTGGCCACAGCATAAACACTGCAGCGGCGATTGAAACGATCACGCCGATAAAAACGGCCAGACGTCTACGGTTCATTTGGAAATACCTCATTGTGCGCCGAGCCAGATCAGCGTCGCCGCCAGGCGGCCACGATCTTCCTGGGCTTGAATCAATGCTTCACGGATGGTGTCGCGCGCTTCGGCCGCAGCCAGAACTTCGATCAGCGGAAATCTGCCGTTGCGGTAGCCAATCCGAACGAGGCGCAAGGCTTCTTCGGCTTGGGGCAAGGACGTCTCCGCGAGGGTCTCGACCCGCGCTTCGGCTGCCAGAAATTGTCCGCGGGCCTGCGTGACCTCGAGTTCGAAATCGGTGCGGGCAATCGCCTCCCGTGCCGTCGCGGCGCGAAGCCGCGCCTCGGCAGCAGCGATGTTTCCTTGGTTGCGATTACTGAACGGAAACGGGATCGAAACGCCTACGAGGAACGCCTGGTCTCTGCTTTCCTCGAACCGTCGGACACCGGCGGATATCGCCGGATCCGGAATGCCTAAAGAGCGTTCCCGGGCGATCGCGGCATCTGCAGCCTCGCGTTCGGCACGGGCGACCTGAAGACGTAAGGCCGAAGGCGAGGCGAGCAGCGTCGCCGGAGGTTCGATCTCGGGGAACACCGAAGGCACGTCCGTAGCAGGTGTTGCCTCGCCCCAAAGCGCGGCGAGCGCAGTCCTCGCCGCACTGTCGGCGGCCAGGGCCGCTTCAAGCTCCGCGAGCGCCTCCGCAAGTGCCGCTTCGGCACGAAGCGAGCGCAGGGGAGGCTCCCGTCCGACATCGACCAGTACGCCTGCGATCCTGGCAAGCTCGCGATTGCGCTCGACTATGTCCCGCGCGAGTTCCAATCGGGCTGCCGCGGAGACGGCTTCGACATAGCGTTCGCGTACCGATCGCCCTAGCTGAGCAACCGAGAGCGCTCCTGAAAGGGCCGCGACGCGCGCTTCCGCCTGGGCGGCGCGGACGCGCGCTCCCCGTTTGCCGCCCAATTCGAGCCGCTGGCTCAGGGACAAAGTGTACTCGGTGGCCTGCAATCCCGAAAATGCGCCGCTTCCGGCAATGTTTTCGGCTTCGAAAGCAATTTCGGGGTTGGGCCGCAGCCGCGCCTGGTCGACGAGTGCCCGCGCCGCGTCGGCTTCGGCCCGCGGTCCGATCAGGCGCGGATTATCTGGGGGCTCATCTGCGCTGTCGACGATGCCCGCACGAGCGAGCGCAGCATCAAGCGTCAGAAGCTCACGCTCCTGCGCCGCCACGGTCGTGGCTTGAGCGGCGAGGAACAGCCCTCCAAGGAGGACCCCTCGCCAATGAATGGCTGACATTTTTCGAAAATTCCTCTGCTGACGATCCGAACTGCGCTGCGGCATGCAGCGCGGTGACGGTCGTCAGGCGCGAGGGGGGCGCTTCAGTCGGTCGGCAATTTCGGAAGCGAGCGCTTCGGCGGGAGGCGCATCGGGAACCACGACCAAGTGAGGGACCGAATCCTTCTGCACGGTGCCGGCAAAGCTCGCCCCGTGATGGCAATGGCCGTGTCCACACACGCCGTGTTGCTCGGCCGGCGCATCCGGATCGCCCGGCACTTCGTCGGCGGCTGCGGATGACGCAGAAGCGCTATCGAGCGAAGCCAGAACGGGCGTGCTTCCGGGCGCCACTTCGGCACCGCAAGCAGCAGCATCCGCCGCCGTCACGAACACCATCGCGACCAGCATGAGCAGGACGACGAAAGGGTGCAGGACAAGGCGACGATAGCTTGTAGTCATGGATTCCAATGGCTCATAGCAAACCGCATCAAGATTGCAAGTTCCGCAACACGATGAAGTATAAGTCTTTTGTTACAGTATAACAGTCCTCGAATACTGTTTCGGTCTTTTAGAACGGCGCGATCAGGCCGCGCGAAGCTCGGGATGCGGATGCTCGCAGCGATGAACTTCGATCGTGACGTGCACATATTCTGCATGCTCTGAAAGTCGGCTGGCATAATTGTCGGGCGCGAGCGGATCATCGGCGATGAGCGAGGCGATGACTGCATACTTGCCAGGACCGATCCGCCAGATGTGCAGATCGCCGATCGCGGCGTCCCGGTCCTCGAGCGCCTCGCGCACCTCTGTGTACCGTTCAGAGGCCGCTTCGGCGTCGACAAGCACGGCAGCCGTATCGCGCAGCAGTGACCACGACCAGCGCCCGATCACGATTGCACCCACCAACCCCATTACCGCGTCCATCCAAGCCCAGCCGAGGTACATGCCGGCGAGAAGGGCCACGATAGCCAGGACCGAAGTCAGGGCATCGGCAAGCACGTGGAAATAGGCGGAGCGCAGATTGTTATCGGCATGCGCATGGTCGTGGTGATGATGATGGTCGTGATCATGCCCATGGTGATGATCGGCACCAAGCAGCCAGGCACTCGCGAGGTTCACCACGAGGCCGAGCACGGCGATCCAGATAGCCTCGGTATAGGCAATCGTGAGCGGACTGACGAACCTTTGAGCCGATTCAACCGCGATCCCGATTGCGAAGATGGCGAGGACAAGCGCGCTCGCGAAGCCGGCGAGGTCGCCCACCTTGCCGGTACCGAATGTGAAACGCGGGTTGTTCGCATGGCGCCTGGCAAACCAGTAGGCGAAGGCCGCGACGCCCAAGGCACCTGCATGGGTCGCCATGTGGATACCATCGGCGAGAAGCGCCATCGATCCAGTCCACAGCCCCGCAACAATTTCGATCACCATCATCGCGGCGGTCAAAGCGACAACATAGCGCGTGCGCTGCTCATGCGCGTCGTGCGAAGCGCTCAGAAAGTTGTGATCATGGGCGAGCGGTTTAGAGTCGGCGTGGTGCATGCGAGGCTGATACCCCGAGATGCCCTTTCCAAGAAATCCCCTCTCCAACCGAAAAGGCAATCGACGACGATTGTCTGTGATGATCGCCGCAGCCAACCGATCATAGAAATGCTGCGGCGACCAACAGACTATTATCCCTTAATCTTGGATCGGAACGTGACGGTCCTGCGATCGACCACGGTGATCCGGCGCGTCTTGGCATCGATCACTAGCCGTTCAGTCACGCCATTGCCCGGAAAGGCGACAACGTAGCGCGGATTGAGCGAGAGCATCTGCTCGTTGCGCTTGAACCCGGCGCGGGCACCAAGACGACGATCGAGCGAAAAGGTCAGCTGCTGGACTTCGCGGCGTTCAGCCCAGCTCGCTGCCAGGCGATCGGCACCCTTGCCGTCGCCGCCATGGACCAGGAAGAGATCGGGAACCGCATCGCGAACCTTGTCGAGCGTAGCCCAGATAGTGTCGGCATAACGCTTCGCATCCTCGGTGCTCCCAAAGGTCTGGCGACCACCGGCAAAGACGATTGGAGTTCCTTCCGGAATCAAAGCGTGACGCCGGTTCTCGGCGCGTGCGCGGAGGAAATCGCGGGCATCGATCACGGCCGATGTGAGGTGGCGTGAATGGCTCGTGCGCGAGCCGGAGACGGGCTTCCACGAGGAACCGGTCTCGTCGCGGTAAAGTGCTGCGGCAGCCTCGCGCATCTGCTCGAAGGCCAGCATGCTGGCTTCGGCGGCCTGCGCGCGCTCTACCTGCTCTTCCAGATTGCTCGAATGCACTTCGGATCCATCGGCCGATGCGAGCAGGACCCGGATCTCGTCGCTGGCCCGGTCGAGCTGAGCCGACTTGCGGCTGGCAGCGCGGTGGAACAGATTGACCACGCCCCATGCAATATCCTCGGCATCCGCCTCCAAAGCCGTGTCGGAGAACATGGCGAAGAGGTCAGACCATACTGCACCAAGCGTCTGGTCGATCACGTCCTCGCAAGGAAAGTCGGTTGCGGTGAACGGGGCTGGCCTGATGCTGAGGCCTGAAAGGTCAAGGCCGCTCAATTGTTCGATGAAGCTGTCGTACATGGTGTGTCTCCTGATCGTGCGGACAAGGAGAGGAGGCACCATTGCCTCGGCCCTGTCCGCCGGAGCCCGATCAGGGCCGGGGAAAGGGGCGTGACGCACCGCGTAGCGGGAAACCTGCGGCCCTAGGCTGGCGCGGGCAACACGGGCCGACGGGCCGCAGGTTGCGGCGCGCCCCGACCGGCCCAAGGGCCTCTCCCGGCGGACAGGGACCAGGCAGGATCAGGACCCGGTGTCGCAAGCGGACCGAGAGTGCTCGAAGATCGCTTCGCCATTCGAGAACCGACCTACCAGGCGCAACTCACCAAACAGGTCGATGAACCTACCCGAGACCTGGCCAAGCCAGTGCCGTGCTCTCGCCGTTCGCGGGTTGTAGAAATCAGCCTCCCAGTAGCGAGCGTCATCGCGCTCGGCGAGCCAGATCGCGGCAAGGCCGCACCAGGTCGATATGCCGCAATCGGCGAAGGCGTTGCGCAGGAGAATGCGGTCCTCGCGGCCGCGCCATCCATCGAAGCGTTGAAAAGAAGGAAAGGCGGCTTTCGCGGCATCTATGACCTCGTCGACGAGGCACTCGTAGACCCAGTCGATATCTTCGTCTTCGCCGTCATCAAGCAGGCGAAAGGCCACCACGGAGCCGGTCGGATAGCTGACGGAACGTCCCATCTACCGTCTCCTGTTCAAGCCGCATCGGCGAGATCGAGATCGGCCTCGCTTTCGGAGGATTGGTGACCCCCAAGGTCAAGCAACAAGCTGGCCGCTTCCTCAGCCTTAGCCGCAGCAGTCAGGATCGCGCGCTCGTCCGATTTGAGGATCTTGAGCCAGGAGGCGATGTAGCTGGCGTGATGGTCGAGGTGGGTGACCGGAAGGCCCAGTTCTGCCCCGAGAATGGCTGAGGACAGTTCGGCGATCAGTTCTTCGGCAGCATAGGCGTCGCTACCGAAGCGGTTCTTGAGATCGCGGTCGAGCCGCGATGAATGCCCCGTCCAGTGCGACAGCTCGTGTGCAAGCGTCGCGTAATAGTGGTCATAGGCTTCGAAGAGTTCGGCTGGCGGCATGGTGACCCGGTCGCGCAGCGGCTCGTAATAGGCCTGCGCGCCATGGTGGCGCAGGTCTGCGCCAATATGGGCAAAGAAGGCATCGAGCCGGTCTTCGCGTCCTTCGGGCTCAGGTGCGGCAACCAGCGGCTTGGGATGGTAAAATGCAGGGAGGCCATCGCACTGGTCAGCGTTGAACACGGCATAGGCCTTGAGCACGCGCCGGTTCTCGGTGTCTGCTTCGCCTTCGGCGTTCTCGACCTCTTTGGTGTAGCTCTTGTAGAAGATCGCGATGGTCGATTTTTCACCTTTGCGGACTTGTCCGCCGAGCGCCTGACACTGGCGATAGGTCATCCAGTAAGGCGAGGTATAGCCGCAGCCATCGGCCACCATCCACAACCAGAAAGTGTTCATGCCGCGGTAGGGTGTCCCGCAGGAGCGCAAGGGCCGCGAGACTGGCACGCCGCGCCATGGCTTGACCCAGGGTTTTGTGCCTTGCTCGAGCTTCTCGATGATGGCTGCGGTGATGCGTTGGGCTGGCGAAGTCGATGCAGTGCGGCGGGATTTGGTCATGGGAGGTCTCCTGATTGCCGGGACGGAGATGCCCCGGCTCAGGAAGATCAAAGCTCCCTCCTCTCTCCATTATTTGACGACGCTAAACGCCCACACGCCGGTCGTTGAAGCATTGCCGACGGTGACCTGAATGAGGTCACCGGGTCAGCAGGCTCTATCTCCCCGCAAATGGATCATTCCGGTATGTCCGCATCTACGCGGCGATGACTTGTTCACCACCGCACAGAATGGTGGGATCCCACTCCTCGCCTGCCTCTGTAAAGGCGTAGAGTTTCGCAATCCGCTTCCCGTCCCACTCGAAACGATAATGCGCTGTCTGTATAGTAGCCCCGAGGCAGCTGTTGTCAGTCACGGCAAGGCAAAGTGCCTTAGGTCGTTCGGGGGTGTAGAAGGCGGCGCCAGCCAATTCTGTAGGCACCTCTTCTCCCGCAGCACGGCAATCGGCGTCGCTCATGCCGATGGGAAGACTTGTAAGGTCTGCAAATGCACCTTCGACCGGGGTTTTCAGCATGCGCATGTCGATGCCGATTGGCGGCTCGCCCGTCCGCCCTAGAAAAATCTCACGCCGCCGTACGGCACGCGCCAGCGCGGTTTGCGGATCGCTGGCCAACTCTAGCGCAGGCAATGTGCTCGGAAAGAACCGCGAGCCCTCGGGATTGATGTAGCGGAAGGGCGCATGGTTCCAGTTCTGCAGCCGCGGCGATCCTTCGCCGCCAAAGCTGACCAACAGCTGCTCCTTTGAGAGTAGACGAGGATTCGTCCGGGCCTCGGCCTCATACAGGGCATCAAAGCGGTCATTCGCGACGAGACCTCGATACACTTCCACCGAAGGAAAGCGCGATGGGATTAGCCGATATCCAAATCCTTTGAACAAATATTCCCTCACTTAGCCACCCCGCTGCGCGTCAAGATATTGTCGCACCGCGAGGATGTCCGCCATGCCCCCGCGCAGCATTACTTCAAGAGCCGATTCGCCGTCGAAAAAGTCGTTCGGTCGAAGCATCCACTCTTCGCCGCGTCGATCATCCGTAAACAGTATTCGGAGCGCTTTCCATATTGCGAGCAAGTGCGAGAGACGTTCTCCGGTGTCCCTGGGCAAACTCCCGCCCTCCTTTTTCCACTTAAAGAATGTCGATCGCCCTGGAGATCCAAGCAGGATGATCTGTTGTTCGGTCGATAGATCCCATCGCTGCGCCATTTCGAAAAATGCTTCTAATTCAGCTGGAATCGATGAAACCCGTGAGCTCGGGTGAGCACCGGGCAGCGTGTCAGCCGACATACTTGCTCCTCAGTCCATATTTGCACTTGACGTTGCCAATAGTCCAATATCATATTGTCCGTATCGGGACGTTTTCTCGATTCTAGTCCACGATTCGCACGGGTCAAGGCTTTCCGCGCAATCATTAGGACTTGGACGACGAATTTAGATGAAGGGATTAAACAGGTGGAAGGCAACGGCAACGGCAACGGCAACGGCAACGGCAACGGCAACGGCGGTTCCGCGATTTCGGTGACAGTCAACTATCAAGCGGCGAGCAAGGTAGAAAGCTTCCCGCGCGGCGCTAAGGTCTCCGAGGTGCTCGCATGGGCAATCACGGCATTCTCAATCGACGACGCCATCGCGACCGAGATCGAACTCGTCGTCACGGGCACGACCGAAGAGCTGCAGGGTTCGAAACCCTTGGCTTCCCTCGCCCCCGGCGGATCGACACTCACCCTCGACCTCGTGCGTGGCGACATTGCCAATGGGAGGCTCTGAGAGTGGAGGATCCCGCCATCGCACTTATTGAAGCTGACCTTGCTTCCGAGGAGTTTCGGACGGGCTGCGACGACGGACGCTGGCGGGTGATAGGTTTCGCTTATCCACGCCTCGACTTCAAGGTTTCAGCAATCGAACCCGACGGTACCGCGACTGAATATGGGTTTCGTGCCGATCTCACCAACTACCCAGGCCTCGCTCCAGAGGTGAAACTCTGGAATCTCGAAGAGGATCGCAAGCCTATCGCTGGCGAGCGACCGTCGGGTGGGAAGCGGGTCGCCGAGACTTTCAAGGACTGGGGATCGGGTACCGTTTATCGGCCGTGGGATCGTCATACCGGGCCGCATAACAACAATGCTGTCGCCAAACCCCACCTAGCGTGGAGCAAGGACCGTGACTTGGCTTTCATCTTCGAGGATCTCTATGGCATATTGGTTAGCAACGGTCGCAAGGTCGCTACTCGGACAGCGGCCTGAGTTGATCTGTGATCGCAAAGTATGGGATGCTGGAGCTGCGGAGCTTTGCCGTCGCACAAACGGCGGTCGACGCGAGAGCGGTGCATTTCTTCTTGGCATCGCAGGCTCGCCCTCAACCATTCGGCAGTTCATTTTCTACGACGATATCGATCCCGGTGCCCTCAACAGCGGTATTGTCCTGATCGATGGTCGGCGGCTTGGCGAGCTTTGGGAAATATGCCGAAACGAAGGGATGAGCGTCGTTGCCGACGTTCATGTCCATCCGGGTAGCTTTCGGCAAAGTCCCTCCGACAAGGCGAACCCAATCATCGCGGAGGTCGACCATTTGGCACTGATCCTGCCGAATTTCGCTGAAGGTTCGAATCTTCCAGGCCACATCGGAGTACATCGCTACCTGGGCAACCGTCGATGGCGAGACGAAAGCGACCGCCTTTTTCCTCCCTTTCACGTCGGAAAATATCTGTGGACCTGACCCCCGAGCTATCCCGAATTGCAAAAATGCTGATTGATGCTGAAGGCATTAGTGGCGCGGATGCCGAAGCGCGTCTTCGCGCTATGACTCTGGAAGTCATAGTCGGTGAAAATGCTCACAGTATCGCTGGGCATAATGCGATCCTCACCGCCGTAGCGGTCGGGAAGAAGACCTTTGTCGGCGGCGTCAGTGTCCGGATCGACGACGACGTACCGCTAGTTTCCGCGATGCCAGTCGGTTGCACATCGCTGCGTGAGGCAGTCGATCGGCTGGGCGCTACCAAAAACGTTGGCGTCGCAGCAATCCGTATCATTATCGGAAATGTAATCGGAGGAGCATCAGACGTTCATGCTTGGTGGGATGGCTGGAAAGGCGGAGCAGCGTCGGGACCCAGAATCTCAGGAGACGCGGACAATCCTCTCGCCGGCATTGTAGCTGGCGCGGCGACCGTGGCGTATGCTTTCGCACGGCTGCGAAATGCACATTCGCCTGGGTCTGTAGAGTTTGATCTTTGGCCGCAGAGAGCGGTGAGCAAGCCGCCGCCCTTCGCCAAGGTTTTTCTTCCCAGCGCGCTATGGCTGCTCGGCCTCGGCAATCTTGGTCAAGCATTCATGTGGTCGCTTTCGGCGCTTCCCTATCCCAATCCGCGAGCCGTAAAGCTGGTTTTGCAGGATGCTGACCAGATAAGCGCTGAAAATTGGGGAACTTCCGTGCTCGTACAGTCGGGAGAATACGGCGCCTACAAAACCGCACTCGCGGAGCAATGGGCAAAGCGGAAGGGGTTCGATGTGCGCCGCGTTGATCGCCTATTAGCCCCACATCAACGGGTGCAGGAAAATGAGCCTACGGTGGCGCTTTGCGGCTTCGATTCGATTACCGCTCGAAAACTCATCGACGGCTGCGGCTTCGAATTGGTAATCGACGCTGGTCTCGGTCGCGCCCATACCGACTTCGATGTTTTCCGTGTGACGGTGTTCGATTCTGAGTATTCGGTTGCTGCACACTTTCCAGGAGACGTTCCACGATCGGCTCCTGCGCCACAGGATTATGAGCAACTGCTCGGGTTAGACGGATGTGGAGCCGCCAAGTTTGAAGGCATTGGGATCGCAGCCCCCTTCGTAAGTGCGATTGCTGCGGCGACAACAGTGGCGCGCGCTATTGCGATTTGCAGCGGCGCAGCTGTTCCCCGAAATGAGAAACGGCGGCTGTTCGACGAAGGATCAAAGTTCGCTGCGCCAGCGACAGTGAATGCCCGGGGGATCATGCGCATAGGTTTTTCCTAGGGCGTGATGAGGCCATTAATGTGGCGCGGTTCTACCAGGTGAAGGTGGAGATTGCTTGCCCACGATGGAGCGGTCAATGTCCGCAACTGCTAACGACGGCGGATTAGTATCCCGATCCCTCTTCGGTCTACTTCCCTCTGCTTATATCCCCTGCGACAACGACAGCTTTCGGCGTTGAACGTCGGCAATGGCGGTGCCTACTGTCACGATTTTTTGGCATTTGGACCGTCGACTTTCCGAATTGCTCTTTCTGACACCACATTGGCGGAACATGGCGCAAATACGGCCCAGGTATTGGCATTGAAAAGGCGGCCCGCCCCAAGAGGGGCGGACCGCCTGCCGAGTGACCTGGACCTGTCAGGAGGGGTCAGGCAGCCTGCTCGGCAATCTCGTCAGCCGTAATGTCACTGACCGGCTCTTCGGCTTCGGCGTCAACCGGTTCGCTTTCTTCGGGACCAGCAAAACGCATTATCGAAGGCACCCAGGCCTGCGCCCGTTCCTTGATATCCGCCTCGCCGATGAAGTTGCCCGAGAAAATGCGTTCGGCAGCGCTCGCGAGTTCGGCCTTCTTCGAAGCAGCATAGCGACTGACCAGTTCGGGACCGCCGGCGGCGTCGAGCGCTTCGAGCGTGCGGGCCTTGGCTACGCGGTCGAAGTAGTTGGTCGCCGTGGGACGCCACCAATGCGCGGTCTCGATTTCGAGGAGCGAGCCCAGAGCCTCATGCATAGGCACCGAGCGCTCGCCTTCACAGGCAAGGCTCGCGACAAGGGTGCGCGAGACGAGATGGCCGAGCCAGGCCGAACGCGTCTCGTCGGAAAGTGCCCGAAACCTTGCAAACCGCTCGACATCGCTTGTCCCAGAACGCCAGCTTTCATCGAGCGACCCGGCAAACTCGGCCAGAGCAGCGCTTGCCGGTGCGTCCTTGGCTTCGAACCCGGTAACCGGGCCTGATGCCACCGGACCCAGCAGTGTCGATGCCTTCTTGGCGCGCCAATCGTGCCCATCGGCATCGGCAAGCGTGAAGACCATAAAGTCGAGCGCCAGTGCCGGATCGTTGGCGAGATGGATCGCCAGGATATCGCGGCGTTGCATCGCGAGCTCATCGAGTAGGCGCTGCGACAACGAGCTCCCCTTGGGCTTCGCCGCACCGCTCTCTTCAATGGCCTCGACCACGCCTTCGTCAGCGATCACTTCGGTCTCGGTGTAGTACTGTGGAACGAATGTCGGCTCGCCGTTGCGCGAGAGGACTAGGAAGGCACCAGCCTCGGATTTCAGTTCGTCGGCGAGTACGGGGGGACGATCATTGAGCGCGCGCATGGCGCGGTCGATCACCACGAGTTCCTGTTCGGCCTTGGCGACCTCGTCCTCGTCGCTGTCCTCGTCTTCGAGCACGGCGGCGACGCGGTCGTAGTCGGCCTCGAGCTCGCCGAGCTCCTGCGCTTCCTGCTCGGTCATCGGTGCAGGTTCGCAAGGCAAGCGATTGAGGCCGTCGACAAGGTCATGGCTGACATAGGTGCCCAGCGTCGGCCGGACCCAGGCAAGGCCATATTCGAGCGCGGCCTTTTCTGCCGCCCCTTCCATGGCCTTGTGCGCGAGGTCCTCGAGCAGCGCGACATCGATCCAGCTCTCGCTGGCATCATCGTCGAACAATTCGCGCTCGATCCGGCCACCTGCGGCGAGGTACGCATCGCGTCCGACCAGAACGGCTCGCGGATCGGAACCGCGCACCGTGGCATCAAGCACCATGCGGCGGATCGTGTCAGGCGTGATCTGGTACCAGGCGTCCTGCAACTCGGCATAGACATGCGCCTGTCGCTCGATGTCAGAGATTGCGCCGTAGGCCTTGGCCATGTCGAGCGTGATCGTCCCCTCGGCGAGCGCTTCGAAGACGCAGGGTGCGAGACTTGCCAAACGCAGCCGTCCTTCGACAAAACGGACAGTGAGGCCGAAGCGGCGCGCCACGTCTTCTGTGGTAGCCCCCGCCTCGATGATGGAGGCGAAGGCCTGGGCCTCGTCGGCCGGATTCATCGCGAGACGTTGGACGTTTTCGGCAAGGCTGGCTTCACGCACCTCGCTTTCCTCGCCTTCGATCACGAGGCAGGTGACCTCGTGGTTTTGGGACAAGGTGCCCTCTTCGGCCAGTGCCTGCAGCGCGGCGAGCCGACGACCGCCGGCCTCGACCTCGAACTTGCCGCGCTTTCCTTTGCGAACGACGAGGTTCTGCAGCAGACCGCGCGCAGCAATGTCTGCCCGCAGCTGGAGGTCGGCGAGCACGTCGCTCGACTTGCGAACGTTGCGGGGGCTCGGAACGAGCTTCTTCAAGGGGATCGACTGGATCATGGGTTTTCTCCTGATGGAATGAAGGCGCAGGTGAGGATCACGAGGCCCACAAGCCCAAAGGGCTCCCTCCACTCTCTTCAATGGCTGTGGCGAACATCTATACGACCGAGATGGGGCGATCAGGGATCGGCTAAGTTCCGATCATGAGGGCAGTTGTTCTCAATGCGCGAACCCATTCGCAGGCCCGTCATCAGCGGGCACAGGCAGATCAGTCGCCTGGACTTGAGGAAGGACGTGATCAGGCTCCGGCGTACGCGACACGGGAGCTTATCGGTTCATTCAGACACACGAAGGGGAGGAGAGAAGGGGAAACTTAAGCGCAATCGGAGGCAGCGCTCAGTTTCATTCGGACCCTGACCTGTTGAGCGGAGACTCTATCTATCCGCTGCCGAGCAAGCGCTCTTCGAGAAGCGTCCGAAAATCCCGACGCGCATCAGCAATTACGAACACAGTCACCTGACCGGGTGCTGGCTCGGGCTGATATCCGTAGATGATGCGGAAGGGAGAGTGCGACAATTGCCGGAATTCGGTGATCCCGAGAGCCTCAAGTTCCGGTGGAACCGGTCCTTTCTGAGGATTGTCGGAAAGGGACTCGATAGACGCGACGAGGTCATCCAGCAGTGCGTCCGCACCATCGTCGCCATCCGGCCCGCGCTGCGCCACGCGACGCTGCCAGATACCCGCAAGATCACGCTCCGCACCGGAGGTGATCTTGATCGCTAACGCGGCCGTCATCATTCAGTTTGACTTACCCCGTACGCGCTCCGCAAGGCCTGCCACCGGGCGGGTCCGACCAGCGGCAACATCGGCCTGTCCGAGCGCCAGAAGTTTTAGCAGAGCGAGCGTTTCCTGTGCGCGCTCGTAGCTGGCGACATCCTGCAGAACTGCCTTGGCTTCGCCATTCTGCGTGATGACCAGTGGCCCGCCGCCATCTCCAATCTCCCGGATAATTTCGGCGCTGTGGGCCTTCAGATAGCTGATCGGTTTGATGCGCTGGTCCAGCTTCATAGAACACCTTGGGACTGAATTTGGTCTTTATATAGTCCACGACTTGGCAATTGCAAAGCTCAATGCCCGATTGCGATGCCTGGGAGTATCTGGCCTGCCCTCGACACCGGGACGAACAGCCGCGTGCGGTAGCGGATGATCTCGGTGAAGCAGCCCTTGTTCTTGTACCAGTCGAGGCGATCGGGCGAGAACCCGGTCAGTTCAAGGCGCTGTTCGCCGCCTACCAGCGAGCGCTTAACGGTGAGTGGATTGTGGCTTGCGAGGCCCAGCGGTTTGCCGCTGGCAAGGACAAGGTCGCCGATCTGCTCAGCCGATGGTCCGGCAACTCCGGAGAGGCCAAAGGTCTCGGCGATCGCAGCGAGATCGAGATCGAGCACTTCGCGGCCGATGATCGACTGGCCGTCTTCGGCAACGAGCCGGGTGACCCGAACATGATCGCCGGGGAGGCGCTTCCAGACCGGGAGCAGCAGTCCGGTGGCAAGATGGACGCGCTCGGTCACCGGTGACTTGGCCGCTTCCACTTCCTCGGCACGCCAGGCGCTCGTGAACGCAGTGACGCCAATTTCTTCCCATTGGCTCTCAGAGAGTGCCTGAAGTGTCCAGTTCGCGGACTTGAGCGGTCGCAAGAGGCGCCGACGTTCAATCACGGCCCCGTCGTCGGCGATGAGACGCCGGGCTGGAACCGACAGCGCAACCTTGCCCGACCGCGCATTGCGCATCGGGATCGCGTGCGGGCTACCGATCTCGTGCGTCCGCACCAGGCGTTGCAATCGCATAGGCCTAAGGTGCTTGGTCACTTCGAGCGAGACGAGACGGGTCTCGGCTCCGGTCACGGGGTCGGTGCGAAGAAGTTCATCTGTCAGGACCGTAAAGTGATCGACCCTGACGGTCTCCAGTCCCTGGTCGAGCGTTCCGGCTTCACGCGCAGCCTCGATCCGCGCTTCGACGAGGCCGAGATATTCATCGAAGATTGCGTTCTGGAGCGCGATCGGCAGCGCAAGAATGCGGTTGAGCCAGCGCTGGATCGTCGGGAGATTATCGGTCAGTCCACCATCGGGGTTTTCGAGCCGGAGGCCGGTGCGCTCGACGAAGTTGGCAAAGGTGGTGGCTTCGAGCTTACCGTCATAGAGCAGCTGGAACCAGCGGCTGAGCGCGTCGCGCGCATAGTCGCTTTCAAGATTGTCTGCCGGGTCGAACAGGTTCTGTCCGCCCGTCTGGCGCTGGCCGCGCGTAAGCGCTCCCAAAGCATCGAGCCTTCGCGCAATAGTCGAGATGAATCGGCGCTCGCCCTTCACATCGGTGGTGACCGGGCGGAACAACGGGGCCGAGGCCTGATTGGTGCGGTTCGTGCGACCAAGACCCTGGATGGCGTTGTCGGCGCGCCATCTCGACCGCGTTGTTGTAGTCGTCGATCGTCCATGCACCTCCCCAGTCCAGAACACCGGTCTCTTCGGCGAACAGCCCGGAAATGCCGGCACGGGTAAGATGACGACCCGAGGTGAGAAGCGCGGCAATCCGGGCACCGATGGCGAAGGCCAGGGGCACTGCCGGCATCTGCTCGCCGGCGGGAAACAGGTCTGATTGAAACATGGCAATTCGTCCTCCTGATGAGGGCATCGGGACACGCCCTCTGCCGGATCAGGAATTCGAGAAGCTCTCTCTCCTCTACCGCGCCGCTTTGCGGCGCAGCCATGCTTTAAGTTCATCGTTCCAGTCGGTGTCGCGTGAGGATGGTTTGCGAACGTGGATCGTCCGCCCTTCGCGGGCATAAGCGGCCAGGCCACGCGACGCGGCCAGCTCGCCGCCAGCATCGTGATCGACGAAGAGGTGGAGTTCGGTCACGCTCTCGGGCACGCTCACGAGACCGAAACGCTCATTGCCCAGGGTCGCCCAGGCGGGGATGCCGGTAAGAGCATAGGCGGACATCGCGCTCTCGATCCCCTCGGCAAGGCCGAGCTTGCCGGAGGCCGGAGCGAAGAGGCGGACAGCAGCTTCGCCGAGCGCGCCGAGCGCGCGCTTCGGTTTGTCGAAGTCGGCCTTGGAGTTGCCCGAAAGGAATGTGCGATGGATGGCGATCGGTCCCTCGTCGAGACTGACCGCCGCAATCATGGCCGGCAAAAAGCGGGTGCGACCCTTCGGGCCAAGCGGCGTTTGGGGATGAAAGCGGAGGGCCGGAGATGCGGCGAGGATGCCGCGGCTCTCAAGATATGCCTTTGCCGGACTGGCACGCAGTGGCTGTGCGTCGCGCCAGATCCTCAGCGCTGCCGCCGAGGGTTTGCTCGTTATGGTCGGCTCGGGACCGTTGATAGTCGCAGAACCTGAGAAGAGCGAGGTTGCGTCGACACCTTCACTCGCCAGAGCAGCCAGCACGCTCTGCTGATCACATCCCGCAAAACAATGGAAAAGGATCGCTTTTTGGCCGAGCGACACACCGAGTGACGGCGTACGATCGTCATGCGCAGGGCAGCAGGCCATGCCCTTTGTGCCGGACCATTTGCCGCCCCGGTTTTCACAGATGCGGCGGGCGGCTTCTTCCAAAGAGCTTATCTTGGTGGAATATCGGTGGGACATGGCACATCGCGATCCTTTCGGCTCGCTCACAAAGGCCCTCCTCCCCTCCAGCCCTTCTGTGTTGTAAGAACAGGTCGGAGGGGATTCACGTCTGCACTGCGAGCCCGTCGATTTGAGCGTCACATCGACATCGCCGCTCACCCGCGAGGTCTACCGATTATTCGTAGTGACTTCTCACTAGCGCCATTGATCCTTATCGCTGCCCCACGACCTGGTCAGTTTAGATCATGCGACACGTTACCTAATCGAAAATTCCGGTCCGATCTTTCCTTTTGCAAATCGCGTCGTGCCTTCGGAAGGTAGTCCCGCCAAGTCCGTCGATGAGTGATATGGCTGATTTTGCCGGGCTTGCTCATTCCCGCCATCGCGGCAACCGGCATTCTGCCATGGCCGGGTTGATCATTTTCACGAGCGAATAATGTCTTCGCGCGTTCGATTTCCTCGTCTGAATAATGCATTCGATGCTCCATCGGGTTGGACCTGCGAGAGCGTTCGAACGAAATTCGGCGAACCCTCTGCAGGGTCCGCCGGTTAACCTCCAACTGGAGGACGGGACCTCGGAATTCTTCCGAAGCTGTCGGCTTGTGCCGACATGCGTGACGTTTGCGATATAGTCGCTGAGACAATTCGCGCAACTGCACAGCGACTTTTGAAGTACGATGGTCAAGCCGCGGCCTAGCGACCGCTCACCAGCGCCTCTCCACTCAGTCATGGTCATTGTAAGCCTCGTGCAGGAGGCGGTGAAGCATCTTCCTTCGGTAAATCTGCTTCAAGCGAAAGAGCACAAAAACATGACATATCATTTCTATTTGCGGAATTTCGCATGATATGTCATATATCGGGCCATGCCCCGTTCGTCTCGAGCTGCTAGCGGACTACCGCCCCAGAGCCAACGTGCGATTACACGGCTAGGTAAGGATATCGCCCTTGCTCGCCGCCGGAGAAAACTTCCCCAGCGTTTAATGGCCGAGCGCATGATCGTCTCGGTTCAAACGCTGCAACGCCTCGAAGCGGGAGATCCTACCGTGGGCCTCGCGGTTCTGGCGAGCGCCCTGCATGTCCTGGGGATGACACAGCGCCTTGCCGAGCTGGTAACCCCAGACAGTGACCGGGCTGGCATCAGCGAGGATTTGTCCCGCCTGCCCCAGAAGACCCACGCTGTCAGCGACGATGATCTGGATTTCTAGCAAGCCGTGACGACCATCCGCACCTATGTCTTCGTGCATCTTGAGGAGGGGCCTGTTCCGGCAGGCCTTCTCACGATGACCGACGAACCGCGCAACCAGTTTGCTACCTTCGCTTACGGGCGGCGTTATCTGGAACGCGCTGACCGTATTGCGGTCGATCCTGTAGCTCTGCCGTTGCACGAAGCTGGAACTTCTCGAACATTCAGGACGGAAGAAGGCTTTGCCGTGTTCGGTGGCATTCGGGATGCTGCTCCTGACGGCTGGGGCCAATACCTAATGTACAAGGCGATGGGCGATCGCTTGCCGAGCGAAATCGATCTCATTCTGGCCTCGGGCGAACATCGCGTGGGTGCGCTCGCCTTTGGGCCGACGTCCGCCCAGCCTGAGAGAATTACACCATGGGGGGACGGCCCTGCTCCGGGCGAAGAGTTCACGCTCGCAGAGTTAGCAGAAGCCGCCGAACGAGCGCAGCATGTCGACGAACTCGACGAGAACTTGAGGGCGTTGCTAGCCGCCGGGTCATCTCTGGGCGGCGCCCGGCCGAAGGCTGCTACAAAAATCGGCGACAAACCCTGGATCGCGAAATTTCAGAAGCGGGGAGACAGCTTCCCCGAATGCCGGGTCGAACTGGCGACAATGCGGCTTGCCAGCGAATGTGGTCTCGATGTGCCGCCACTCGACTTCCGCTGTGTCCTTGATCGCGACATCTATCTGATCGAGCGGTTCGATCGGATTCCTCACGGCAACTGGCTGGAACGCAGGCCCTTTGCTTCGGGGCTCACAATGCTCGGGGCGCATGAGAGCGAGGTCAGCAGCTTCAGCTATGCCGATCTCGCAGGAGCGATCCGGCAATTCGGAACCGAAGTACGCCAGGATCTGCACGAATTATTTCGTCGCATGCTGTTCAATATCCTCGTCACCAATGATGATGATCACCTACGTAATCATGGCTTCCTGTTCGATGGTGAGGGATGGCGGCTTTCGCCGCTTTACGATGTAGTGCCGAAGCCTCAGCTGGGACTGGAGCGCCGGCTCGTCCTCGGCGTCGGGCCGGAAGGCCGCGCTGCAACGATCGAGAACGCTCTCGCCGGTGCCGCGGTCTTCGACCTCAGCCATGATGACGCGAACGCAATCGCCGAAGACATGAGCAGAATCGTAGCGACACGGTGGGAACACCTATTCACAAAAGCAGGGATAAGCGCGGCTGATCGCAAGCGTTTCGCCACCTGCTTCCGGTTGGCAGCACCTGTGTCATGATCGCAAACGCAGAAATCCGTTCATGGGGGCGCGTGCTTGCCTAATTTGGCATGGTGATTACCCGGTGATTGCTAGCCGAGAAAATGGGGATCAAAAAATGCCGATTTGTGATTGTATATCAGTCTATTATGATAGTATGACCACTAAGGTCTGGTATTTCCGCTATCGCCGCCGCGCCTGAGTTTAAATGCAGGGGCAAAGCGGAAGGCGCGATTCCGGCAAGATAATTCGCCTTTTACCCCTGCTTCCAAAACTGTTTCGCCAAAATCGCGCGCCCATTTAATTTGCCGTTCCGGTTCAACAGCCGGGATTGCATTGAATGTCCGCCGAATTTCTGGCCGATCTGGTTCCCTTTATTATCGTCGGCTTCGCTGCCCAGCTGGTCGATGGCGCGCTGGGCATGGCGTTCGGCGTGATCTGCAACTCGCTGCTGGTGGGCGTGCTGGGCATGCCGCCTGCCCTCGCCTCGGCCAAGGTGCATCTGGTGGAATGTTTCACCACCGGGGCCAGCGGCATCAGCCATCTGGCGCATCGCAATATCGACAAGTCGCTCTTCCTGCGCCTGGCAGGCGCAGGCGTGCTGGGCGGCGTGGCGGGGGCCTATCTCCTCAGCAATATCGACGCAGCCGTCGTGAAGCCCATCGTGCTCGCCTATCTGACCGGCATCGGCATCTGGCTGATCGTGCGCGGCATATTCTATCCCCCCGCGCCCAAGGAAGCGCGCCATGTCGCCCCGCTGGGCGCGGTCGGCGGATTTCTGGATGCGGCGGGTGGCGGCGGATGGGGTCCGGTCGTCACATCGAACCTGCTGGTACAGGGGGTGGAACCGCGCCGCGTGATCGGCACGGTCAGCGCGTCGGAATTCTTCCTGACGGTGGCGGTATCGATCACCTTCATCTCGCAAATCGGGCTCGCCGATCTGGCGGGCGCGACGCTGGGGCTGATCGTGGGCGGCGTGATGGCCGCGCCCATTGGCGCCTATGCCGCCAAACGCATTCCGGTAAAGCCGCTGCTGATCTTTGTGGGCGTGGTGCTGACGATCACCAGCGTGGTGGGCATCGTGACGGCGCTGAGGGGTTGAAGGGGCGGCGAGCAGGAAGATTTCGGCGCGCTTGGCGCACAAGACCATCAGGTTCGCGAGCCGTCAGAGCGCATCCCTAGCGCAAGTAGTTGACATAGATCCCATGGATCAGCCCCGGCAGGTACAGGATAATCGTCAGGATCAGATTGATCAGGAACGTCTTGCCCAGACCATGTTTGAGGGCGACACCAAGCGGCGGCAAAAGAATGGTAGCGATGAGCGTTAGCAATGCCATCATAGGCTTGTCTCCTTTTGGTAGGACAATCCGGCATTGGGAAACTCGTTCCACCGTACCTTAGGCGATGATATCCGGTATCAGCGCATCCTCGATCAGCATGATCTGGTCCTTCAGCACCAGCTTGCGCTTTTTCAGGCGCGCGACGCGCAATTGATCCGACGGGTTTTCCGCCAGCGCCGCAATCGCAGCGTCGAGGTCGCGGTGTTCCACCCGCAAAATCTCCAGCCGCTTGCGCATCTCGTCTTCGGTCATGGCCACGCTCATGCCCCGTTCGTCGCGCGCAGGCAACGGCTGTTGTGTCCCGTCGCAAATCGGCGGGAATTTCGTCGCGTCCCGACCGGCGCCTGCCCATTTGCCCCTTCGCAAGATGACAGTTTTGTGATTTTCTGTGCCCCGTCGGTAATGCGACCGACACGAGTCGCACCGGCCGCCTTAGCTTGGCTCGATCATGAGGGATCCTTGTCATCAGGGAATCGACCGCCAGATCAGACACACGCGAACGCAGGAGACTGACTTCATGGAATCCACGCACATCAGCGCGCTCAACACAAAGCACGCCGGCCTCGAACGCCAAATCCGCGACGAGATGACGAGGCCCGCACCCGATGATGTGAAGATACAGGCACTCAAGCGACAGAAGCTGAAGATCAAGGAAGAGATCGCCCTGAATTAGGCACAGCCGGATCAGGGCTTGCCTTGGTCAAAGCCTGACCACGAAGCAAGCATGCCGCCCCCGTCGTCCCGCAGGACTTCGGGGGCGTTTTATTTCCCTGCCCGCATTCAGGCCGGCATTTAGCGCCGAAACCGCGCAGGTTTGATTTGGCGGTTGGCGGGGTTTGATATAGTCCCATAGACATGCCTTCCGCCGTTTCCGCAGCACGACAGATCCTGACCAGCCTTCATGAAGTGATGGCATCGCGCAATCATGCGCAGGGAAAGCTGAACCAGGTGGTCGAACTGATCGGCGAAAGCCTCGATAGCGAGGTGTGCTCGATCTATCTTCTGCGCGAGGGGATGCTGGAGTTGTTCGCCACGCGCGGCCTGAACCAGGACGCGGTTCACGTGACGCGGCTGGCCATTGGCGAAGGTCTGGTCGGATCGCTGGCCGAACATGTCGAAACGCTCAATCTGGCAGAGGCAGCGACCCACCCCGACTTCTCCTATCGCCCCGAAACGGGGGAGGACAAGTTCCACTCTTTCGCGGGCGTGCCCATCGTGCGGATGGAACGCGCCGTGGGCGTGCTGGCGGTGCAGCATGTCGAACCCCGCCGCTATGAAGAGGTGGAGATCGAGGCACTGCAAACCGTGGCGATGGTATTGTCGGAACTGATCGCCAATGCAGGGCTGATCGACGATGCCGATGCCGTGGGGGCCAGCCCGCAGCTGACCGATCCGCGGCAGGTGTCGGGCCTGTCGCTGGTCAAGGGTCTGGCCGCAGGCCATGCCGTGTTCCACCAGCCGCGCATCACCATCGAACATGTCGTGGCAGAGGATACCGAGGCCGAGCGTTCGCGCGTGCTGTCGGCGTTCGACAAGATGCGCGAGCAGATCGAGACCATGTCGAACCAGGCCGAATTCGGCGTTGGGGGCGAGCATGACGAGGTGCTCGAGACCTATAAGATGTTCGCCTATGACGAGGGGTGGGCCCGCCGCATCAACGAGGCGATCGATTCCGGCCTGACCGCAGAGGCCGCCATCGAACGCGTGCAACAGCGCACCCGCATGCGCATGCGCCAGATCGACGATCCGCTGCTGGCCGACCGGATGCACGATCTTGAGGATCTGGCGAACCGCCTGCTGCGCATCGTATCGGGGCAGGTATCCACTGCGGCGCGGCTGGGCCTGCGCGACGATACGATATTGATCGCGCGCAATCTGGGCCCTGCCGAATTGCTGGAATACGACCGCCGCCGGCTGAAAGGCGTTATATTGGAGGAAGGCTCGCTCACCAGCCATGTGGTGATCGTGGCGCGGGCGATGGGCGTGCCGGTGCTGGGCCGCATCCGCGGTCTGCGCGGCATGATCCGCGAAGGCGACATGGTACTGGTCGACGGGGCGCAGGGCATTGCCAATATCCGCCCCACCCAGTCGGTAATCGAAGCGTTCGAGGCCCGCAGTGCCCGCAGCCGCGAGCGTCAGGCACGCTATGCCGCGCTGCGCGATGTTGAGCCGTTCACCAAGGATGGCGAGCGTATCACGCTGATGATCAATGCGGGGCTGCGCGACGATGTGCCGATGCTGGGCCTGACCGGCGCGGACGGCATCGGCCTGTTCCGCACCGAATTCCAGTTCCTCGTTTCTGCTGCCCTGCCCCAGCGCGACCGGCAGACGCGGCTGTACCGCGACGTGCTGGAAACCGCGGGCGAGAAGCCGGTGATATTCCGCACCGTCGATGTGGGCGGCGACAAATCGCTGCCCTATCTGCGGGGCGAGGACGAGGGCGGCGCGGACGAGAACCCCGCCATGGGCTGGCGCGCATTGCGGCTGGCGCTGGAACGCGAAGGGCTGATGAAGGCGCAGGCCCGCGCCTTGCTTGAGGCATCGGCGGGCCGCACGCTGAACGTGATGTTCCCGATGGTGTCCGAACCGTGGGAATTCGACGCGGCCAAGGCGGTATTCGACGGACAGCTCGAATTCCTGCGCAGCCGGCGCAAGGTACTGCCCGAACAGATCCGCTATGGCGTGATGCTGGAAGTGCCTGCCCTTGCCGAAATGCTGGATGTGCTGGCGCCGAAATTGTCCTTCGTGTCGATCGGCACCAACGATCTGACCCAGTTCCTGTTCGCCGCCGACCGGTCGAACCCGAAGTTGGCCGAACGCTATGACTGGCTGAATCCGTCGATCCTGCGCTTTATCCGCCGCGTGATCCGCACGCTGGCCGGGCAGCGGATAGACATTACCGTCTGCGGCGAAATGGGCGGCCGCCCGTTGGAAGCGCTGGCGCTGGTCGGCATCGGCATACGCCGCCTGTCGATCACACCCGCCTCGATCGGGCCGCACAAGGCGATGTTCCGCAAGATCGATACCCGCGAACTGGCCGAACAGATGGAGGCATGGCTGAACGAGCCGGTGACCGATCTGCGCGGCGCGCTGACCGAATGGGCCGACGAACGCGATATTGAATGGGAGTAGGCGCCCGGTTTGCGCCTTGCGTAAGAAAATTTTGCGGCGGAATGCATTTCTGCTGGGAAAGAACGCAGGGGGCGGGGTGCAATCGCCCTCGCAATGCCGTATCGCTGGCGGCGCAGGGGTTTATGCTGCACGGCATTTCCGGCTTGCGGGCAGCGTGACGCGAAATATTCGTGGCCGGACTGCCGGCGGTTTTGCCAAGCGGGTGCGAGAGGTTAGGGACGAGTGGACGAGAACGAAATCGACGATGCGATCCCCAACGGCAAGTCCGTGTCCGACACGCTGCGCGAGGAGCGTGAGCGGCAGGGCGTGAGCCGCAAGGAAATGTCCGACCGCACCAAGATTTCGGAACGCCATCTGATCGCCATCGACGAAGGCGATTATTCGGCCATGCCCAGTCGCACCTATATTCTGGGTTTCGTGCGCAGCTATGCCAATGCGCTGGACATGGACGGCAACGCCATGGCGCAGCGGTTGCGCGATGAAATGGGCCTTGCGGAAAAGGCGCGGCCCGAACGCCATCTCGACCATCTGGAACCCGGCGATCCCGAACGCAATCCGTCCAGCAAGCTGACCTGGCTGGTGCTGGCGGGCGTGATCGTGCTGGTCGCGGTGGTGCTGGTGATGTGGAAGGGCTTTTTCGTCCCCGCTGCCGAACTCCCCCCGCTGGAGGACGAGCAGGCCGAGGTTGCTGCTCCCGCTCCGGCAGCGGAGGAAGAAAGCGAAGCCCCCGCGGCGACTTCGGAAGAGGTGGTGTTTACCGCCACCGTCGACGGCATCTGGGTCAAGTTCTATGACCGCAGCGGCACGCAGCTGTTCCAGAAACAGATGGCCCTGAACGAACGCTATGCCATTCCCGCCGACGCCGATGGCCCGCAGATCTGGACCGGCCGCCCCGATGCGCTGACCATTACCGTGGGCGGGCGCGCGGTTGCGCCGCTGGCGGCCGAACAGACGGTGATCCGCGACATACCCGTCGACGCCGCCGCCCTGCGGGCGCGACCGGCGGGACCGGGCCTGCCAGCACGTAATCCCTGATCCGGCGCGATAATGCTGCCCCGCCGGTTCTGATGTATCATGTTCATCCGCCGTTCTGACGAGCGGCTTCAATACCCGATTTTCGCGCCATGAATTTCACGAGGTTGCCTTCCATGTCCGCCACGACGCGTTCGCTCTCCCTTTCCGCCACCATGCTGCGCGCGCTGCGCCGCAACGCGATTCTGCTGGGCGGGGCGATGGCCATTGCCCTGCCTGTCGCCATGCCTGCCCAGGCACAGGACGAAGCGCGCATCCGCAAGCTGGAACAGGAAGTAAAGGCATTGCAGCGCAAGGTATTCCCCGGCGCCAGCGGCCCCTATTTCGAGCCTGAGATCGTTGCGCCGCAGGCCCAGCCAACCGGACCCAGCACCACGGCGGGCCCCGTTACCGACATGCTGGCGCGCATGGATGCGGTGGAATCGGCGCTGCAAAGCCTGACCGCGCAGGTTGAAACAAATTCCAATGCGTTGCGCCTGATGAATGCGCGCGTCGATGCGCTTGAATCCGCGGCCATGCCGGTCGATCCGATGGCCGCGCCTGCCGCCGCCGTCACCCCTCCGCCGCGCGCCGACAATGCCACCGGCAATAATATGGCCGCGATGACGGGCGGGGCCGCCGCTGCGGCCACCGCGGCGGCTGTGATCGAAAAGCCGTCGACCGGCGACGATGCCGAAGACACCTATGTCTATGGCTATCGGCTGTGGGACGCCAAGAAATATGGTGCCGCGCGCGAACAGCTGCAAAAGGTGGTGAATGTCTATCCCAGCCACCGCCGCGCCAGCTGGGCCCGCAATCTGATCGGCCGTTCTTGGCTTGACGAAGGCCAGCCGAGCAAGGCGGGCGAGGCGTTCCTGCAGAACTATCTGGCCGACCGCAGTGGCGAGCGCGCGCCCGACAGCCTGCTCTATCTGTCGCGCGCCACTCTGGCGCTGGGCAACAAGGCCAAAAGCTGCGAGGCGCTGGCCGAATTCCGCCGCGTCTATCCCGCCGAAGCCGCTGGCCGCCTGTCGTCGCTGAACACGCAAACGGGTCGAGAGGCGGGCTGCTGATTGATACGCCGCCGATCCCTGACGCGGATGATCTGAACGCGGCGGCGGCGCGCTTCGCCCGCGACTGCGCGCCGTTGATCGAACCCGACGCGCGTCTGGGGATCGCCGTTTCGGGCGGCCCGGATTCGCTGGCCATGTTGCTGCTGGCTGCGACTGCGTTTCCCGATCGCATCGAAGCGGCCACCGTAGACCACCGGCTACGTCCCGAAAGCGGCGATGAAGCCGCGATGGTGGCGCGCGTGTGCCGCGATCGCGGCATTGGGCACGCGGTGCTGACCGTAACCCTGCCCGACCATGGCAATGTGCAGGCCAATGCCCGCCGCGAACGCTATCGCGCCTTGGGCCAATGGGCGCGCGACCACGGGCTGGCCGCTATCGCCACCGCGCATCATATCGAGGATCAGGCCGAAACGCTGTTGATGCGCCTCAATCGCGGGTCGGGGCTGAAGGGGCTGGCCGCAATGCGCAACCGGCGCCCTTTGCCCATGGCTGCGGATATCGGCCTCATCCGGCCCTTGCTGGGCTGGCACCGCGCCGAACTGGCCGCGATTTGCGCAGCGGCAGGTATTGAACCGGCGCAAGACCCGTCGAATCGCGATCCGAAATATGACCGCGTCCGAATCCGCGCCGCCATGGCGGGGACCGACTGGATCGACCCGTCCGCCCTTGCCCGCAGCGCCCGCCATTTACGCGATGCGTTTGAAGCGCTGGAGGAAGCGGTCGATGCAGAACTGCAGACACGCACCGTCTTTCTCCCCGAAGAAGGCGCGATCTATGCACCCTCGCCGCGCCAATTCGGCGTGCGCGGGCTGCGGTTTCGCGTTCTGGAAAAGCTGATCGGCGATCTGGGGCGATCCCACGGTGCGCCGCGCGGGGCGGAAATCGACCGGCTGCTCGACACGCTCGAATCGGGGGGAAAGACAACGCTGGCGGGGCTGGAATGCACCGCGCGCAGCGGCGTGAACGGGCCGGAATGGCTGTTTACCCCCGAACCGGCGCGAAAAACCGGCTGAATCGGTGTGAAAGCAGGGTTTCGTTTGCTTGCCATTCACCATCTCGCGCCTATTTTGGTTGGGCGAAAGGATATCCGGCAAAAGCGATGAACAAAGACGAACAGCCCAACAACAATCCCTGGCTCAAGAGCCTGATGATCTGGGGCGGGATTTTTCTCGCGCTCCTGCTGGTCGTCTCGCTGTTCGGAGAGCGTGGGCCGGCGCAGGGCACGCAGATCAATTACTCCGCCTTCCGCAACAGCGTGGCCGAGGGTAATGTCCGTTCCGTCCAGATCGCGCCCGACCGGATTACCGGCACGCTCAAAAACGATCAGCCGTTCAGCACCACGCCGGTTCCCGGCGATGTCGGGCTGACCCAGCTGTTGCAGGACAATGGCGTCGATTACACGGGGGCAGAGCCCGAGCAGCAGAGCCTGCTCCTCATCATTCTGTTCAATTCGCTGCCCTTCCTGCTGATCCTCGGCATCGCGTTTTTCGCGCTGCGTCAGGTGCAGAAGGGCGGCGGCGCGGGCGGCGCGATGGGGTTCGGCAAGTCGAAGGCCAAGCTGCTGACCGAACGTCAGGGGCGCGTGACGTTTGACGACGTTGCAGGCATCGACGAAGCGCGCGAGGAACTGGAGGAAATCGTCGAGTTCCTGAAGGACCCGTCGCGCTTTTCCAAGCTTGGCGGCCAGATCCCCAAGGGCGCGTTGCTGGTCGGTTCGCCCGGTACGGGTAAGACGCTGCTGGCCCGCGCCATCGCGGGTGAGGCTGGCGTGCCCTTCTTCACCATTTCGGGTTCGGATTTCGTCGAGATGTTCGTCGGTGTCGGCGCGAGCCGCGTGCGCGACATGTTCGAACAGGCGAAAAAGAACGCGCCCTGCATCCTGTTCATCGACGAAATCGACGCAGTCGGCCGTTCGCGCGGTCATGGCCTCGGCAATTCGAATGACGAGCGCGAACAGACGCTGAACCAGCTTCTGGTCGAGATGGACGGGTTCGAGGCCAATGAAGGCATCATCATCATCGCGGCGACCAACCGCCCCGATGTGCTCGATCCCGCTCTGCTGCGTCCGGGCCGTTTCGACCGTCAGGTCGTGGTGCCCGTCCCCGATATCGACGGGCGCGAGAAGATCCTGTCGGTCCACATGAAGAAGGTGCCGCTGGCGCCTGACGTCAACTCGCGCACCATTGCGCGGGGCACGCCCGGTTTCTCGGGTGCGGACCTCGCCAATCTGGTGAACGAGGCTGCCCTGCTGGCCGCCCGCCGCAACAAGCGGCTGGTGGCGATGCAGGAGTTCGAGGACGCCAAGGACAAGGTCATGATGGGCAGCGAGCGCCGATCCATGGTCATGACCGACGACGAGAAGAAGATGACCGCCTATCACGAGGCCGGTCACGCTCTCGTCTCGCTGAACGAGGAAGCGTCGGACCCGATCCACAAGGCGACGATCATCCCGCGCGGCCGCGCGCTGGGCATGGTGATGCGCCTGCCAGAGCGCGACTCCTATTCCTATCACCGCGACAAGATGCATGCGAACCTTGCGGTCGCCATGGGCGGGCGCGTGGCAGAAGAAATTATCTTCGGCCACGACAAGGTCTCGTCGGGTGCTTCCAGCGATATTCAATATGCCACCGATCTGGCCCGTAATATGGTCACCAAATGGGGCATGTCGGACAAGCTGGGGCCGCTGCAATATGAACAGAGCCAGGAAGGCTATCTGGGCATGGGGCAGACCACGCGCACCTTCGCCGGGGCCGAGACCAACAAGCTGATCGATGCCGAGATCAAGAAGCTGGTCGAGGACGCTTTGAAGCGCGCCAATGACGTGCTGACAAGCCAGGAAGACAAACTGCACCTGCTGGCGCAGGCAATGCTGGAATATGAAACGCTGACGGGCGACGAGATCAACCAGCTGCTGAAAGACGGCAAGATCGACCGTCCCGACGCGCCGAGCGGCCCTGCCCGTCCGGTGCCCGCCAGCGGCTTTGGCGTGCCCAAGGCTGGCAAGCGCTTCTCTGGCGAAGGGCCGCATCCGGCCTGACCGTCTGATCGAAACGATGAAGATAGGGCGGGTGGCTGCGGCCTTCCGCCCTTTTCGTTTCAGCCCAGTTGCATATGCAGGAACCGGTTGAAGGCACTGGCGGTGTAACCGGCAAACGCCTCGCCGTCGTAAAAGCCGCGCTTGCGATAGAGCGCCAGCGCAGGTTCGAACGCCGCCCCGCTGCCGGTTTCGAGGCTAAGGCGCTCCAGCCTCTCGTCCCGTGCCAAGGCGATGATCGCGTCGAGCAAGGCCGCCGCCGCGCCCTGCCGCAGATAATCGGGATGGGTGCGCATCGACTTTACCTCGGCCTGCCCGTTGCCCAGCCGTTTGATGGCGCCCATTGCGGCCAGCCTGCCACAGGCGACCCACGCACCCAGCATCGTCAGTTCGGGCACCGCCAGTCCCGACAGGTCCAGCGCATGCACCGCATCGGCGGGCGAAAATTCGTGCATCCCCGCCAGATGCAGCGCCAGCAGTTCCTGCAATTGCGGATCGTCGAGCGGGGCAGGTCGCACCGCGAAGTGCTCTGTCATCCGAAGATGCCCAGCAGAAGCAGGGTCGAGAGGAACAGCAGCAACACGATGAACACGAAGACCGTCATCACCGCCGTGCGCAGCAGCGCGCCGGTACGGCTGAGCATATAGCCGTAGCGCAACTGCTTGTAGATATGGACGATCGGGATCACCATGCACATGAACCAGACAAAATCGAGCATGATGCCGCTCGAATAAAGCAGGCTCGCCGTGATGAAGAGCAGCGACATGAAGGTGATCGAATAGGTGACGAAGACCGAATGATCGTAAAGGCCGAATTGCCGCTTCCAGAAAAACAAAAGCCATACGAACGGCAGCGACAGCGGGATCAGCAGCCATGAGAACTTGTAACCGCCCGACTGCAGCTTGTAGATCATCAGCCCCGGATTCTCGCGCCACTTCTTGATGCCCTTATCGATGCTGGGCACGCCGATGCCGCCGTCGAACTCGACCTGCTTTGCCACCCCCCCTAGCGTACCGACAAGCCCGCGGGCCCTGACCAGCCCCTCAAGCGTCTGCCGCGCCTCTTCATATTCGGGCGTGCCGGGCTCCAAGGTCTCAAGCTGGGCGCGTCCTTCCTTGATGCGCAGATCGGCCTGCTCCGCCGCCACTTCGGCATTGCCTTCGATATCGGAGCCGGCCAGGTCGGTCGGCAGGTTCAGCCCGACCATCGAGAACACGGCGAACATCGCGAAGACCGAGAACAGGAAGAAGGCCATCGGCGAGACATAGCGCCGCCGCTGCCCGTCGATGTAATCACGGGTCAGCTTCCCCGGCTTGAAGATCAGCATCGGAAGGGTTCGCCAGATCTTGCCGTCCAGATGCAGCACGCCGTGCATCAGATCGTGGAAGAACGCACCGATGGTTCGGTGCAGATGCGCTTCCTGACCGCAATTGTGGCAATGCGAACCGATCAGCTCGGTGCCGCAATTAAGGCAGACGGTTTCGTGGAAATGGCCCCTTCCACCTTTTGCACGGCCATCCTTTACATGGCCGCCGTTTGCGTGACAGCCGGCCGACTGCCCGCCCGTCTCGCGCTCGACCGCGCGGCCATAGGCGCCGCCTTCGACCATGCCGCCAATGCCATCGGTGATATCGCTCATGAAGACCCCCTCTTCCGCGCCGATCAGGGGACTATACCGCGTTGCAGCGCAAGGTGAAGGGGGGCGACCATGCCTTGCCGGTCCCGCAAATGAAAAGGGCCGCCAAACGGCAGCCCTTTCCCGAATTCGCAATGTCGCGGCAGCGATCAGCCGTCGTAATCGGACCCGATCGAGGTGTTGCGCGTCGGCGCAGCCGCGGTGAGGCGCAGAGCTTCTGCCGAACGCGACAGCGAGCCGACTTCATCGACTTCGTCATCGTCGTCCACGGCGACCTTTTGCAGACCCTGAACCAGCGTTTCCTTCAGCTCCTTGGGCTTCACCGTCTGCTCTGCGATTTCGCGCAGGGCGACAACCGGATTCTTGTCGCGGTCGCGGTCGACGGTCAGCTCGCTGCCGGCCGAAATTTCGCGCGCACGCTGGGCAGCCAGCAGCACGAGATCGAAACGGTTCGGGATCTTGTCGACGCAATCTTCGACGGTAACGCGCGCCATAGGGCACCTCGGTAAAAGGGTTGGGGTAAAAGGGTTGGTCCTGTCGGAAAGGCCCGCAATTAGGGAATTGCCCCCCAAGAGTCAAGAAAAGCCGCCGCCTGCGCGCCTACTTGCCGATCATCGCGCCGCGCGCCATCATCGCCGCGCAATGACGACGATCCAGCCGGTCTGCAGCGACACGCCCCCTTATGACGATCCGCCCCCGTTCCATGTCACCGCGCAGGGTCATGCGCTGGGCTTCTATCCGGCAGGCGCGGACCGGTTGCAGGCTCTGTTGTCGCTGATCGAGGAGGCGCAGCGCTCGATCCGCATGTGCTTTTACATCTTTGCCGAGGACGAGGTTTCGCGCCTTGTGCGCGATGCGCTGGTCGCGGCGGCGCGGCGCGGCGTGCGGGTTTCGCTGATCCTCGACGATTTCGGCTCCAGCGCCAGCGAGCAGTTTCTGGAACCGCTGAACGCCGTGGGCGGGCGCAGCGTGCGTTTCGCGGCGCACTGGTCGCAGCGTTACCTGATTCGCAATCACCAGAAGATCGTGGTCGCCGACGACGATCTGGCCATGATCGGCGGGTTCAATATCGAAAACGATTATTTCCAGCCGCCCGCGATGAACGGCTGGAACGATCTGGCCGTGACGGTGGAGGGCGAGGCGGTCGGCGCGCTGACCCGCTGGTACGATCTGCTGCTGGGCTGGACCGGCAACCCGCGGGCGCGATGGTCGGGCATTCGCCGGATCGTGCGCGAATGGGATGCGGGCAGCGGGCCGGTCCGTCTGCTGGTGGGCGGCCCGACCAAGGGCCTGTCCAGCTGGGCCAGATGCGTGTCCGCCGATCTGATCGCGGGCAATCGGCTGGATATGATGATGGCCTATTTCTCGCCGCATAAACGATTGGTGCGTCGGATCGGACGCATCGCGGAAAAGGGCGAGACGCGGCTTTTGATGGCGGGCAAGTCCGATAATAATGCCACCATCGGCGCGACGCGGGCGCTCTATCGCTATCTGCTGCGGCATGGCGCGCGGATCTGGGAATTCGCGCCGTGCAAGCTGCACACCAAGCTGATCGTGCTGGACGATGCGGTCTATCTTGGCAGCGCCAATTTCGACATGCGCAGCCTCTATATCAATCTGGAACTGATGCTGCGGATAGAGGATGCAGCATTGGCGGACCGGATGCGCGATTTCGTGGCGCAACATCTGCCCGCGAGCGAGGCAATCACCCCCGCCCTGCACAAGCAGCGTTCGACCCTGTGGAACCGTTTCCGCTGGCGGCTGGGCTGGTTTCTGGTCGCGGTGATGGACTACACAGTCACACGGCGGCTGAATCTTGGGTTATAGTCGCATTGCGGAGGCAGAAGGCAAGGTACGATGGCGCGGCGGCGCGAACTGAAAGCGGTGTGCAATGATCTGCTGGCGATATTCGTCAGCAGAAACAACCGCATCGACGGCTATTGGGCGCTGGGCTTCTTTCAGGCATGGCTGCAAAAGCACGGGGCACAGGCCATGGCGTTCCCCTTGCTACCCGTGCAGGAAGAAGACAGCGAAATTCTCTTTGCCGAGACTGCCGAATTTTTTCGCAACGAATTGGATCGCCTTGCGGCCACACGGAAGATTCCGCCAGAATGGATTATCCATGCCTCGATCGATGTCCTGTCGGTCGCACCGGACAGCCTGCTTTGCACCGTAACCTTGGCTGCCGACAATGGACTGCAATTCCGATCCGGTGCAGACGCGCAGACGCACATCCACGACCCGAGCAAGGAATTCGCGTCAGGATCGGGTCCACGGCTGCGAGGAAGCAGGCGTAGCTGGCTTGCACACTCAAGTTAACGATGGCGATCAGATCTTGGCACCCAATTCCCGCCACATCCACCGCGCGTCGGCGCCATAGCCTGCCAGTTTTGCCCTCAACGCCGCATCGGGAACCCCTTCGGTAAAGCCCATGCTGCGCCAGAACGGGGCCGCGCCCGAAACCGCGACCAGCTCGGCGCGGGTCAGGCCCGCCGCACGGCCTGCTTCGCAGCAATGTTCGGCCATGCGGCGCCCCGCTCCGCTTCCACGCGCGCTGGCGGCGATGCACAGATCGTGGATGAACAGCACTTGGGCTGCATCGCCCTGTTGAAGGACCGCACCCAGTGCAGGCGGCGATCCGGCGCGCCATCCATGGGCGAGACAATAGGCAAATATCTCCCCCTCGCGCCCTGCCCCCTCGCGCCCTGCCCCGCCGCGTTCCGCCACGCTGCACAATGCGCCGCCCGCCTCCAGCTTGCTGGCGAAAGCCGCCTCGCCCTCTTGCAAATGAGCCGGATAGGCTGCCCGCTGGATTGCCATTGCCGCAGGCAGATCGGCACGCGTCATCGCGCGGATGGTAAAGGGCGAACCGCTACAGGCTGAAGCGATAGCCATAGCCCACGCCCAGCGCCAGTTGCAGGCGCTGGCCACGCTCTTCGACCAGGGGCGAATCTGCCGGTTCGTCACCAAGATATTCGACATTGCCGAATACGCTAATCGCGCTGCGACGGTTCAGCGGCTGGACCATATTCGCCCCCAGCCCATAGGACAGCACGCCGCCACCGGCCTTGTAACGGGCAAGGCCGGTATTGGCCGAACGTTCTTCATCGATGCCATAATATGTGTCCATGAAACTGCCGCTTGCCAGATTCAGGCGCGGACCGAACCGCATATTGGCCGATCCCCAGCGCGTGCGATAATCGAGCGAGGAATAGGCCATCACCCCGTCATGCCCGCCAAGGCCTTTCAACACCTCGACCCGCGCTTCCCATTCGCGGTTCGCGCCAAAGCGTTTTTCGACAAAGCCGCCGATTTCCGCCGATTTGTCGATATCGCCCATGCCCAACAAATCATTGCTGCCGCCTGCGATGCGAAATGGCGAGCCGCCACTATCCTCGCTTCGGCCAAAGCGGATCTTGGCAAGCGGGCCGATTTTCCAGCCATTGGCCTTGATTGCGTTCCAGCCGATGCCTTCGGGGATGGAGGCGAAGACTTCATCGCCATATTGCACGCGCACATCGGGCACCAGCGACAGGGTCGCATCGTTCGAACCCAGCCATGCAGGCGTCAGCAAAAGGGCACCACGCAGAGTGACAACCCATTCGTCGGGCGCATCGGCCGGGCGGCCACGCACTTCGGGAGCAAGGGTTTCCTGGGTGAGTGCAGGGGCGGCCAGAACAGCGGTCGCCGACAGCAGCGCCGAAGTAAGAAATGTCTTGCACATGGGCACCCCCTGCGATCGCATTCACATTGCCGGATAATTTCCTATATCCGATACGATATTTCTGCCGTCGGGTTCCCTAACGCCCCTTGGGTTTTTCCAGCACCTTGACCCTGAACCCGCACAAATCGACCACCGGACAGCGCCAGCATTCTGGGGTGCGGGCCTTGCACAAATAGCGGCCGTGCAGGATCAGCCAGTGATGCGCGCCCACGCGGAAGGGTTCGGGCACTTTCTTTTCCAGCTGTGCCTCGACCTTTTCGGGGGTCTTGCCCCTGGCGATGCCGGTGCGGTTGCCGACGCGGAAAACATGCGTGTCGACAGGGAACACCGCCTCTCCGAACGCGCAGTTCAGCACGACATTGGCGGTTTTGCGACCCACGCCCGGCAGCCTGACCAGCGCGTCGCGGTCGCGCGGAACCTCGCCGCCGTATTCCTCGACCAGCATTTGCGCGGCGGCGATCACGTTCTTGGCCTTGGAATTGAACAGGCCGATCGTCTTGATGTGCTCTTTCAGCCCGTCCTCGCCCAGATCCAGCATTTGCTGCGGCGTCTTGACCTGCTCGAACAGGCGGCGGGTCGCCTTGTTCACGCCCACATCGGTTGCCTGCGCCGACAGCGCCACGGCGACGACCAGCTGATAGGTGTTGCCGAACTCCAGCTCGGTCTGCGGGTCGGGATTATCCTCTGCCAGCAGGCGGAAGAATTCGAAAACTTCCGCCTTGTTCTTCGGCGCGTGACCCCTTCGTTCGGGCATTACAGGCCCAACACGTCGTTCATGGTATAGCGGCCCGCGGGCTTGCCGGTCAGCCAGATCGCGCCCCTGACCGCGCCGCGCGCAAAGATCGCGCGATTCTCGGCGCTGTGCGACAGGGTGATACGCTCCTGCTCTCCGGCAAGGATCACGCTGTGTTCGCCCGCGACCGTCCCGCCGCGCAGCGCGGCAAAGCCGATGGCGCCCGTCGCCCGCGCGCCCGTATGCCCGTCGCGCCCGCTTTCGGTATGGGTGGCCAGATCGATGGCACGGCCCCTTGCGGCAGCCTCGCCCAGCAGGATCGCGGTGCCCGATGGTGCATCCACCTTGTTGCGATGGTGCATTTCCACGATCTCTATATCCCAATCGTCCCCCAGCCGCGCCGCCGCCTGTTCGACAAGCGCCGCCAGCATGGTCACGCCCAGCGAGGTATTGCCCGTTTGCAGCACAGCGATCTGCTTTGCCGCCGCGTCGATGGCTGCATGATTATCCGCCGTCAGCCCCGTGGTGCCGATCAGCAGCGGAATGCCATGCGCCACACAGGCATCCAGCGTCGCACCCAGCGCCGCCGGGCTGGAGAAATCGACCAGCGCATCGGATTTTGCCGCCAGCGCCGCGACATTATCGCCGCGATCCACGCCGCCCGCCATTTGCTGCCCCGCTTCGCCAATGGCGTCGGCCAATGCATGCCCCATGCGCCCTGCCGAGCCGACGATACCGATACGCGTCATTGCATTCTCCTTGATCGGCGTGCTTCATGGCGGGCATGGAGCGACTTCGCAATATCGTGATCCTGACCGGTGCGGGGGTTTCCGCCGAAAGCGGGATCGATACGTTCCGCTCGGCAGGCGGATTATGGGAACAGCACCGCGTAGAGGATGTGGCCACGCCCGAAGGGTTTGCCCGCGATCCCGATCTGGTGCTGGGCTTTTACGACATGCGCCGCGCCGCTGTTCAACAGGCGAAGCCCAATGAAGCGCATCGCGCGCTGGCAAGGCTGGACGCGGCGTGGGACGGCGATCTTTTGCTGGTGACGCAGAATATCGACGATCTGCACGAACGGGCCGGCGTTGCCGATGTGCTGCACATGCATGGCGAGCATCTGAACGCATGGTGCACCGCCTGCGACACGCGCAGCAGATGGACCGGCCCGCTGATCACGCGCCCGCCCTGCCCTGAATGCGGGGAAAGCGCGCTGCGGCCCGATGTCGTGTGGTTCGGCGAGATGCCCTATCAGATGGAGCGCATCTATGCCGCGCTGGCCGATTGCGACCTGTTCGTGTCGATCGGCACGTCAGGCGCGGTCTATCCCGCCGCGGGCTTCGTGCGCGAGGCCAAGGCGAACGGTGCTGCCACGTTAGAGCTGAACCTTGAGCCCAGTCAGGGGTCGCACTGGTTCGACGAGACGCGGCTGGGCCCCGCCAGCGAGCTGGTGCCCGATTGGGTCAGCGAAATGCTCGGCGGCCAGTAAGCTGCCCTAACGAGATCAGCCCAGCACGGGTCAGCCAAGCACACGGATCAGCTAAGCACTCCGGCTGCCGCCAGCACCGCCAGCGTCAGCACGTCGGGCGCAATCGCCGTCATCGGAGCGATCTGCACCGGCTTTTCCATGCCGATCATCATCGGGCCGATGGTGGATGCCCCTGCCAGTTCGCGCAGTAGTTTGGCCGACAGGTTCGCCGATTGCAGGCCCGGCATCACAAGCACATTCGCGGGCGCCGACAGGCGGCTGAACGGATAGAGCTTCATCACCGTCGGGTTCAGCGCGGCATCGGGCGCCATTTCGCCTTCATATTCGAAATCCACGCCTTCATCGTCGAGGATGTGAACCGCGTCGCGAATATTCTCCAGCCATTTGCCTGCCGGATTGCCGAAGGTGGAATAGGACAGGAAGGCGACGCGCGGATCGTGGCCCAGACGGCGGGCGACCTTGGCGGTCTCCTTGGCGATATGCGCCAGCATTTTGGCATCGGGGCGTTCGTTGATCGTCGTATCCGCCAGGAACACGGTATAGTTCTTGCCGATCATCAGATGGATGCCGAACGGCACCTCGCCCTGCTTGGGGTCAAGCACGGTGGCCACTTCCTTGGCCGTCTGCGCGAACGGGCGGGTCAGACCGGTCACCATCGCATCGCCCGCGTCGATCGCCAGCAGGGCCGATCCGAAGATATTGCGATCCTGATTGACCATGCGGCGCACGTCGCGTTCGGTATAGCCGCGGCGCTGCAGGCGTTCGTAGAGATGATCGACCATCGCGGGCACATGGCTGCTGTCGGCCGAGTTCTGGATTTCGAAACTGTCGGGATCGTCCACGCCCAGCGCGATCAGCTTGTCGCGCACCGCCTGTGTGCGGCCGACAAGGATCGGATGGCCATAGCCGAAATCGCGGAACTGGATCGCGGCGCGGATGACGACATCTTCTTCCGCCTCGGCAAAGACGACGCGCTTGGGGTTCTTCTTCGCATCCTCGTACACTTTGGTCAGGACCGAAGTGGTGGGATTGAGCCGCGCCTTCAGCGACAGCTTGTAGGCGTCGAAATCCTCGATGCGGTCCTGTGCGACGCCCGTATCCATCGCCGCCTTGGCCACGGCGGCGGACACGCGCTCCATCAGGCGCGGATCGAACGGGGCGGGGATGATATATTCGCGCCCGAACTGGTGATCGACGCCATAGGCGGCTGCCACCTCGTCGGGCACGCGTTCGCGGGCCAGCTCGGCAATGGCCTCGGCGGCGGCGATCTTCATTTCCTCGTTGATCGCGGTGGCGCGCACATCCAGTGCGCCGCGGAAGATAAAGGGAAAGCCCAGCACATTATTGACCTGGTTCGGATAGTCCGACCGGCCCGTCGCAATGATCGCGCGCGGTTTCACTTTCTTGGCTTCCTCGGGCAGGATTTCGGGCGTGGGGTTGGCCATGGCGAAGATGATCGGCTGGTCGTTCATCCCCTTGACCCATTCGGGTTTCAGCGCGCCCGCCGCCGACAGGCCAAGGAACACGTCCGCACCCACCAGCGCTTCTTCAAGGCTGCGCGCTTCGGTTTCCACCGCATGGGCGCTTTGCCACTGGTTCACCTTCTCGCGGCCCGGATAGATCGGGCCCTTGCGGTCGCACATGATGACGTTTTCGTGTTTCACGCCCAGCGCCTTGATCAGCGCGGTACAGGCAATGGCCGAGGCGCCCGCCCCGTTCACCACCATCTTCACGTCTTCCATCTTGCGGCCCGTCAGATGCACCGCATTGATCAGCCCCGCCGCCGCGATGATCGCGGTGCCGTGCTGGTCGTCGTGCATGACGGGGATGTTCATGCGTTCGCGCAGCGCCTGTTCGATGATGAAACATTCGGGCGCCTTGATGTCTTCCAGATTGATCCCGCCAAAGCTGGGTTCCATCACCGCCACGGCATTGATGAACGCTTCGGGGTCTTCGGTCGCCAGTTCGATATCGATCGAATCGACATCGGCGAACCGCTTGAACAGCACCGATTTGCCTTCCATCACCGGCTTGGACGCCAGCGCGCCCAGATTGCCGAGGCCAAGGATCGCGGTGCCGTTGGAGATGACGGCCACCAGATTGCCGCGCGCGGTATATTTGGCGGCCAGCGCCGGATCGCGGGCGATGGCTTCGACCGGTGCGGCCACACCCGGCGAATAGGCCAGCGACAGGTCGCGCTGGGTCGCCATCGGTTTCGACGGCACGATCTCGATCTTACCGGGACGGATCGTCTCGTGATAAAACAGCGCCTCGCGCTCGGTAAAGGAAACGTCGGGCTTGTCGGTGCCGTCTTTGCTCACGGGCTGGCTGCTCCTTGTCACGCCCCTCTCCATGGGACACTGGTGCCTATAGACGTTTCGCGCGGGGGCAAAAGGGGGGCAACTGCTTTTTTACGCCGCGAAATGTATTATTCATATATCAATTCAAGTTTATACGACTGCCGGAGTGATTCGACCCGCCCGCAGCCCGCCGGTTCCGGTTTCCCCCAAGGACAGGTTTTCCCCAAAGGAGAGTCGGCGCGCCGATGATTTTGCCGGTTCGAGCCGGTAGAGCGGGGCGATGGCCTCTTCCACCGTAACGCCGATGATGGCGCAATATCTGGCGCTGAAAGAAAAAGCGGGCGATTGCCTACTGTTCTATCGCATGGGCGACTTCTTCGAACTGTTCTTCGACGATGCGAAACGCGCCGCATCGGTGCTGGATATCGCGCTGACCAGTCGCGGCGAGCATGGCGGACAGCCGGTGCCGATGTGCGGCGTGCCGGTGCATGCGGCTGAAAACTATCTGGCGCGGCTGATCCGCGCGGGCTGCCGCGTGGCGATTGCCGAACAGACCGAAACCCCCGCCGAGGCCAAGGCCCGTTCCAAGCGGGAGGGCGGCGGGTCCAAGGCGCTGGTCGCGCGCGACATCGTGCGTTTCGTAACGGCGGGCACGCTGACCGAGGATACACTGCTGGAAGCGCGGCGCGCCAATGTGCTGGCGGCCATCGCCCCGGTGCGCGGCATTGTCGGACTGGCGGCGGTCGATATTTCCACCGGCGAGATGGCGCTGGAAAGCGTGGAGCCGCAAGCGCTGGGCGCGGCGCTGGCGCGGATCGGCCCCAGCGAGATCGTAAGCCCCGAGAGTGTCGCGCCCGAGGATGCCGGATGCCTGCCCGAAGAGGCAATCGGGCGCCCTGCCCGCGATTTCGCCAGCGACAAGGGCGAAGCACGGCTGAAGGAGCTGCACGGCGTGGCGACGCTGGACGGGTTCGGCCAGTTCGACCGCGCGGCGCTGGCAGCCGCAGGGGGGCTGATCGCCTATCTCGACCATGTCGGGCGCGGCACGCTGCCCTTGCTCTTGCCGCCGCGCGCGCGGTCGGCCGCCGGCCATCTGGCGATGGACGAGGCGACACGCGCATCGCTGGAAATTCTGGTGTCCGCTTCGGGCACGCGCAAGGGCAGCCTGATCGATTGCCTTGACCGGTGCCTGACCGGTGCGGGGGCGCGGCTGCTGGCCGAAGATTTGTCGGCCCCGCTGTGCGATGTGGATGCGATCCGCGCGCGGCTGGCGGCGGTGGGATGGCTGCACAATGATCCCTTGCTGCGCGAAGCGGTGCGCGATGAATTGCGCGCCCTGCCCGATATCGGGCGCGCCTTGGGCCGGATCGTGGCGGGACGCGGCTCTCCGCGCGATCTGGGCCAGTTGCGCGACGGGCTGGGCGTGGCGCTGGCCTTGCAGGAACGGCTGGCCGGGCGCGGCGAAATGCCCCCGTTGATTGGGGCCCTGTTACCGCGCCTGCAGGGACATGGCGCGATGATCGAACTGTTCACCCGCGCGCTGGTCGAAGCCCCGCCGACCGAACGGTCACAAGGCGGGTTCATCGCGGCAGGCTATGACGCATCGCTGGATGAATTGCGCGATATCGCCAAGAACGGGCGGCGCGCCATCGCCGCACTGGAAGCGAAATATCGCGAGCAGACAGGCATTGCCTCGCTCAAAATCAAGCATAATGGCGTGCTGGGCTATTTCATCGAGGTGCCCGCGGGCCGCGCCGATGCGCTGATGGCGCCGGACAGCGGCTTTACCCACCGGCAGACGATGAAGGGCGCGGTGCGCTTCAACGCGCTTGCCCTGCATGAGGAAGCCAGCCGCATCGCCGAAGCGGGCGGCAGGGCTCTGGTGGCCGAGGAAGCGCATTTCGAGGAGCTGGTGAACGCCGCCATCGCCGCGCGCGAGGCCATTGCCGCCACCGCGCAGGCGCTGGCCCGCATCGATGTCTGCGCCGGATGGGCCGAACGTGCGGGCGAAGGGGCCGGATGGACCATGCCCGAGGTGGAGGACAGCCCGACGCTGGCCATCACCGCCGGACGCCATCCGGTGGTAGAGGAAGCACTGGCCAAGGCGGGCGAGCGTTTCGTTGCGAATGATTGCGCGCTATACGCTTCGTCACGTCTGTGGCTGATCGGCGGGCCGAACATGGGCGGCAAATCGACATTCCTGCGGCAGAACGCGCTGATCGTGCTGATGGCGCAGGCAGGCGGCTTCGTTCCGGCAGAGGCAGCGCGCATCGGGCTGGTCGACCGTCTGTTCAGCCGTGTCGGCGCATCGGACAATCTGGCGCGCGGACGTTCAACCTTTATGGTCGAAATGGTCGAAACCGCCGCGATCCTGTCGCAGGCTACCGAACGCAGTTTCGTCATTCTGGATGAAGTCGGGCGCGGGACCAGCACCTATGACGGGCTGGCGCTGGCATGGGCGGTGGCCGAAACCGTGCACAGCACGCTGCAATCGCGCTGCCTGTTTGCGACGCATTACCATGAACTCTCGCGCCTTGCCGAAAGCTGCGAAGCGCTATCGCTGCATCACGTTCGGGCGCGCGAGTGGAAGGGCGATCTGGTCCTGCTGCACGAGCTGGCCGAGGGCCCTGCCGACCGGTCGTACGGCCTGTCGGTGGCGCGGCTGGCGGGGCTGCCCAAACCGGTGGTCGCACGGGCAAAGGCCGTGCTCGACAGGCTGGAAAAAGGGCGCGCGGAAACCGGCGGGCTGGCGGCGGGTCTGGGTGAACTGCCCCTTTTCGCTGCCGCGACCGAGGCAGCGGAGGGGCAATGCGACACATTGCGCGAGACCCTGCGCGACCTCGACGTCGACGCACTCTCCCCGCGTGAGGCGCTGGACATGCTGTACCGGCTGAAATCGGAAGCTGGCAAAAACTAGCTGTCCGAATTGCGCGGTTCGTCTTCCATGATGTTGCGGTGGCCGTATTTCTGTTCGTTGTCGTCCATGTTCGGCTCACCGTCATACGCGCTCATGTCGATACCGCCGCGATCCATCTGTTTCATGTGATCGACAAGGTCTTCGGTATCGTCGTCTTCGGTCACCGAACCGACGGCCTTTTCGCTGTCTTCGTCAAGTCCATAGCTCGACGGGCTACGGCCGCGGGCCTGATTGGCGACGGTCTGGGCTTGCTCGTCCTTGTCGACCTGTTCGTCATTGACGGTTTCGGGAGCGAGATCGCTGCGCGGATTGGCCATTTTTCGTGTCCTGTCTGCAAAGCCTGAACGCATCAGGCGGTTTGCAGGAGAAACGAATGGCAGGGGCGGCAGGTTCCAAGGGCTTACCTGTTACCGGCGGGCACCCACAACACATCGTCGCGCCCGCCATTATTGGCAAGGCGGGCCAGCACGAACAGCAAGTCCGACAGCCGGTTGATATAGGCGCTGGCAGCGGGGTTCACCGGCACTTCTGCCGCCATGGCAACCACGCTGCGTTCGGCGCGGCGCGCGCTGGCACGGGCGATGTGCAGCCGGGCGGCCGCTTCGCTGCCGCCCGGCAGGATAAAGCTTTTCAGCGGTTCCAGCTGATCGTTCGCATCGTCGATTGCGCTTTCCAGCCACGCAGTCTGCGATTCCACCATACGCAGCACCATCTCTGACGGCGCGAAATCACCCCCTTCCGCCAAGGGAGTCGCCAGATCGGCGCCCAGATCGAACAGATCGTTCTGCGCGCGCCGCAGCACCGCGCCCATGGGGTCGTCGCCAAGCGCCACCACCGCAAGGCCGATGGCGCAATTGGCTTCGTCCACCGCGCCGATCGCTTCCATGCGGGCGTGATGTTTGGGCAGGCGCGACCCGTCGACAAGGCCGGTGGTGCCATCGTCACCCGTGCGGGTGTAAATCTTGTTCAGCCGGACCATCGAAACTGTGCGAACTAGCGCGCGATCAGCAGCAGCAGTGCCACCACGGCAATCGCCGCGGCCTGATATTTGATGCGCGCGAACATCGCCTTGTTCTGGCGAAGCTGCATTTCCTTCACCCGTTCCTCGCCGCCTTCCAGATCGAGTTTCGTCGTTTGCATGAATGCGACGATTCCGCGCACCAAAGAGACAACGACCATGACGACCAGAATGATAATGGCGATGATGAGGATGATGTTCATGCCGTCCAGATAGGGATTGCGGCGGTTAAATTCCAGCGATTCCGTAACCGCCCCATCCGGCGGTCAGCCCGTCCGGAAAATCGCCGCTGCGCAGCCGCGCGGCCAGCGCCTGCCCGTCCTCTCCCGCCAGCCGCCGCTGTGCCAGCGATGGCGAGCCGCGTCTTTTGGCCAGCTTCTGTCCGCCGGCCTCCAGCAGCAGGGCATGGTGATGCCACACCGGCACCGGCAATCGCAGCAAGGCTTGCAACAGGCGGTGGACATGGGTGGAAGCGAACAGGTCCATCCCGCGCGTGACATGGGTGATCCCGTCCGCCGCATCGTCCAGCGTGACGGCAAGGTGATAGCTGCCCGGCGCATCCTTGCGACCCAGCACGACATCGCCGAATATTTCGGGCGTGGCGGCGATGTCGCCCGCGATCTCGTCGGTCCATGTCAGCGGTCCGGTCCTGCGCAAGGCCTCTTCCATGTCCAGCCGCCACGCGACCGGCCCGTCGGGCGCAGGATTCGCGCCGTTGCCCGCGCGGGGCCTGCATGTTCCGGGGTAAACCGGCCCGTCCGGCCCGTGATACGTGGCGGCGGCAGCGATTTCGGCGCGGGTGCAGCGGCACGGATAGACCAGCCCCTCGCGTCCCAGCCGGTCCAGCGCGGCGCGATGGTCCGCAATGCGCGACGATTGCCGTATCGCCTCTCCGTCCCAGTCCAGCCCCAGCCAGCGCAGATCGTCCAGCGCGGATTGCGCGAATTCCGCGCGGCTGCGCGCGCCGTCGATATCCTCGATCCGCAGCAGGAAGCGGCCCGCTTGCGGCGCTGCATTCCGTTTCGCCCGGTCATGCGCGACAATGGCGGCATAGGCATGGCCCAGATGCAGCGGCCCGTTGGGGCTGGGGGCAAAGCGGGTGGTGATCATCGCCCACATCTCTGCCCCGCACGAAGGCATGGCGCAATCGTGCATTGGCAGTGGGCGCCTGTCCATAACCATGCGGAAAACAATGGGGATAGCATGGGCATGGCCTGGGGACCGGTTGGGCATAGACGGTGAACAGACTGTGGAAAGCGCCCATCGCGCCATCTTGACCGCGCAAGTCGGTCAGGGCAGCAATCATAACCACCATGCGACATCAAGCGGTCACACAACCCTGCCACCCAGCGCCCGTAACCGGCGCGGGTGCCAATGCTGCCGTCTGGCCGCAAACCGCCGATGCGCACCGTGGAAGGGCCGTCCAAAGGCCCTTCGCTCAAAAGGAGGCGCGGCAAAGGATATGTTTCGGGCTGAGTTGATCGAACGGAAAGCCAGGCTCTCCAGCGCGGATGACGATCCCGTCCGCAAGCTGGCGAGTTGTCCGGCCCTTGTCCTCAACGCCGATTACACGCCTTTATCCTATTACCCGCTCAGCCTGTGGCCATGGCAGACCGCGATCAAGGCGGTGTTCCTCGACCGTGTCGATATCGTCGCCAGCTATGACAGAGAGGTGCACTCGCCCTCGCTCGACATGAAGATTCCCAGCGTGATCGCGCTGAAGGATTTCGTGAAACCGTCGGAATTTCCGGCCTTTACCCGTTTCAACCTGTTCCTGCGCGACCGGTTCTGCTGCCAGTATTGCGGCAGCCCAAAGCATCTGACGTTCGACCACGTGGTCCCGCGCCGTCTGGGCGGCAAGACCAGCTGGGAAAACATCGTCACCGCCTGCGCGCCCTGCAATATGAAAAAGGGCGGGCGAACGCCCAAACAGGCGCATATGCATCTGCATGTCGATCCGATCCGCCCCACCAGCTGGCAATTGCAGGAAAAGGGCCGCGGATTCCCGCCCAACTATCTGCACGAGACATGGCGCGACTGGCTCTATTGGGATATCGAGCTGGAAGAATGACGGAGCGGATGAACACGGCTTTCACTGCACTTCTGGTGCCTACCTATCGCAATATGCTGACCGCGCTGTCGGCGTGGCTGGATAAGGCACAGGCCAGCAGCGATGCCGATGCGCTGATGGCGGCGCGGCTGGCGCAGGACATGTATCCGCTGTCGACGCAGATCCGCTTTGCCTGTGTGCAGGTGCTGGAAGCCATCTATCGCCTGCAGGGCAAGCCATTGCCCGAAGTGGCCGGCGCGCTGGTGGCAGAGGGGCGCGAGGCGGGCGACCATCCCGGCACGATTGCCGAAGGGCAGCGCGTGATCGCCGAAACGCTGGCGCAGGTGCAGGCGCTGGGCGGCGATGCGCTGGATATGGATGCCGACGCCGCGCTGGCGCATGAATTGCCCAATGGCATGAGCATGGACCTGAGTGCGCAGCAATATGCGCGCGACTGGGCGCTGCCGCAGTTCTATTTCCATGTCATGGCCGCCTATGCGATCCTGCGTCAGCAAGGCATCGATCTGGGCAAGGCGGATTATTGCGCCCATATGCTGCCCTTCATCCGGCAGGGTGCGCCCGCAGGCTAGATCCAGCCTTTCAACTCGCGGCGGACCAGTGCCTCCAGCATGTCCATCCCTGCCGCCCCGTCGTTCAGGCAGGCCAAGGCGGCGAATTGCTCTCCCCCCGCGCCGGTAAACTGGTCGCGCCCCTGCATGGCAAGCTCTTCCAGCGTTTCGAGGCAGTCGGCGGAAAATCCGGGGGCCGCGACGGCAAGGCGTCTGGTGCCTGCCTTCGCTTCGGCCTCCAGCACCTGATCGGTCGCCGGTTCCAGCCATTTGGCGCGGCCAAAGCGGGACTGGAAGCTGACTTCGATGCGCAGGTCCGGATGGGTTCGCGCCACGGCTTCGGCCAGCAGGCGCGCGGTCTTGCGGCATTGGCAGTGATAGGGATCGCCCAGATGCAATGTCCGTTCGGGCATGCCGTGATAGGATAGCAACAATACTTCGGGCATCCAGCCCAACGCCGCGACCTGCCGCGCGATATCGGCATGCAGCGCCGCGATATAGGCCGGATCATCGTGATAGGGAGGCAGGGTGCGGATCGCAGGCTGCCAGCGCATGCCGGCCAGTGCGCGGCCCAGATGATCCACCGCCGTCGCGGTCGTCGCCGCCGAATATTGCGGATAGAGCGGTGCGAACATGATGCGGTCGAAGCCAGCGTCTTTCAACGCCTGAACCTTGTCGGCGATCGCGGGCTTGCCATAGCGCATGGCCCAGTCGATCCTGATTGCATCGCCCATCCGTTGCTGCAACGCCTCTGCCTGCCGCCGCGTGATCGCCGCCAGGGGCGAGCCATCATCAGTCCAGACCTGCCGATACGCATGGGCGGATTTCGCGGGCCGCGTATTAAGGATGATGCCGCGCAGGATCGGCTGCCATGCGATGGGCGGAATTTCGACCACGCGCCGGTCGGACAGGAATTCGGCCAGATAGCGCTTTACCGCGCCCTTTTCCGCAGCGTCGGGCGTGCCCAGATTGACCAGCAGCACCGCCACCCGTCCCACCGGCGCGGCGGGATGGTCGGCGGGACGCGAAAGGGGGGTGAGATTGCTCATCGCGCTATGCTTCCGTCGGGAAGTTCCACCGGCCCGTCATAATCGGGCGCGGCGGCATCGGGGGTGACGTCCTCGGCAGCCGGTTCGGCGATGCCACCTTCGGACTGGGTGGCAGGATCGGATGCGGCAGGGTCGGATGCGCCGGAACCGGATGGGGGCACCGAAACTTCGGCAATGCGGATCGGCATGGTGCGGTAACGGCTGCCCGTCGCGGCGCGCAGCGCATTGGCGATGGCGGGCGCGGCGGCGACCACGCCGATCTCGCCCGGATCGAACGGCGGCGCATTGTTTTCGGCAAAACCCACGCTGATTTCGGGCATCCGCCCCAGCCCCGGCAGGTTCAGCGCGGCCAGCGTGCGCTCGCGCGGCAGGCCATTGTCGAACCCGACCGCCATGCCCAGTGCCAGCGACATGCCGTACAGCAGGCCGCCTTCAATCTGTTGCAGCGCCAGATCGTAATCCACGATGCGCCCGATATCGACATAGGCCGACAGGCCCGACACTTCGACGCCGCCTCCCGTCTCGCTCGACCCCAGACGCGCATTGGCGATCACCGCGATGAAACCGCCGCCATCGGGCCGCCCGGCCGGATCGTCCATCTGCCAGCATGCCAGCCCCTCGCTGCTGCCGTCATTGCCGCCGTCCCAGCCTGCGATCTGCGCCACCCCTTGCAAACAGGCGAACAGGCGCGGGTTGTTGCCCAGCATCGAAATGCGGAACGACAGGGGCTCCTCGCCATTGGCGCGGGCGATTTCATCGACAAAGCACTCGCTGGCGAAACAGGGCCTGATCTCGCCATTGCCGCGCAGCCGACCCGACGGGATGCCGACATCGGCGGAAACGCAATCGACCAGCAATTCGGGAATGGCATAGGGCGGGCGATGGCCCATCAGATTGGCGGGATCGGTGCCGCCTGCCGCCGTTTCCATCGCCGCCTCTGCGCGCAGGCCGTTATCCAGCCTTTCGTGCATCTCGCGCGCTGCGGGGGGCGCGGCGATGCGGCTGTGCCAGGCGCGGATCGTGCCTTGCTGGCCGACCAGCGCGCGGCAGCCGATTCGCGCGGGCGGCAGGGGCAGGGCGCGCAAATGCTCCTGCCAGCGCGAATAGGTCAGTTGCACCGGCCTGCCGATCGCATAGGCAATGGCCGCAACCTCGCGCGCGATGGCGATGTCCAGCCGCGCATCGAAACTGCCGCCCGCGCCCACGGGCAGCAGCACGACATCGGCTTCCTTGATACCCAAAGCCTCGGCCGCGGCACGGCGGGCGGCGCCGGGGGCCTGCGTCGCCATCCACAGCGACAGCCGCCCGTCGAGTAAACGGGCCGTGGCGCTGGCGGTTTCGATGGTGCCGTGGATCTGCGGGGCAAAACTGTATTCCGCCTCGGTCACGCCCATAGATTGCAGCGCGGCGGCGGGGTCGGCCTGCTGGAACAGCACTTGCGGATCGCCTTCGGCCAGCGCCTGGTCCAGCGCGCCGGCGATGCGCGTATCGTCGGGCAGGTCGCGGCCCGGGCGGAAACGCGGCTTCATCGCCTTCAGCGCTTTTTCCGCGGCCCATTGGCTGGCCCCGACACAGGCGAACCAGCCCTCCCCCTCGACCCGTCCCAGATAGCCGATGACCCGCCGCCCCGCATCGGCATCAAAACTGTCGAGCCTGCTGTCGGCCAGCGGGCCATGCGCGATGGCGGCGAACACCATGTCGGGCAGGCGGATATCGCCCGCGAAAGGATAGCTTCCGTCGACTTTCGACGGGCCGTCCAGCCTGCCGAAATAGCCTGCATCGCCAAGGCTGGCATTGCCCGTCATTTCGGGCAGCGTCGCAGTGGCGGGATCGGGCAGCAAGGGCGCGGGATCGGGGGGCGACAATTGTGCCGCTTCGTCCACCAGCTCGCCAAAGCGAAGGCTTTTCTCACCGTGACGGATAAAGCCCGCCTCGGCCGTGCATTCCTCGTAATTCACGTCCCAGCGGTTGGCGGCGGCCATCGCCAGCACCGCGCGCACGGCGGCGGCGGCCTCGCGCAGTTCCTGTTCATAGGCCGCGATGCCGGTCCCTTCGGCCGTGGCCATCAGCCGTTCGGTTTCGGCATGGCGGCGGACCAGATAATCGTCCGGATCGTCCGCAGTGCCCAGAATATTGTCCGACCACAGGGCCGACCAGCGCGCCGCCAGCACCGGATCGGCATAGGCGGCGCTGATCGCGGCAGGCTCCACCGCCACCTGCCGCCAGTCCGCGCCCAGTTCCTGCGCGGCGATGCGCGGCAGCAGCGTGGTGACGCCCTGCCCCATTTCCAGCTGCGGCACGGCCACGGTGACCACGCCGTCGCGGCCCACTTTCAGCCATGCGTTGAATGCCTGCTCGCCATCGGCGGCAGGCAGGGGGGCCGGATAATCGCGCGGCATCATCGCCCAGATCGCGATCAGCCCGCCGCCCGCCGCCGCGCCGATCAGCAGGTTGCGCCGCGTAAGATGCGGGCCGATTTTTGCGCGCGGTCCCGCCGTTCCGGTCATCGCACACCCTTTAGCAAACTATCCGCCAATGCGGCAAAGGCATCGGCAATCGGCCCTTCCCCGGCGGCAGGCGGCGTGCCTGCGTCGCTGGCGGTGCGGATGTCGATCGAAAGCGGGATGCGGCCCAGAAACGGATAGCCCAGCCGCTTTGCCTCTGCCTCTGCCCCGCCGGTGCCGAACGGGTCGCTCGCTTCTCCGCAATGGGGGCAGACATAGCCTGCCATATTCTCCACCACCCCCATGACGGGCACATCGGCCTTTTCGAAAAAGGCGATCGCGCGCGTGGCATCGATCAGCGCCAGATCCTGCGGCGTGGACACGATCACCGCGCCCGCGGGCTTGAACTTCTGGATCATCGTCAGCTGCACGTCGCCAGTGCCGGGCGGCAGATCGATCACCAGATCGTCGATAGTGCCCCAATCCGCTTCCAGCAGCTGGGTCAGCGCGCCCGCCGCCATCGGCCCGCGCCATGCGATGGCCTTGCCCGCTTCGACCAGCTGGCCCATCGACAACATGGAGACGCCCCATCGACTTTGCACGGGGATCAACTGCTTGTCGCGCGCGGTCGGCTTCAGATCTTCTGCCGCCAACAGTCGCGGCTGCGACGGGCCATAGATATCGGCATCGACCAGCCCGACCTTGCGCCCCTTGCGCGCCAGCGCCACCGCCAGATTGGCCGACAGGGTGGATTTGCCCACCCCGCCCTTGCCCGACCCGACCGCGATCAGGCGCGGGCCCTTCGGCGCGGCGGCAGGGGCCGCATCGCTGCGTTCGGCCATATGGGCCACGCGAATCTCGCCCAGATCCATATCCGCCAGCGCCGCGCGCACGTCGCGTTCCAGCGCATCGCGCGCCGCCACGTCCATACCGCCCGTTTCCAGCACAAGCGTCACCGCCCCCGTCGCGCCGACGCGCGCGCCCGCCAGCCGGTCGCCGGCAATCGGGGCAAGGCGGGACTGTAGCGCGGCGACAGGGTTCGGGACAGGGTCGTTTGCTTGATCGGACATGCGCCCTGCACTGGCAGCTTGATGCGAAAAATCCAATGGCACAAAATCGATTTCGCCCATCGCTTTTGTCGCAGGCGGCCCGCGATACGCTTTTTGAAACGCGGCCCCTGTTTTTATCGCCCCGCATACCTATAAGGATAGGCATGAAAGAGATGGGCGGGTCCTTGAAGGACGCAATATTGGGCATGGTTGGTCGCAATCCCTGGGGATCGGCCGGCGGCGGCGGCGACGAACCGCCTTCGGGCGACAATTCCAATGGGGGCGACACGCCTACATCGGACGACGATGGCACACCGCCTGCAAAGCCTGCGTCAAAGCCAAAGAATCCGTGGCTGCCCGAAGGGGGTGCCGGTGCCGCGGGCGGCCCGCGCCGCGCCGCGAATATCGAGGATCTGTTCGGACGCCGCGGCCAGCGCGGCGGCGGCCCAAGCGGTGGCGGAGGCGGCAATTTCCCGCGAATGCCGCAGGCACCGGGCGGGAAAAGCTGGGTGCCGCTGGTCGTTGTAGCCGTAGCGGCGCTGTGGCTCCTTATCACGAGTTTCCACATGATCGACCCCAAGGAACAGGGGATCGTCACCACATTTGGCAAATATGAAAAAACGCTCAGCCCGGGTGTGTCCTTTACCCTGCCATGGCCGGTCCAGCAGGTTGATGTAGAGGATGTCACATCCATCCGGCGCGACACCATTCCCGAGGGAGAGGGTGAGAAGCTGATGCTGACGGGCGACCAGAACCTTGTCGACCTGTCCTATCTGATCCGCTGGAACATCAAGGATCTGAAGCTCTATAAATTCCAGCTGGCCGAACCGGACGAGACGGTGAAGGAAGTGGCCGAGGCCGCGATGCGCGCTTCGGTGGCAGAGGTGACGCTGGATCAGGCCCTGTCGGGTTCGGGCCGCGCAGAGATCGAGCGCAGCGTCGCCGTCAATATGCAGGCGCTGCTCGACGCCTATCGCGCGGGCATCAATATCCAGGGTGTCGAAATCAAAAAGGCCGATCCGCCGGGTCAGGTGATCGACAGTTTCCGCAAGGTGCTGTCCGCCCAGCAAGAGGCCGAGGCCGACATCAACCGCGCGCGCGCATGGGCCGAACAGGTCACCGCCCGCGCCGAGGGTGAGGCGCAGGAGTTCAACGAGGTGTACCAGCAATATCGTCTGGCCCCCGAAGTGACCCGCCGCCGCATGTATTACGAAACGATGGAGCGCGTCTTGCGCGAGACTGACAAGACCGTAGTCGAAGCCGATGGCGTCGTCCCCTATCTGCCGCTGCCCGAAGCGCGGCGCGGCAGCCGCGCGGCGACTGCGCAGGCGCCCCGGACCACGCAGGAGTCGAACTGATGGACGCGATCTGGGAACGCTGGAAACTGGCGATCATCGGCGGCGCCATCGCACTGGCGGTGGCCTTGTCCTCCTTTATCGTGGTGCCCGAAACCATGCAGGCCGTGATCATCCGCACGGGTGAGCCGGTGCGCGTGGCCAACCGGTTCCGCCCCAACACCGATTTCGGCAGCACGGGCGCGGGCATCGTCTATCGCCTGCCGATTTTCGAACGCGTCGTCTGGGTGTCGAAACAGGTGATGGATGTCGACATGCAGCGGCAGGAAGTGCTCAGCCGCGACCAGCGCAGGCTGGAAGTCGACGCCTATGCGCGGTTCCGCATCATCGATCCGGTTCTGATGGTCGAAACTGCCGGCAGCACCGACCGCGTGGCCGAAGCCTTGCAGCCGATCCTGAATTCGGTCCTGCGGCAAAGGCTGGGCACGCGCAGCTTTCAGGCGCTGATCACTGCCGAACGCAGCGCCGCCATGGACGAGATCCGGCAGGGTCTGGACAAGGAAGCGCGCGAATATGGCGCACAGGTCATCGATGTGCGCATCAAGCGCGCCGACTTGCCCGAAGGGCCGCTGGAAACCGCCTTTACCCGCATGGAAACCGCCCGCGAACAGGAATCGCTGACCATTCGGGCACAGGGCGCGAAACGTGCGCAGATCATCCGCGGCGAGGCGCAGGCCGAAGCGGCCAAGACTTATGCCGATGCGTTCAACCAGGACCCCGAATTCTACGATTTCTATCGCGCCATGCAGAGTTATGACGCCGTATTCGCCGATGACAGCGTGGGCAGCGAAAGCTCTATCATCATGTCGCCGGACAACGAATATCTGCGCCAGTTCCGGGGCCGCCGTTAATCCGGCACCCGGGATTTGGCATAAGAGCGCGTCTATTCAATCGGCGTTCAGGGCGCGTGGCGTGAATGGAAAATTACGGGTTCGCACCCATATATCGAAAAACCGCCACACGAATTCATGAATCCAGATTTCAAGAGGACCAAAATCGTGCGTTACGCCTATTCGGTCACTGCCGCGCTGCTTGCTGGCGGCGCAGCCCTGTCCTTCGCCACCGGATTTCCCGCCGGTGCGCAAGTCGCCCAGAACGACGATGCGTCGATCAACCGCGTGGTGCCCCGTTCGGGCGCGCCCGCCAGCTTTGCCGATCTGACCGCGCAATTGCAGCCTGCGGTCGTCAATATCTCCACCCGCCAGCGTGTGCAGGTTGCCAATAATCCGTTCGCGGGCACCCCGTTCGAGGGGCTGTTCGGCGGTCAGGGCCAGAACCAGACGCGCGAGGCGCAGTCGCTCGGCTCGGGCTTTATCATCAGCGCCGATGGCTATGTGGTCACCAACAACCACGTGATTTCGGTGCAGGGCAATGGCGAGCTGGAATCGATCACCGTCACCATGCCCGACGGCGCGGAATACGATGCCGAACTGATCGGCAAGGATCCCGAATCCGACCTCGCCGTGCTGAAGATCAGTGGTGACAGGGATTTCCCCTTCGTCGAATTCGGATCGTCGAGCGATGCGCGCGTGGGCGACTGGATCATCGCCATCGGCAATCCGTTCGGCCTGGGCGGCACGGTCACCAGCGGGATCATTTCCGCCGTGTTCCGCAACACCAATTCGGGCGGCATCTATGACCGCTATCTGCAGACCGACGCCGCGATCAATCGCGGCAATTCGGGCGGCCCGATGTTCGACATGCAGGGCAATGTGATCGGCATCAACAATGCCATCTTCTCGCCCACCGGCGGCAGCGTGGGCATCGGCTTTGCCATTCCCGCCGACACCGCCGCCCCCATCGTGAAAAAGCTGATCGCGGGCCAGACGATCGAGCGTGGCTATCTGGGCATCCAGATCAATCCCGTCACCGACGATCTGGCATCCTCGCTGGGCTTGCAGAAGAATCGCGGCGAATTCGTGCAGTCGGTCGTACCCGGCGGCGCAGCGGATCAGGCGGGGCTGAAGCCCGGCGACGTCGTGCTGAAGGTCGCGGGCAAGGATATCACGCCCGACCAGACGCTGAGCTATACGGTCGCCAATATCGAACCCGGCACGCGCGTCCCGATCGAGGTGCTGCGCAATGGCAGGCGCATGAACCTGACCGCAACGGTCGGCCTGCGCCCCAGCCAGGAAGAGCTGGCCAACAGCTTCAGCAACCAGAGCGAGGACGACGACGAAGGCTTCGGCAATCCCGGCACTGGCGGCGAGCAGGAATATATCGCCGAAAAGCTGGGCGTGTCGGCCATCCCGCTGACGGCCGAGATCCGCCGCCAGCTGGGCGTCAGCGCCGATCTGCAAGGCATGGTGATCGCCGCCGTCAACGGTAGTTCAGACGCCGCGCAAAAGGGGCTGCGTCGCGGCGATATCATCCTGTCGGCGAATTATCAGGACGTCAGCACCGTGGCCCAGCTGGAAGCTGCCGTGCGCGCCGCCGAAAAGGACAGCCGCGATGCGGTGCTGCTGCGCGTGCAGCGGCGCGGCCAGCCTGCGGTATACCTGCCGATCCGGCTGTCGCGGGGTTGATCACCGCGCCGCGGCCAGACGGGCCAGTTAAAAGCCAGCCATAAAAAGGGGCCGCTCCGGCAACGGGGCGGCCCTTTTGCATTGGGAGCGGCTTAGAGGTCCGGCGGACCTAGTTCGTCTGTGCGGGGCGGATTTCGACCATTTTGGGCTGCGCCTGCCGCGTCGGGGTGATCACTTGCTGCTGCTGCACCTGTTGCTGGCCCGTTCCGGTCCCCGGCGGCGCATCGCGGCGCAAGTTCTGTTCCTGCCTGCCCGTCGCGCGGTCGAGGAAGTCCTGATCGATCCCGCGCGGCTGTTCAGGCTGCCGCTCTGATGGCGGGGTATTGCCGTAGCCTTCGGGATAGCCATTGTCGTAATAGCCGTCGCGGTAGCCGTCGGGCCCGTAACCCGCCGCATCGCCGGGGCGCGAACCGTCGTCGGGCGGCGCGCGGTAATCGCGGCCATAGGGGTCGATGGGATTCCCCTCCTCGTCGAAGAAATAGTAATCGCCGCCCTCGCCGCCGAACCATGCCTCGTCATCGGGCTCCAGCTGCCATTCGGGCATGGTCAGCTCGGTCGTGAATTCCTCGACCGGGCGCTTGGCCGTGGCAACCCGCATATAGGCCGCCCATGCCCGCGCGGGCGCGGTGCCGCCCTGCAATCCGGCCACGCGCGAATTATCGTCCTTGCCCATCCACACGCCGGTGGTGATGCCGCTGGAAAAGCCCATGAACCAGCCGTCCTTGTTGGAACTGGTCGTGCCGGTCTTGCCCGCTGCAGGCCGCCCGATCTGCGCCGCGCGGCCCGTGCCGGTGTTCACCGCCGTTTGCAGCAGATCGGTCATTTGCGCGGCCACATAGGGCGCGACCAGCTGGTCCTGCCGCCCGCGCTTGCGTTCATACAGCAGATCGCCGTCCGCCGTGGTGACGCGCGTAATGCCATAGGGTTCGACCGAACGCCCTTCGGCCTGAACGGCGGCGAAGGCACCGGTCAGCTCGATCAGGCGAACCTCCGATGCGCCCAGCACCATCGACGGATAGGTGCTGATCGGGCTGGTGATGCCGAAACGGCGCGCCATGCTGGCCACCGTGCCGAAACCGACCGACTGGCCCAGCTGTGCCGCCACCGTATTCTTGGAATAGGCAAAGGCCGCGCGCACGTCGATCTTGCCTGCATAGGTTCCGCCCGAATTGCGCGGGGTCCAGCCGTCGATGGTGATCTGCCGGTCATAGACGGGCGTATCGGGGGTATAGCCCGCCTCCAGCGCAGCAAGATAAACGAACAGCTTCCACGAGGAACCCGGCTGGCGCTGGGCCTGCGTGGCGCGGTTGTAATTGCTTTCGACGTAATCGGTGCCGCCTACCAGCGCCAGCACTGCGCCGTCGCGGTCAAGGCTGACCAGCGCGCCCTGCGCCCCGCCGGGAGCGTTGGATTTCACCGCCGTGGTCGCCGCGCGCTGCATGCCGACATCCAGCGTGGTCCACACCTCGATCGGTTCGAAACTGTCGGGCACCAGAAAATCGAGCTGCGGCAGCACCCAATCGGTGAAATAGCGGACCGAGTTCTGGCCGTGATCCTCTTTCAGCTTCACCGTGCTGACGTCGATACGGTCCGCTTCGGCCCCGCTGATATAGCCTTCCTGCTGCATCAGCCGCAGCACGATGGCCGCACGCGCTACGGCTGCATCAGCATCGGCCGTAGGGGAATAGCGCGACGGCGCCTTGACCAGACCCGCAATGATCGCTGCCTCTGCCGGTTCGAGCTGGGTGGCCGGATGGCTGAAGAACAGACGGCTGGCCGAATCGATGCCATAGGCACCGCCGCCGAAATAGACCTTGTTCAGATAAAGCTCGAGGATCTGGTCCTTCGAGAATTTCCGTTCCAGCGCGAGTGCAAGTATCGCCTCGCGCGCCTTGCGGTCGAATGTCTTGTTGTTGTTGAGGAAGATATTGCGCGCCAGCTGCTGCGTGATCGTCGATCCGCCTTGCCTCCAGACGCCCTTTTCCACGCGCACCATCAGCGAACGGGCGACGCCGATGGGATCGACACCGTAATGCGAATAGAAACGGCGGTCCTCCACCGCGACCATCGCATCCTTCATCACTTGCGGGATTTCTCGCGAATCCAGCCATTCGCCATAGCTGGGGCCGATCGACACCAGTTCGCGCCCGTCGCGCGCCCGCACGACGATCATCTGGCCATGTTCGCTGGCCTTCAAAGTCGAATAGCTTGGCAGCGAGCGCATGGTGACCATCACCGCCAGCACCAGACCGATGACCGCCAGCACGCCGATGCCGACCAGCACCGTCAGAATACGCAGCCACCAGCGCTTTTTCGGTTTCTCTGAATGACGCGGCCGTCCGCCTGCACTATTCGACGAACGCCGCTTGCCGTTTCTGGCCATTACCCGCCTATCAACTCATCGGTGCCGCATCGCGCGCAGCCCCGTCCAAACAGACATGGCGATGCGATATGCAGGCAGAACCCATGCTGAACAGGGTTACCGATACGGGAACCCCGTTCAAGCAGGCGGGGCGATCAATCTTCTGTTTTCTGGCTTTCCGCCTGTTCGAAATCCAGCGCCACGCTGTTCATGCAATAGCGCAAACCCGTGGGTCGCGGGCCGTCGGGAAAGACATGGCCCAAATGCCCGTCGCAACTGGCGCAGCGGATTTCGGTGCGCACCATGCCGTGGCTGGTATCCGTAATCTCTCGCACCGCATCGGCGCTGACCGGCTGGAAAAAGCTGGGCCAGCCCGACCCGCTTTCATATTTGGTGTCCGACGTGAACAAAGGCGCGTGGCATCCGGCACAACGGTACATGCCATCGTCGTCATTGTGGTAAAGCGCCCCCGCGAATGCCCGTTCGGTGCCGCCTTCGCGCAGCACGCGATATTGTTCGGGGGTCAGCCTTTCGCGCCATTCGCTGTCGGGCAGATCAAGCTTTTCAGCCATCGTTGATCCTTTCGCCGCCCGCGCCCTTACGGCAGGGCTGGCGGCACTTGAGTGGGTGAGCCCGCGATATGGGAAGCATCGGCAGGGCCGACAAGCAGCACTGCCCCGTCGTGCCCCGTTACCACCAGCCGCGCGCCGACCTGTGCATCGGGGCCGCGTGCGATCCATTCGCTGTCGCCGTGTTTCACCCGCCCGCTGCCGCCGCTGATCGCCGTGGTGACGACCACCGCCTCGCCCACCAGCCGCGCACCGCGGTCGTTCATCATCGGGTCGCTGCTTTCGATGGGATGCATCGACAGCCAGTGCCGCGCGGCGACGACCGACATTCCCGAAAACACCGCAAAGATCAGCACCTGAATGGCAACCGTAACATCGGCCACCCCCACCACCACCGCAGTGGCAAAGGCGGCCAACCCCAGCCAGATCAGGAAATAGCCGGGTGCCAGCATTTCCGCCGTCAGCAGGAAAACGCCCAGAAGCAGCCAAAGCCAGTGATGATCGATGCCGTCGAAAATGCCCATAACCGTGCAATCCTATCCCGAACGCGGCACACCGCTGCCTGTATAGGGACGTTGCGGCGGCTGCGGCGTTTGCGGCGGCATATCGGCCTGCACATTCCCCGACCCGCTGCCCACGGCATCGCGCACCAGCTCTCCGATCCCGCCCAGCGTGCCGATCAGCTGTGTCGCCTCGACAGGGAACAGGATCGTCTTGGCATTGGGGCTGGTCGCGAAATCGCCCACAGCTTCAACATATTTCTGCGCCACGAAATAGTTCAACGCCTGCGTGCCCGATGTCGCAATCGCGTCCGACACGACCCGCGTTGCCTCTGCCTCGGCCTGTGCCGCCTCTCGCGCGCCTCGGCATCGCGAAAGGCGGATTCGCGGCGGCCCTCCGCCTCGAGGATGCGCGATTGCTTTTGCCCCTCGGCGCGCAGGATCGCACTGGCGCGGTCGCCCTCCGCCTCGAGGATTTCGGCACGCTTCAGACGTTCGGCCTTCATCTGGCGGGCCATGGCCTCGGAAATATCGACCGGCGGGCGGATGTCCTTGATCTCGACCCGCGTGATCTTCACGCCCCACGGGCTCGTCGCATGATCGACCACCGACAACAGCCGCGCATTGATGTCGTCACGCTGCGACAGCGTTTCGTCCAGATCCATCGAACCCATCACCGTGCGCAGGTTCGTCGTCGTCAACGCCATGATCGCATTATGCAGGCCCGACACCTCATACGCCGCCTTGCCCGCGTCCAGCACCTGAAAGAACACCACCGCGTCGACGCCGACCATGGCATTGTCCTTGGTGATGATTTCCTGCCCCGGAATATCGAGCACCTGTTCCATCATGTTGATCTTGTGCCCGACGCGGTCGACCAGCGGCACGATCAGATGCATGCCGGGACGCGCGGCATTGGTAAAACGGCCCAGCCTTTCAATCGTATAGACATGCCCCTGCCGCACCACGCGCACGCTGGTGAACAGCAGGATCACCACGAACACCAGCACCGCGATTATGGTCGCTTCCATTATTTTTCCGCCCCCTCTCTTCGCGGACCGCCCCCAAAGCAGCCCTTGCGATGCATCATGCGCAGGTTTCCCGCATTTTTCCAGCCAAAGCGGGGCGGGTCAGGGGCGGCCGACACAATATGTAACGAAGGTCTTGTTTCCCTTTGGCCGCAAGACGGCTAGAAAGGGGTAGCAATGGCTTATGGCGATATCACCCGAAGCCCCGCCGCCAGCGGTGAGGCAGCGTCGGCGCGCGAGCAACAACGGCTCGACGCACTGGCGGAGTATGAGGTTCTCGACAGCGAGGCCGAGCAGGCCTTCGACGAGATCGTTTTCATCGCCAAGACTATCTGCAATGCCCCCACCGCGCTGATCAGCCTGGTCGAACGGGACCGGCAATGGTTCAAGGCGCGCGTCGGCCTCGACGCTTGCCAGACCCCGATCGAACAATCGGTTTGCGCCCATGGCATGCACAGCAATGAATTGCTGGTGATCCCCGATCTGACGACGGATGCGCGGACCAGGGACAACGCGCTCGTTACCGCAGACGATGGCGTGCGCTTCTATGCGGGCGCGCCGCTGGTGACGCCTGCGGGCGTGGTGATCGGCATGCTGTGCGTCCTGGATGCCGTGCCGCGCCCCGGCGGGCTGGACCCGACGCAAAGGCGCATACTGAAGGCGCTGGCGGGGCAAGTGGTGGATCAGCTGGAACTGCGCAAATCGCTGCGTGCCGCCGCGCGCGAGGTGGAGCAGCACCGTTCGCAGACCGAAGTGCTGCGCAATGCCAGCAAACGGCTGCAACTGGCCGAGGAAGCGGGCAATGTCGGCGCGTTCGAACTGAATATCGACACCCGCATGGTCAAGGTCAGCCCCGAATTCTGCCGCATCTACGGTTTCGAAAATGTCGACACGATCCATGGCGGCGTCATTGGCGACCGGCGCAAGATCCCGGCCGACAAGCGGGTCGAGGAAAGCAGCATGGCGGACCCCGACCGCCAAGTGGTCGAGGAATACGAGATTATCCGTGCTAATGACGGTGCGGTGCGCTGGGTGGAAATGCGCGCCCGCTATGTCCCGCCAGAGAACGGGGCTGCGCCCGCCTTTGTCGGGATCGTCACCGATGTCACCGAACAGCATGCGGTGAACGAAGAGATTGCCCACCGCCTGAAAAACACGCTGGCGCTGGTGCAGGCGGTGGCGGGCCATACATTGCGCGATATTCCCGATCCCGGCCCCGTGCGCGAATTCAACCGCCGGGTCGCCGCGCTGGCAACCGCGCATGATCTGCTGCTCAGGCGCAGCCGCTCTTCAGGCCGGTTGCAGGAACTGGCGCGCAGCGTGTTCAGCAAGCTGGGTATCGACCAGCGGGTCAAAATGCTGGGCCATGATTGCGAAATGGGATCGCGCCCCGTGCTTACCCTGTCGATGATCCTGCACGAGCTGGGCACCAATGCGATGAAATATGGCGCGCTGTCGGTGCCGGACGGCACGGTCGAGCTGAACGCCTGTATCGAGGCGGGGGAAGACGAGGCGCCGTGGCTGATCCTGCGCTGGTGCGAAACCGGCGGGCCGCCGGCAAGGGAGCCGGCGTCCAAGGGGCTTGGCACGCGGCTGATCGAACGCGGCATCGACCCCGAGGGCAAGGTCGACATGCGCTTTGGCGAGGACGGCTTTGGCCTGACCCTGTCCGCGCCCATGGCCAATCTGGCCAAATAGCCTTTCGCACAACCCGAAGCGCGCAAACGAAAACGGGCCCCGCAAGGCGAGGCCCGTTTCCTGTTTCAACTGTTGGCCCGATCAGGCGCCGCCGGTCGCGGCATTGGTCATCGTTGCCATCACCTTTTCAAGGTTGAAGCTGCCTGCCTTCTGGCTTGGCGGGAATTCCTTCAATGTTTCAAGGAACTTGCCGATGATCCCCTGCATGGGAACCAGAATAAAGGCGCGGTCCAGATACCAGTCCCAATAGGTGTTCGAAGTAATGTCCGCGAACTCGTAAGGGTCGGTACGAAGGTTGAACAGCTTGGGCATACGTCCAGTGACAAACGGCTCGTACCAGATCTGCAGCGTACCGGTGCAGCGCTGTTCCATGAACACCGCCTTCCAGTTATCGACGCGCAGAGCCGCCACATCACCTTCGTCAGTCCAGTAAATAAAGCCCTGACGCGGCGATTTTTCACCCTTGGTCAGGTGACCGACCATTGAGTGACCGTCGAGATGAACCTTATACTTGTGACCGTCGAGTTCGCAGCCCGCTTTCAGCTTACCCGTAACGTCATCGATCCCCGCCATTTCGGCAAAAGTCGGCAGCCAGTCGAGGTGCGAGACGATATCGTTCGACACCTGGCCCGGCTCGATATGACCCGGCCACTTGACCATGGCAGGCACGCGATAGGCGCCTTCCCAGCTGGTGTTCTTTTCCGAACGGAACGGCGTGGTGCCTGCATCCGGCCAGCTGTTGCGGTGCGGGCCATTGTCGGTCGAATACATCACGAAGGTATTGTCGGTCACGCCCAGTTCGTCGAGCAGCGCCAGCATCTGCCCGATGGTCTTGTCGTGATCGATCATCACATCGTGATATTCCGACTGCCAGCGACCAGCCTGCCCGCGGCTCTCCGGCTTGCAATGCGTGCGGAAATGCATGTGGGTGGTGTTGAACCAGACGAAGAAGGGCACATCCGCTTCCACCGCCTTGCGGATAAAGGCGCTGGCCTTTTCATAGGCCTCGTCATCAATGGTCTCCATCCGCTTTTTCGTCAGCGGGCCGGTATCCTCGATCGACTGGCCGCCCTTGCCGTCGGCATGGCAATGCAGCACGCCGCGCGGGCCATAGTTCTTTTTGAAGTCGGGGAAGTCTTCAGGCTTCGGATAGTCGGGGTTTTCCGGCTCTTCCTCAGCATTCAAATGATAGAGATTGCCGAAGAACTCGTCGAAACCATGCATGGTGGGCAGGTGTTCGTCGCGGTCGCCAAGGTGGTTCTTGCCGAACTGGCCAGTCGAATAGCCTGCCGATTTGAGCACGCGGGCAATGGTCGGATTGACTTCTTGCATGCCTTCCTTGGCGCCGGGCATACCCACCTTGGTCAGGCCGGTGCGAACGCCGTTCTGGCCCATGATAAAGCTGGCGCGGCCCGCCGTGCAGCTTTGTTCGGCGTAGTAATCGGTGAATGCCATGCCCTGTTCGGCAATGGAGTCGATGTTGGGCGTTTTATAGCCCATCATGCCCTTGGTGAAGAAACTAATATTGGATTGACCGATATCGTCCCCCCACAGGATGAGGATATTGGGTTGCTTGGCCATTTCATGCTCCTGCTTTTTATGCGGCGGCATTCTTGCGCGACCTGACCGAATCCGGCGGCGGCGAGCGGGAGATTGGGCCAATGGCCATGGCCGAATAATCCTCGTTTACCCCTAGAGCGCGCGGGGGCAGTCGGTAGACGGCAGGATTCGTATTGGCACGCGAATGATTATTACGCGCGCCGGTCAGGCACGCGGAGCCTGACGGCGATAGCTCAGCGCCTCGGCAACATGGACGCGGCCGGTGGTTTCCGCACCCGCCAGATCGGCAATCGTGCGCGCCACGCGCAGCAGGCGGGTAAAGCCGCGCGCCGACAGCCGCATTTTTTCCGCCGCATCCATCAGCAGCGCGCGCCCCGCATCGTCGGGCGTGGCAAACCGGTCCAGCGCCTCGCCATCCAGCGCGGCATTATTGCGCATATGGGTGCCGTTCAGGCGCGCATTCTGCACCGTACGCGCGGCGCGGACGCGGGCGGCGACTTCCTCGCTCCCCTCGGCAGGGGGCGGCAGGGCAAGGTCGCGGGCCGACACCGGATCCACCTCGACATGCAGGTCGATACGGTCGAGCAGCGGGCCGGATACGCGGCTCTGGTAATCGGCGGCGCATTTGGGCGCGCGCGAACAGGCAAGCGCCGGATCGCCCAGATGGCCGCAGCGACACGGGTTCATCGCCGCAACCAGCTGCACGCGCGCGGGAAAGGTGACATGCGCATTGGCCCGCGCCACGCTGACTTCGCCAGTTTCCAGCGGCTGGCGCAGCGAATCGAGTGCATTTCGTTGAAATTCGGGCAATTCGTCAAGGAACAGCACGCCCAGATGGGCAAGGCTTACCTCTCCGGGCCTGATTTTCAGCCCGCCGCCCGTCAGCGCCGCGATGCTGGCCGAATGATGTGGTGCGCGAAACGGGCGCGCGCGGCTGATCCGGCCGTCCTGCAGCAGACCTGCCACCGATTGCACCATCGAGGTTTCCAGCACTTCCTCGGTCGTAAGGTCGGGCAGGATTCCCGGCAGGCAACTGGCCATCAGCGATTTGCCCGCGCCCGGCGGCCCGACCATCAGCCCGTAGAGCACCTCAAGGACCCAAGCCGAATAGGGCCCACCCTCGGCTAGGAAACATTTTTGAGGAGCAGAGCGATGGCGGAAGCCGCATCAATCATCACCGCAGAGACCCCGCCGAAGGTCTATTGCTATTCACGCTGGTCAACGCCTGAGCAGGCGAAAGGGGACAGCTTCCGCCGCCAGTTTGAGGCAGCGGCGAAATGGGCTGAGCGCCGCGGCTATGTGCTGGACGATAAGCTGCGCATTACAGATGAGGGAGTGTCTGCGTTTCGCGGCAGTAACTCGCTGGACGGCGGGCTAAGCCGCTTTATCGAAGCCTGTAAGCGGGGGTTGATTGAGGAAGGGTCTTTCCTTCTGGTCGAGAGTTTCGACCGCATCAGCCGCATGGTCCCGCGTAGTGCGCAGCGGCTCGTAAACGAGATTGTCGACAATGGCGTCACCATCGTCACCTTGAACGACGGGCAAGAATACGATGCCCACCGTCTCGACAATGACCCCACCTCGCTCATCATCTCCATTATGGTCTCTTGGCGGGCTCACGAGGAGAGCAAGACGAAGGGCCGCAGGGTTGCGGAGGCGTGGGCCGAGAAACGGAAACAGGTGCGGGCAGACCCCAGCAAGCGCCTGACGCTCCGTGCTCCTGCATGGCTCAGTGCCGACGGCGAAGCGTGGGCGGTCGATGAGGCCAAAGCCGCTACGGTGCGCCGCATCTATTCCCTCGCACTGGAGGGCGTGGGAGAGCATCGAACCGCTGCAATCTTGAATGAGGAGGGCGTTTCCGTGCTGGGGCGCGGTAAGCGTTGGCACCGCTCCTCAGTCTGCAAGCTCCTCTCTAACGAGGCCGTTCTAGGGCGGCTCGTGCCGGGTCGGATCGAGTATATCGACGGTAAGCGGAAACGGGTCATGGAGGAGCCGATTGATGGCGCTTATCCTGCAATCATCTCGGAGGCCGATTGGCTTGCCGTGCGCGCATTGAAGGACGGGAGGTCCCGCAACGCCAAAGGTCGTCACGCTAATCGACCCGTTGCCCACTACCTCGCAGGGCTGGCTAGCTGTCCCCTCTGTGGCTCCTCAATGACCCGAGTGTTCAAGGGAAAGGGACCGAAGGGCGGAAAGGCCAAGCTCGTTTGCTCAGCAGCCAAGAGCCGAGCAGGGTGCGCCTACAAGTCAGTGCCCATCGCCGATGTCGAAGCGGCAATGTTGAGCGGCTGGGGCCACTTGTTTGCAAGCGTTCCGGCGGATGATGTGACCCACGGCCTCACCGCCCGCAGGAATGACCTAGCAGGGGCCATAGAGGCACGGGAGGAGCACCTACGGGACTTGGCGGAAGCCTTCGACCGGAACCCGTCGGGCAGTGCTGCGCGTGTCATCCGGCGCGTGGAGGAGGAGCTCAGAACAATGCGGGATGAGCTGGGGGCCGCTGAGGAACGGTGCGCAATGGCAGACGGCGGGCTCATCGCCAGTCGGCTCGGAGGGCTGCAAGAGTTGCTGGAGGATGAGGAGGCGCTTGCGGACCATTCCCGCATCAATGCCGCATTGAAAGTGCTCTTTGCTCGGGTCGTGGTCGACTACCGCACGGGCGTTCTGGCGTTCCGGTGGCGGCAGGGCGGCGAAGCATCCGTCGTATATGCTTGGCCTGAACACTGAGGCCGGAAAAACCCCGTTATTTCAACTCAGGAGAGCGGAGGGGACGGTCGGGTATATCACCATACCCAGCCGCGCCCTTTCGGCTCTCCTGAGGCCGGAGAATGGGCCTGAGGGCGTTACCCTGAATTTGACAGGGGCGTTAAGCGCCTGCCGGAGCAAGGCGAGGATTTTTTCACGAGCTTGTGCAAAAATGGAGGGGTGAGAACTTTTGGTGCCAGAGCACTAAAACATCGGAAGCCCTCGCCCCTGTCGAGCACGACGGGGAACAGATGATTGACGCTCGGACCCTGCACGGGTGGCTTGGGATCGGCGACCGCTTCGACCAGTGGCTCAAACGCCGTTGCCGCGAATATGGATTCATCGAGGGCGAGGACTTTTATCCGCACAAGATTGTGCAGATAGACGGGAAGAAGGTGCATCACCGTCGCAAGGACTACCTCCTGACCTTCGACATGGCGAAAGAGCTGGCGATGGTCGAGCGCACCGACATCGGCCGGAAAACCCGCCGCTACTTCATCCAAATGGAGAAGGCTGCGCGCTGCATCCTAAGTCACTGACAACGCATCACTTCCCGAATAGGGCCCACCTTTGGGGGAAGAGCATGGAAGATATACCCTAGGGTATTACTATAGGAGACCCACAGGAGACCCTTTGGGGCTCTGACGGGATTGAGGGTCTCCACCATCTCCTCCCCCACCCCAACACCCCCTCAGGGGCCCCGCAGACCCCCACGGGTCGAATAGGGCCCATCCTTGATAGAAGGAACCGCGTGGCTGTTCTCCTAGGCTGTTCGGTCCCTTCTATTCCCAGCCTCCCTGCCCGACAGGTCGAAGGCTCCGGCGGGTATGCTGCCGGACGCGGCAAGCTGCCCGCCATCTCATTCAATTCAGTTTCGATGCCCCTGCCAGAGAACGGCGGGAGCTCGGATGCGGCCCCGTGGGGGCCATTCGCCGTGGCGTGTGCCACACCCTACCCAAGCATAAGGACCAAGATATGTCCGATTCCTCTACCGTTCCATCGACCCCCGCAGATGAAGGATCGAGCAACTACACTCCGAAAAGCTACGACATAGCACCGGAGGATGCGGAGCTTGCGGAGAGCATCCGCAATTACGACCCAGTTTATGACACCCCCGGCCTGTTCTCCGTTAAGGGAAACCCCAAGTTGCCGGAGGCTATCACCCTAGGCCGTAAACTCATAAACTGACTTGCGCGGCGCGGGCGCGGTTGATTCAAGGCTTCGGGAAGGAGCTTTGGATGACGCGTCGTAGATTTGAACTGACCGATGATGAGTGGCTGGTGATCGAGCCGTTGTTGCCGAACAAGCCTCGCGGGGTTCCGCGTGTGGATGACCGGCGGGTCATCGACGGGATATTGTGGCGCTTTCGCACGGGCAGTCCTTGGGCTGATATTCCCGAGCGCTATGGCCCACATACCACCTGCTACAACCGTTTCGTGCGCTGGCGCAAAGCCGGTGTGTGGGACCGCCTTCTCGAAGCGGTGAGCCAAGCCTTCGACGGCGAGTTGGTCATGATCGACAGTTCTTCCATCCGGGTCCACCAGCACGGTGCGACCCTAAAAAGGGGGACCCAAATCGCTGCATGGGACGTTCCCGGGGCGGTTTGACAACCAAGATCCATGCCCTGGTTGATGGTCGCGGCCTGCCGATCCAACTGCATCTGTCCGAAGGCCAGGCGAGCGATTGCCGTGAGGCCGAGAGGCTGCTGGCCGCCGTGCCGAACGCCACCACCTTTCTCGCCGATAAGGCTTATGACAGCGATGCCATTCGCAGTCAGATCACCGCGCAGGGTGGCTTCGCCAACATCCCAGTCAAGCGCAATCGTCGCAAAGGCTTCGCGTTCAGCAGCTTCCTGTATCGCTACCGTAATCTGGTCGAGCGTTTCTTCGGGAAACTCAAAAACGCCAGAGGCTTGGCCACCAGATACGACAAACGAAGCGATAACTTCCTCGCTGCCATCAAGCTCTTCTGCACACGCCTATGGATCGCCGCTAATGAGTCTACGCCCTAGAGATGCTCCCGACCGATGTAAGAGCGCGCGTGGAAGCGCGCATTGAAGCGGTGCCGCAGCAGAGCCGAACTGAGAACGTCCAGCGCGAACTGATCCGCCAAGGGGCCGAGCAGTATGCCTATGAGATGAGGGTCCGTGGTGGCGCAGGCCATGACGCCAACCCCTATCAGCAGGAAGAGCTCCTGATTGAGCATGAGCGGCTGGAGGCGTCGGAAAAGCTTGTGCAACTGCAAGCCGATCTACTCGACGTCCACGGCTGGAACGCTGTCGTTGATGAAAAGACCGGACAGACCGTTGGCGATCCTGATTACCGCCTGAAAGGCGACGCCCGCACCGCGGCGGAGCATGAGGTCGCCAGCCTCAAGCACCAGCTCGCCGTGCTGGAGGGAGTGGAAGGCAAGCGCCGATTGGAGCGCGCCCTCTACGAAACCGTGCAGGAGCGCAAGAAGCTGCAAGAAGAGGTCGACATCGACCGCGAAGCTCAGGCAGATGCCGCTCGGCAGGTCCGCGCAGCCCGCGTCGCCGACCGTGCAAAGGCTTACCGTAAGTTCGCGGAAACGGAACGGTGAGGAAGTCGAAGGGCCGCAAGCCCCGCACTCCCTCAAAGAACCCCTACCGTGCCGGCTCGGCAGACTTCGCCGAACGCTCGAAAGAGAACCGCAGAACCGAGGGAGCCTTGACGGTCGTTACCGTCGGCACCCCTGCGCCTCGCCCTTGAAACCCGCAGCATAACGAAGGAGCCCCGCCGGAGACCCGTGCGGGCCCTTTGTGCTGCCAACAAGAAAGGTCAGACCATGTCTGTCCGACCATCCCTGCGCGCTTCCATCGACGCGAAGTGCAAGGATTGTATCTTCGACCCTGACGCCATCGGCAACTGGCGCGAGCAGGTCGCAGATTGCGCCTCCTCCAACTGCCATCTCCACGAGGTTCGTCCTGTCCCTAGCCGGTGTGTGAGTGGCGGTCGCATCGACCCTACAGCGGTCGCTGAGGTGCGCGCAAAACTGGAACGGGAAGCGGCTTAAAAGGCCGTTTTTCTGGAGCGGGAGTGCGGGGGGTGCGGCTGGGCTAATGCTCCTGCCTAGTTGCATCCTCCCGCTTCTCCTGTCCTGAAAAAACAGCCCTTAGCCCCATTCTTTCATGGCTAAAAAGGCATCCCCTCCCGTCCCCTCAGGACACAAGTGGTGTCATGGCTGCAAAGCCGCGTTGCCGCTGGAGAGTTTCGGGATGCGCATGTGCCGTGGAAAGCGGGTGCATCATTCCCGCTGCGTCTCCTGCCTCCGGTCTCAGAAGCGAGAGCAGAAGGTCAGAGCCGCCGATTGGCTCGCCTATCAAGACGCCAAGCCCCCATCACCCCAACGGCCTCCCACGTGGCTCCGACTGCCTGAGGAGATAGATCATGGCTGAATATCCATATGCCACCATCGCGGCTTCGATCAGTTGCCCGCAGTTGCGGCAGAGCTTTGTGAACGCTGCCCGCACGAGAACCCGTGTGCCGCCGTATGAGCTCCTGAGGATTGTCGAAAGGAACCGCTGGGCGTTCGACCGATAGCGGCTACGAAAATGCTCAAAAATCCGAAGCGGGTTATCGTAGGTCGCCAACAGCCCATTCCCCCCATAGGGGGCCGGTCAGGGAGAGGCTGGCAGGAGGAGGAGAGCTCACGGCTCCCACATCCTCCCGCCGTCCCCTAGGGCCTCAGCCCTCCGCAGTCTTTTGACGGGGGCAGGTCTCAGGCTCCACCTCTCCGATGAGCGCCGCCAGCCTAGCCCTTGCCCGCGCTGCCCGACCGAGCGTTGCACCTGTCGTGTTCTGCAATTCCATCTGTCCCTCCTGTCGTATGGAGGGGACGAGGTATCCCACGCAGACTCACGCGGCAATACGCTAAGCTCCTGAAAATACTTACAGAGGTGCGACAATCCCGCAGCGGGACAGTTCCGCCCAACTGCCCCAGCTCAAAAGGTGTAACTTCGGAGCCATGCCGAATGGCGGCTCAGGAGATGGATCGAAAGATAGCTTGACAGACTTATAATCTAGCTCATATCTAGCGCCATATCTTTCGACCCAATGGAGTGAGCCATGAGCCGGATTGCCTATTACCGCGTCAGCACCGGAGACCAGAGCATCGAAGCGCAACGCAAGGCGCTTGGCGGCTCGTTCGACCGTGAGTTTGCAGACGAAGGTGTAAGCGGCGGATCACTGGCAGCATCGCGCCCCGCGTTCTCCCAACTGCTCTCCTATGTCCGCGAAGGCGACACCGTCTGCGTCTATGCCATCGACCGGCTTGGCCGCGATGCTCTCGACGTCCAGTCGACTGTGCGGGGGCTCATGGAGAAAGGGGTCACGGTGGATGTCCACGGTCTCGGCAGCATTGGCCGAGGCGTTGGCGAGCTCATTGTCGCCGTGCTCGCTCAGGTTGCAGACATGGAACGCCAGCGCATCCGTGAGCGGTGCGAGGCAGGACGGGAAGCGGCCAAGACGGCTCTCAAGGCCACCGGCAAGACCCATAGGGGTAAGGCATCGCTTGGCCGGCCCAACGCAGCGGACCCGCAGGAGGTCATTAGGTGGCGGAAGGAGAACGGTGCGAGCATTGCCGATACCGCAGCACACTTCGACCTCTCCACCGCAACCGTGAAGCGATACGGTCGAGCCGCATAACGCTCGGGCCTTTGAGGCCCTGCATTTTTAGATCACCGCCGCCCCGTGCTCCCGCCGTTCTCTTTCGGGGGCTTGGGGCGGTCTCATATTTAACGAAAGGAAACCGCTATGTGCGGAGCAATTCCCCTAGCGGTCGCCGCTGGGGTCGTGGGCATGGCCCAAACTGCCTATTCCATCTCGGCCCAAGCCCAACAGGCGAAGGCTCAGAACAAGGCCATTTCCAATCAGCTAGACGTCGTGAATGAGGAAGCGCGGCAGAAAGCCACCGCAGACATTTTCGACGCCTCCCGCGCTGCCCGCAGGGAACAGGGGCGGCTCCGTGCTGCCGCTGGGGAGGCTGGCATGGCCCTGAGCTCCGGCTCTGTAGAGGCCCTCCTGTTCGATAGCGCGATGCAAGCGGAGCTGGAGCATGACCGCTCCCTCGCCAATCTGGAGAGCCGGACCAAGGCCAACGCGGCTGACGCCACCTCCATGTATTCCAGTGTGAGGAATACGAACGGGCTGGCGGCTGGATTGCAGCTCGGAGCCTCCGCCCTGAGCGGGTGGTCAGGCATTGAAGCGGCCAAGATTGAACAGCGCCGTGCCGAACGCGCAGCGCAGGGATGATGTAGTGTCCTGTCGGGGTCCTGAGGGCTCCGGCGGGACCTGCGTTTTTCGCCTGCCCAGTTTCTTAGTTGATCCGATCAACTTAGAACGGGACCTGCGTTTTTCGTGAAGCTATTGAGGGGCGCGCTTGTCTTTGAATAGTTGCAGCGTTCGTGCCCCTGTGTCTTGAGGATGGTCCTGCGCCAATGCAACGCCATCACGCTCGGCCCTGAGGCGGATATAGCCGCGCAAGATTGGCTCTCTCAGCTCATACCACCCCTGCCGAGTTCCGATCAGGATTGCGCCGTGTGAGTCCTTCTTTAGCGAGTTCATTCGGGTGTTAAACCGCGTCCTATCCATAGCTGGATGGGGCCGCTGCTTCATGATGTCCTGATAGGAAAGAAAGATGTCAGTGCTCCGACGCTCAAACTCGTGGTGATCCGCGACGGCCCACAACACCTCCTGATAGTCGTCATTATATTTTCGCGTCGCTGTCTCGTAGAGCTCTTGCAGAAACGGCTCGATGTCCTGCACCGCCGCTTCGATGGCCCTGCGATAGAGCTCGGGAGTGACCTGAGATATATCCTCAGGATCATCGAAAATCTCCCAGAACAGCTTTTCGCAGATAAGGTGGATGTAGTGAGGGAAGCCGTCGCTAATCGCCCCAATGCGATATTGAGTGCTCATGTCGACTTCGATGCCGAGAGCCTCAGCAGCCGCGTTGATGATTGCCAAGCGGCCATCCCAGTTCAAGGGAGAGAGGGACACGGAAGCGAGGTAACGATAGCAGGAGTGATGAGCGGCAAGGAGACTCTCAAGCGACTGGCCGATACCCGTGAAAAGCATTTTGATAGGCACCGATTGGTCGCCCATCTGCTTAATGAAGTCAGCAAAAAGCCCCCTGTCTGCATCATTGGGCAGCGCGTCGAACTCGTCGAAAATCACGACACGCTCTTGAAGATGCTTGTCGACACAATAGCGGATGACCGACACCACCTCATTCAGCGATGTAAGCTCGGGCACTTCGCGGGCCTGTAGCTGCCCCTCCAGAGTTGCCGAGAGACCATAGCCTGCGAGCCCTATGGAACCGCCGGACACCCCGCCGTTAACTGGGGTTGCCCCTAGGAGCTGCGAAGCGAGGTTCCGCGCAAGGGAAAAGAACGTCTCACTATTGCAAGCTAGTTGGATTGGCCGGTCATCCTCCGCGCACAAGAAGTTCGCCACTGACAATGCCAAAGAACTCTTGCCGACGCCGCGGTCGCCAAAGATGAATACGTGCCGCCCCTTTGAATGGAAGGCCCTAGTGATTTGTGTGACCTGTTCCCGCCGCCCGCGAAGTAGTTGCAGCCGTTGAACGGGGCTGCTTGGGGTCAGGTAGCCCTGTAGCGTTTCTACGAACTCTAGTTCGTTCAGGTCTCTAATTGCCATCCAGAGATATTAGCTGACGGTCGGGGGAAAGCGAGTCAGCCTCCCACCACATTCCCCACCTTCCACAGAATAAACGGTCCTTTACGTTCCCATCGGGAGCAGATTATGCCCGCCCGCCGCCGCGATCTCCAGCGCGCGCTTGGCGGTTTCCTGCCCCTTCACCTGTTTCAGGTCGGGGCCAAGGGCGCGATCGGCCAGCTCGCCCCTGTCGGGCACAGGCAATTGCTGGACGCCCTTCAGATGGTTGAGCAGGCTGACAAGATCAGGGGCGGCGACCACGGCGGTCTCGCTTGCCCAGCGCGCTTCGGACCCTTGCGCGGCGGGGCAGATCAGCGCCTTGTCCTCCGCCGCGGCATGGATCGCGGCGGGCAACACGCCCGAGGATGCGACGATTCGCCCGTCCAGCGCCAGTTCACCCACCGCGACATAATCCGACAATTGCTCGCCATCGGTCACGCCCATGGCGGCCAGCAGGGCCAGCGCGATGGGCAGGTCGAAATGCGATCCTTCCTTGGGCAGGTCGGCGGGCGACATGTTCACGGTGATGCGCTTGGGCGGCAGCGCCAGACCCATGGCGGCCAGCGCCGCGCGCACGCGTTCGCGGCTTTCGCCCACGGCCTTGTCGGGCAGGCCGACGATCTGAAACGCGGGAAGCCCGGATGCCAGCTGGCATTGAACTTCCACACGGCGAACCTCGAGGCCCAGATAGGCCACCGTCTGCACCAGCGCGACCATGTTTGAGATATATCCTTGCGACCCTGTTGCCCTCGGCTATGAATCAGCATCGAGGGCACTGTCCAGCCCGCTTGCCGCTTGACTCACAGCTGTAACATCAGTAACCGCGCCCCCAGCAGAGGCTGCCTCTTGATCGGGCGGCCCTTTTTGTTGGCACTGCGCGGTTAAACTGCTGCGGTGTCGGAAACGCAGTCAGACTTTGGGAATTTCACCATGAAGCGCACTTTTCAGCCGAGCAATCTCGTGCGTAAGCGTCGCCACGGTTTCCGCGCCCGCACCGCCACCGTTGGTGGCCGCAACGTGCTGCGCGCCCGTCGCGCCCGCGGCCGCAAGAAGCTGAGCGCCTGAGGCTTTTCAGCCTCACGTTCACGCGATTCGCGAGATTATCAAAGCGCCGGCCGGGTTCGCCCGTGCCGGCGTTTTGCGTTTGCCCGTTGCAGTTCTAGCCTGACCTTATGACCACCACTCCCGCCCCCGGCGTGATCCGCAAGCGCAGCGATTTCCTTGCCGCGAACAAGGGGTTGCGCGTGGCACGGCCGGGTTTCGTGCTGCTGGCGCGGCCCAACGGGCTGGAGCCGGATTCGATGCGGTTCGGAATCACGGTCACCAAAAAGATCGGCAATGCCGTCGTGCGCAACCGGATGAAGCGGCGTTTCCGCGAATTGCTGCGCGCCGAATTGCCGCTGCACGGGCTGGCCGGTCACGACCATGTGCTGATCGGCCGCGACGGCGGGATAGAGCGCGATTTCACCCAGCTGCGCGAGGAATTGCGCGCCGCCCTTTCGCGTGCCCGCGAAGGCAAGGGCGACCCGCCACGCCGGAGGAACCCTGCACGCAAGGGCCCGAAGCGATGAAATATATCTTCATCGCCATTGCCCGCCTCTGGCAGCTGGGTCCCTCGCGCATTCTGCCGCCTTCATGCCGGTTTACGCCGTCCTGTTCGGAATATGCGATTCAGGCGCTTCGAAGGCATGGCACGATTAAGGGTGGATGGCTGGCGACGAAGCGACTATTGCGCTGCCACCCTTGGGGCGGGTGTGGCCATGATCCGGTTCCGTAACCGGCAATAGTGGCAACTCAGTTTTTTGGACGTGCGACCGTTTTCGCGGCGCCTGAATTTTAGATCGACTGGATTGGGATTTTGGAAAACCAGCGCAATATCTTGGTCGCACTGGTCCTTGTGGCCGTGCTGCTGTTCGGCTGGGATTCGGCCATGCAGTATTTCTATCCGCAACCCGCGGTAGAAGCCCAGCAGGCCGCGGCCGCCGACGATGCGACATCTTCGGGCCGCAACCGCGAGGGCGGGCTGACCAATGCCGCCGATATCGAGGAAGAGGCCCGCGATCTTGAAACGCAGCTGGGCGACGCAGGTCGCGTTGCCATCGCCGCGCCGTCCATCGAAGGGTCGATCAACCCCGTCGGCGCGCGGATCGACGATCTGACGCTGAACCGCCATCGCCAGACGGTTGACAAGGCTTCGCCCCCCGTCCGCCTGTTTTCGCCCAATGGCACGCCCGCGCAATATTTCACCCAGTTCGGCTGGGTCGGCGAAGGCGTGGCCGTTCCCGCCGCCGATACGGTCTGGCAGACCGAGGGCGAGGCGCTGACCCCCGAAACGCCCGTCACCCTGCGCTGGGACAATGGCCAGGGGCAACGTTTCACCATCCGCCTCGAGGTCGATGACAATTACCTGATCACCGCAACCCAGACCGTCGCCAACACCGGCAGCGGCCCCGTGGTGGTGCAGCCCTATGGCTTTATCAACCGCACGAGCCGCACCGCCAGCAGCGATATCTGGAACGTGCAGTCCGGCCCGCTGGCCGATGTGGACGGATCGGTCGATTTCGGAACCGATTACGACGATGTCGATGACGCCAAGGTGGTCAATCTGCAAGGCCGGTCGGAATGGCTGGGCTTTACCGATATCTACTGGCTTTCGGCGCTGATCCCCGACAATGGCGACGCCGCCGACGGTTCGTTCCGCGCGCTGGGCGACCAGCATTACCGCGCCGATCTGATCTATGACGCCGTCACCGTGCAGCCCGGCAAACAGCTATCGCGCACCACGCGCCTGTTCGCCGGCGCCAAGGAAAGCGACGTTCTCGAAGCGTATGACGAGGCCGGGATCGACCGTTTCAGCCTGACGATCGACTGGGGATGGTTCCGCTGGTTCGAAAAGCCGATCCTGTGGCTGCTGAAATCTCTGGCCAATGCGGTCGGCAATTTCGGCGTGGCGATCATTTTCCTGACCGTCATCGTGCGCGGGATCATGTTCCCCATCGCGCAAAAGCAATTCGCCAGCATGGCCGCAATGCGTGCGCTTCAGCCCAAGCTGAAGAGCCTGCAGGAACGGTACAAGGACGACAAGCAGACGCTTCAGCAGGAGATGATGAAGCTCTACAAGGAAGAGAAGGTGAATCCGCTGGCAGGCTGCCTGCCGATGTTCCTGCAGATCCCCGTCTTTTTCGCGCTGTACAAGGTGCTGCTGATCGCGATCGACATGCGCCACCAGCCCTTTATCCTGTGGATCAAGGATCTGTCCGCGCCCGACCCGCTGCATATTCTGAACCTGTTCGGCCTGCTCGATTTCAACCCGCCAGGCTTCCTTGCCATCGGCGTGCTGGCACTGCTGCTGGGCCTGACCATGTTCCTGCAGTTCCGCCTGAATCCCGCACAGATGGACCCGGCACAGCAGCAGATCTTCATGATCATGCCATGGGTGCTGATGTTCGTGATGGCGCCGTTCGCGGCGGGCCTGCTGCTGTACTGGATCACCTCGAACACGCTGACCATCGCGCAGCAGAAATATCTCTATTCGCGCCACCCGCAGCTTAAGGAAATCGCCGCGCGCGAAGCCGAAGAGAAAAAGCGCAAGGCGGAAGAAGCAAAGGCGAAAGCGTGAGCGAGGACCTGACGCCCGAGGAAGCAGCCCGCCGCGCTGAATACGAAGAGCGCGCGCGCAAGCTGTTCTCGGGCCCCGTCACATTTCTGCTCAGCGCGCCGCAGCTGAAATTCCTGCCCGAACCGACGGTGCCGGAAATCGCCTTTGCGGGCCGGTCGAACGTGGGCAAATCCTCGCTGCTGAACGCGCTGACGGGTCGCAAGGCGATCGCGCGCACGTCGGTCACGCCGGGGCGCACGCAAGAGCTGAACTATTTCGACGTCGGCGGGGGCGATGATACGCCGGTGCAATTCCGGCTGGTCGACATGCCCGGGTACGGCTTTGCCAAGGCGCCGCTGGCCGTGGTGAAGAAATGGCGTTTCCTTGTGAACGATTATCTGCGCGGGCGGCAGGTGTTGAAACGCACCCTGCTGCTGATCGATGCGCGCCACGGCATCAAGCCGGTGGATCACGAGATCATGGAAATGCTCGACGCGGCGGCCGTGTCCTATCGCATCGTCCTGACCAAATCGGACAAGATCAAGGCGAGCGAGCTGGAGGAAGTCACCCAGCGCACGCTGGCAGAGGCCCGCAAACATGCAGGGGCCTATCCCGAAATTTCTGTGACGTCCTCGGAAAAGGGCATGGGCATCGCCGAACTGCGCGGCTTTGTGCTGGAGAGTGCGGAGATCTAGGGCGCGCGAGGGGGGACGAGTGCTCTTTGGGGGTTCAGCCAGCGCAGCATCACGCGTTCGACCCGCCGGTGCAGCCATTCCGCGATCCCCAGCGTAACAAAACCCAGCGCAACAGCCGCGACCGCCGGTTCGGGATGGAATCCGTCAACCGACAGAACCGCTTTGACGGCGAGTACCACCACGATCCAGTGAATCAGGTAGAGCGCATAGCTGCTGTCGCCGAAGAAGCCGATCCTGCGAACCCATTGCGGCAGGCCGTTCTGTTCGGCCATCACCAGCCCGGTAATCAAAAGCCAGCTTGGCACGCCCCACGATATGACACGCGGCACGCGATCGAAACCCGCCACAATGCCAATCGCGAACAGCCCGATGGATAGCGCGACCAGCAACAGGCCGCCGCGCCTTGGCAGCCGGCCCCTTACCAGCAGCCATGCCACGCCGGCGCCGGCCACGAATTCCAGCAATAGCGGGCTGCCCAGCATTTCGATAAACGCATTATCGACCGGCATCGCCACGCCCAGCGCAATCGTGGCCAGAAACAATGCGGTCAGCGCGATTAAACCCCGCGTCAGCCCCGCCAGCATGGCCACCCCGAAGCAAAGGTAGAACAAGAGTTCGAACGCGAGGGTCCAGCCGGGCGGTATGATCGCGGCGGCACTGCCCGGCAACAGGAACAGCGCCGCGACAAGCATTGTCAGTTCGCGATCCCACGGCGTGCCGGCCAGCGCAAAGCCTGCCAGCGTAAGTGCCGCGCATATCCAGTATATCGGATAAATCCGTATCAGCCGTCGCCGGTAAAACGCGCCGATCGAATAGGATTTTTCGCGGGTGGTATAGACCATGATGAACCCGCTGATCACAAAGAAGATATGCACGCCCACCGCACCAAAGCTGAAAAGGTGGCTTTCCGCTGCGATCAACGGCCTGCTGACCGATGTGGCAAAGGCATGCTGCGCGTGGAACCACACCACCAGCATGGCCGCGATGGCCCGCATCATCTGGATCGAGTGGATCGTGCCCCGCAGAGGAGCGGCCGCAGCCACAGGTGCATTGGACATCAGGACAGGGCCGGCCGGATTTGCCCCAACGGGCCGTCAAACTCCATATGGGCGCGATACATTCAACTCGTTCTGCATGGCAATGTTCAGGCCGCCTTTATCAATAACCCACATATCTTCCCGGCCGGTGGTTCACCATCAGGATCGAATTGATCGCCAACGCCGACAGGACCGAAATCAGGAACGGCATCCAGTCCAGCGTGACAAGTGATGCGGTTAGGATGGCGGCATCGCCGATCATTTGCGTGCGGCCCGCGTTCCACCCCTTCGTCTTCATCAGCGCCAGCGCAACGATACCCGAACCGCCCACCCCCGCGCCGTGGCGGGCCAGCGACAAAATGCCCAACCCCGCCATCCAGCCGCCGATCAGCGCCGCGAACAGGGGATTCACGCTATCGGTGACGATGCCCCACGGCACCACCATGCCCAGAACCATGATCGCCACATTGGCAAGCAGGGTCTTGAGCGCAAAGGACCGGCCCATGAAGCGCGCGGCCAGAAAGAAGAACGGGATATTGATGACGATGAACAGGGTCGTCGCGGGCAGCGGCACTAGATAGCTGGCCAGCAGCGCCACACCCGCCATGCCGCCCGTAACCAGCCCCGCCTTGTGCAGCAGCACCACGGCAAAGGCGATCATGCTGCTGCCGATCACGATGGCATAGCAATCCTCGGCCAGCGAATGGCGCATCAGGTCGCGCACCGGCGTATGTTCGGCGGCCCCGTCGGTGGCGCACTCGTCAATGGCTGGCGATATGTCGGTTCGCTGCTGCATGGCGTCCTTCGAAAAAACGAAACGGCCAGGCATCCTCTTGTCATCCCCCTCGCACAGCCTTGGCGGCGTGCTTCGGGAAGAGGCGCTTTTGCGCATTCGCATGATCATGCGCAAGCCCCGATTGCGGCTGCGCAATATATGGAAAGGCGACTGGAAAGCGCGCGCACTCCACCCTATGCTGGGTGCCGGTGATGGGGCAATACCGGCAAAGAGGGGCAATCGAATGAGCGCGGAATATCCGGCCCTGACAGAGCGGGAGAAGGAAACGCTGCGCCTGTTGCTGGCAGGGCACGAGGCGAAATCGATCGCGCGAGAGCTGGATCTGTCGGTCCATACGGTGAACGACCGGCTGCGCAATGCCCGCGCCAAGCTGGGCGTGAACAGCAGCCGCGAAGCCGCCCGCAGGCTGGCCGAGATCGAGGGCGACCCCCAATTTTCAGGGGCACCCGAATTTTCTGCGCACACACCGCAAACCGCGCCCGAATCGCTGGCACACAACGCATTCGGGGTCGAATCCGCAAACGGGGAACAGGCACAAGAGGATCAGTCAACAACCGGCCGCAAGAAAGGACATCCCCTTATGTGGCTTTCAGGAGGAATGATCATCATGTCGCTTATCATCGCTGCCATCGCGCTTTCGTCGATCACTGGACCGACCGGCGCACCCGCCGGAAACGCCGCGCAGACCGCCCCCGTACAAATGCAGGCCGCTGCCGAGACCGAAGGCGCCAGCGCCGTCGCCGCGCGTGGCTGGCTGGCCCTGGTCGACAGCAGCCAGTGGGAACAAAGCTGGGAAACCGCGGGCACCATGTTCAAATCGCAGCTGACCGCGGCGCAATGGACCGAAACGGTCCAGCCCGTCCGCCAGCCGCTGGGCGCGCTGGTATCCCGGCAGTTGGCCAGCGCGAACCATACCGACAGCCTGCCCGGCGTGCCCAAGGGCGAATATGCCGTGCTGCAGTTCCGCACCGACTTTACCGATATGAAGAACACGGTCGAAACCGTTACTCTGGTAAAGGAAGCATCGGGCTGGGCCGTGGTCGGCTATTTCATCAAACCCGCCTGATCCGGCGCTGAAATGCAATGCGGGATTAGATCGCTCGACTTCACGGTCGTGCAGGTCTAATCCCGCGCCCCATGAAACTGATCATCGGCAACAAGAACTATTCCAGCTGGTCCCTGCGCGGATGGCTTGCTGCGAAACAGTCCGGCCTCTCGTTCGAAGAGATCACCGTCAATATCAGCGGTGAGGAGTGGGAGGATGCCAAGAAGAACTGGGGCGATGTCCAGCCGTCCAGCGGCAAGGTGCCGATCCTGTGGGATGGCGAAGTCGTCATCTGGGACAGCCTGGCCATCCTCGAATATCTCGACGACCGGATCTGCGAGGAAGCCCAGAACGCCCGAAAGGATGTTTGGGCGGGCAGCCGGTTCTGGCCCAAGGACCCCGTCGCGCGCGGCCTGTGCCGTTCGATGGTCGCCGAAATGCACAGCGCCTATCAGGCGCTTCGCCGCGAACTGCCGATGAACGTGCGCCGCCGGGTCGAAGGGATCGATCTGTCGGACGAGGCCAAGGGCAATATCGTGCGCATCCTTTCGCTTTGGGCAGAGGCGCGGTCGCGTTTCGGTTCGGGCGGGCCGTTCCTGTTCGGCAGCTATTCCGCCGCCGACATCTTCTATGCCCCCGTCGTCAGCCGGTTCATGACCTATGGCATCGGCGTTCCCAAATTCGCGCAGGCCTATATGGAAGCGGTGTGGGAACATGAATGGATGCAGGAATGGATCGCCGGAGCCGAAGAAGAGGACTGGCGGATCGAAGCGTTCGAGGTCGCGGCAGAGTAGGCGTTCCGTTCAGCCTGTCGCGTCGCTTTCCCCAAGCACCGCGCGCATGTGCTCGATCGCGCGTTGTGCACGCGCTGAAAGCGGCCATTCGGCGCGGTGGATAAGCCATAAACGGTCGCGCACCGGATCGCCCGCGACCACTGCGATCGCGTCCTGCCGCCCAAAAGCCAAGCGTGCATGGCGCGGCAATACGGTAAAACCCAGCCCGCGAGCCACGGGTTCTGCGATCAGCCCGATCTGATTGACAAAACCGCGCACCGGCAGATGCCCCACTCCCGGATTGCCGGCAAACCGCTGCGTCAGAAGCCTTGTCGCCATCGCCTTCCCGTCAGGATGATCGATGAACCCGATACGCATCAGATCGTCCCAGCCTTCCGCTGCCTTGCCCGCCGGTACGATCAGTTCCAACGATTCCCGTGTGAATAGCTGGTGAGTCAGCCGAGGGTCTTCGGGCGGATGGGTTACCATACCCAGTTCAGCACGGTTTTCGGCGACTGCAGCGATAATGTCGGGGTCAGGCGCAAAACGGTGATGCACGGTCAGGCCGGGCGTATCCGCCTGCAAGTCCAGAAGTCTTGGATACAGGAACTGACCTATGCTGCCGGGCGTGATGATCGACAAAGGGCCCGTTGCGGCCTCTCCTTCCGAAAGACGAGCCTGCAGCCGTCGTTCGGCCGTCTCCAGCTCTGCCGCATGGTCGATCAACGCCTGTCCCGCAGGCGTCAGCTCAAAGCGGCGCGGCCCGCGCAATAGGACGGGGCCTATCCGGTCTTCCAAATGCCTGACATGTTGACTGATAGCGGCCTGCGTCAAATCCAGCCGATCGGCTGCACGGGTAAAGCTGCCCTCTTGCACCAGCATAGCGAAACTGCGGATCCAGACGGGATTTAGCATTAGCATATTTTATATATGCCATAAGGTTTCGCAAGTTCAACTTATGGCCCTGGCACCCTAGGTCGTGAAACTGCACAGCAGGAGTTTCACAATGCACACCCCCTATCCGCGCAATTTTTCGCATATCGGATTGTCTGTCACCGATCTGGATGCAGCGGTAGAATTCTATACCGAAGTCATGGGCTGGTACCTGATCATGCCCCCCACCACCATTGCCGAGGATGACAGCGCCATCGGCGTGATGTGCACCGATGTATTCGGAGCAGGCTGGGGCAGTTTCCGCATTGCCCATTTGTCGACCGGCGATCGCATCGGCGTAGAGATTTTCCAGTTCCCCGAAGCGGAAAAGCCCGCGAATAATTTCGAATATTGGAAAACCGGCGTCTTTCATTTTTGCGTGCAGGACCCGGATGTCGAGGGGCTGGCTGAAAAGATCGTCGCTGCTGGCGGCAAACAGCGCATGCCCGTCCGCGAATATTTCCCGGGAGAGAAGCCTTACCGCATGGTCTATATGGAAGATCCGTTCGGCAACATCCTCGAAATCTATTCGCACAGTTACGAGCTGACCTATTCGGCGGGTGCCTATGGTCCGGCGGACAACAGCTGAGGCAAACAGGGGGGGGCAGGCCCGAAGGCGGCCTGCCTCTAATCCCCGCGCTGGCTGATATAGATCAGGCTGGCCATCGCGATCCCGCCATAGATCCACGATCCCATCATCGGCCCTTCGCCCAATGGCATCTGCCATAGCTGATAACCTGCGACCGCGATCCCCTGAAACAGGCCCCACCAGTTCAGCACCGCGCAGCCCAGCCCGATCTTGCTGATTGCCTTGCCGCTTTCGAACGCGCCCGCACCGGCGCGGCGCAGCGCGAACAGGCGCCATCCGCCATACAGGCACAGCACGCCCGCCGCCGACTCCAGCGCAAAGACCAGCACCATGGCCACCACGATCAGGAAGGGCGGCGGCACCGGCAGCAGGGTTACCGGATAGGCCGTCTGGTCGGCATGGCTGGTGGTATAGGTGAAAAAGGCAAACGCCTCGCCGATATTCGCCAGATTATGCGCGACGTACAGCAGCGCGATAAGTCCGACGATTGCGCTGATCAGCGCCTTCAGAATCCGGTCGACCATGCTAACAGTCCCCCCTGATCGATGCGCCCCTGATGGCGGGGGTTACCACAGGCTGGACGAAAGGGCGAAACGCGTGACCGGTGATAAAGCGGCGCTGGACGGAATATCGGAAGCGGATGCCGCGAACGAGCTGATGCGGCTGGCGCGGCAGATCCGCCATCACAACCGGCTGTATCACGCCGATGACGCGCCCGAGATTCCGGATGCGGAATATGACGCGCTGGTCCGCCGCAATGCCGAGCTGGAAGCGGCATTTCCCCATCTGGTGCGACCCGACAGCCCTTCGCAGGACGTGGGCCACGAAATCGCCGCCTCGCCCTTGTCAAAGGTAACGCACGAGGTTCGGATGATGAGCCTCGACAATGCGTTCGACGACGAAGAGGTTGCCGATTTCGTGGCCCGCGTGCGGCGCTTTCTGGCATTGGGCGCGGACGAACCGGTGGCCTTCACGGCCGAGGACAAGATCGACGGGCTGTCATGCTCGCTACGGTATGAAGGTGGCAGGCTGGTGCGCGCGGCGACACGCGGCGACGGGCAAGTGGGTGAGGATGTGACCGCCAATGTCGCCCATATCGCGGATATTCCGCAAGAGCTGGACGGCGACGTGCCCGATGTGTTCGAGGTGCGCGGCGAAGTCTATATGGAACGCGCCGCCTTTGCCGCGCTGAATGAAGCGCTGATGGACGAAGCCCGCGCGAGGGCCGAGGCGAAAGGAGAGGGTTTCGACCCCGAAAGCGTCCGCCAGTTCGCCAATCCGCGCAATGCCGCCGCCGGATCGCTGCGGCAGAAGGACGCGAATGTCACTGCGAAACGCCCCTTGCGCTTCTGGGCGCATGGCTGGGGCGCGGCCAGCGATGTTCCTGCCGTCACCCAGCACGATATGGTCCGCATGCTGCAAGGCTGGGGCCTGCCCGTATCGCCCGATTTCCGCATCTGCCATTCGCTGGAGGAGATGTATGCCGCCTATCGGTCGATCGCCGGGGGGCGGCCCGACCTGCCGTATGAGATCGACGGCGTGGTCTATAAGGTCGACCGGCTGGACTGGCAGCAACGGCTGGGCTTTGTGGCCAAGGCGCCGCGCTGGGCACTGGCGCGCAAGTTTCCGGCCGAGCGGGCCGAGACCGTGGTGGAAGCCATTGACATTCAGGTCGGCCGCACCGGGAAGCTGACCCCCGTGGGCCGCCTTGCCCCCGTGCTGGTAGGCGGGGTGACCGTCACCAATGTCACCTTGCACAACCGGGACGAGATTGCGCGGCTGGGCGTGCGCCCGGGCGACCGCGTGGTGATTCAGCGCGCGGGCGACGTGATCCCGCAAGTGGTCGAAAACCTGACGCGGGACGAGGACCGCCCCGCCTTCCCCTTCCCCGACCATTGTCCCGAATGCGGCAGCGAGGCAGTGGCCGAGGAAGGCGAGGTCGATGTGCGCTGCACCGGCGGGCTGATCTGCCCTGCCCAGCGGACCGAACGGCTCAAGCATTTCGTCTCGCGCGGCGCGCTTGATATCGAGGGGCTGGGCGAGAAGACCATCGACGAATTTTTCGCGCTCGGCTGGCTGGAAAGCCCCGCCGATATCTTCCGCCTGAAAGACCGGCGCGCCGAGATTCTTGCGCTGGAGGGGTGGCAGGACAAGTCTGTCGACAATTTGTTGGCAGCGGTGGAAAACAAGCGCGAGCCCGATGCGGCGCGCCTGCTGTTCGGGCTGGGCATCCGCCACATCGGCGCCGTTACTGCGCGCGATATTCTGAAAGGCATCGGCGATATCCGGCTGCTACCTGCCAAGGCGCAGGAATTGTTCGATTATCGCCAGAACAACCCGCGCGGCCCCGCCGAAGCGATCAGCCCGTTCAAGACGCGCATGGCAGATAAGGCCAAGAACGTGCTGGGCGGCGCGGACGGCATCGGCTGGGCCGTGGGCGAGGCGCTGGCCGATTTCTTTCACGAGGATCACAACCGCGACGTCTGGAACGATCTGATCGGCGCAAAGGCAGGCGAAGGCGTGGTCGATCCCCCGCCCTATGTGGTCGAAACCACCGCCAGCCGCGTATCGGGCATGACCGTGGTATTCACCGGCAAGCTGGAAACCATGAGCCGCGACGAAGCCAAGGCACAGGCCGAACGTCTGGGCGCCAAGGCCGCCGGATCGGTCAGCGCCAAGACCGACCTGCTGGTCGCGGGCCCCGGCGCGGGGTCGAAACTGAGAAAGGCCGAGGAGCTGGGCATCGAGGTCATCGACGAGGCGGGCTGGGCGACGATTGTCGCCGAAGCAGGCTAACAAGCGCTTGCGACGCGGCACGGCACGCTCTAGGCGGCGTGCCGATGGGCGCAATCCGGCATAGGCACCTGACGATCTGGACCGTGCTGGCACTCGCCTTCGTGGTGCGCGCGCTGGTGCCTGCGGGATGGATGCCTGCCGATCTGGCGCAAGGCTCGGTGCTGATGCCCTGTCCCACCGATCCGGCGATGGGCCGCATATTCGGCGATGCTTCTGCCGCCACAGCGTCCGATCCTCATTCCGCGCATCACGGCCATCATAACGCGCCGACGGCAGATGCCGATTTCAACCCGCATGACGCCCCGCCCTGCGCCTTCACCGCGCTGGCCAGCCATGCGCCCGAGCCGCCCTTCGCCCAGTTGCCCCAGCCGCCTTTGCCCGAAGGACAGGCCGCGATTCCCGTCCGCGCACCGCTGATCCTTGAGAGGATCGCCCGCGAACGCCCGCCCAGCCGCGCACCGCCGCTTCCTGCCTGATGCCCTCGGCCGGAGTCCTTCGGCCAAATCAAGCACACAGACAGGATTATCGAAATGAAACGCTTTCAAGCGCGCACGGCCTGCGCGCTCATTACCCTTGCCTGCGCGACGCCCGCGCTGGCCGACGACAACATCGCCATCGAGAATGACGCCGCTGCGACAGCCAGCGTGGCGATTGCCGAGGCTCCGCCCATCGTGGTCGAGCCGACGCTGATGCACCCGAGCGCTGCCCTGATGAACGATCACATGCACGACGGCGGCGAATTCATGGTCGGACTTCGCTGGATGCGCGAGAATTATGGCGGCGCCAACCAGTCGGGCACGAAAAAACTGACCGATGCGGACGTTCTGGCCGCAGGCTATACCGTGCGCGCCAGCGACATGACGATGGACATGGTCATGCTCGACCTGATGTACGCCCCCAATGACGATATCACGCTGATGGTGATGCCGATGTGGATGCGGCACGAGATGACCATGCTGGGCATCGATCCCATGGCCGGCATGGATCACGACATGGATGACATGGACGGTATGGATGGCATGGATATGGGCGGGGGCCACGGCGGCCACTCCATGGGCTATGGCGATACGATGACCCATTCGGTCGAGGGTATCTCGGATACTTTGGTATCGGCCTCATACCGTTTGGCGCGGACCGGCACTTTCAACGCCCATGCCACGCTGGGTGTGTGGGTGCCGACCGGATCTGTTTCGAAGCGCAATGCCGATGGCAGCTTCGTGCATTATGGCATGCAGCCCGGCAGCGGCACGTGGGACATCGAACCTGCGGTGACCGTATCGGGTCAGAACGGGTCATTCGGCTGGGGCGCGCAGGGCAGCTATAAATGGCGGGCCGAAGATGCGAACACGTCCGGCTTTGCGTTCGGCGATGTCGCGAAGGCGAGCGGCTGGGCCAGCTATGCGCTGACTCCTTCGGTCGGCGCTGTCGCGCGTCTGGGCTGGGAGCACGAAGGCGCGATCGAGGGGCATTACAACGATGCCCACAACCATAGCAGCCCGTCGGACATTCAGGGCAACTACGGTGGCGACACCATCCACCTCGGGCTGGGCGCCAATGCGCTATTGCCCTTTGGCGGTGCCAAGCGTCCGCAATTGAGCGCGGAAGCTGCCTTTCCGCTCTATCAGGACCTCAACGGCATCCAGCTGCCCGAGGACTGGCGCCTGTCCGTCAGCCTTAGTCAGGCGTTCTGATCGCCTTTTGGGTGCCGCCTTCATGCGGGGGCGGCACCCATTTCATCACCGATCCGGCAAAGGGCGTCCACGCACCCGTCGGGATACCGGCGCGGCGCAGGCTTTCGCCCGTCCATTCGTTGCAGGTTAGGTACAGCGTATAGGTCCCGCGCGCGTCATAGAACACGTCCTGCGGGCCATAGCCTGCATAATGCCGCCGCTGCCCGCGCGGCGGCAGATCGCGCAGCAGGGCGCGGACCAGCGCGCGATATTGCGCGCGGCTGATGTGCAGCGGCCGGTAATGCTCCGACGGCTGCGGGTTCACCCAATGCTCGACATGCATCAGCCCCTCACCCCCGAAACCCGCCACGCGCAACACCAGCAGCGGCGACAGATCGGCCCATGTCGGCGTGTCGAGAAACACGTCGCGCTGGCCCCAGCTGATACCGATATGCGTATAGGGGCGCGCCGGTTCGGCCAGATCGGTGACAGGGAAGACGCGGTGCCAGTCGAGGCCATCGGCGCGGACGGGCACCACCACCGACGTATGCACGCCATTGGTGGCGATCATGATATCGATGCCGTCTTCCGGCCCGGCAAATTCGCGATGGGCGGGAAAGGACGACCCGATCCATCCGCACAGGAAATAGGCGCCGATGGCCAGCGCGGCCCAGCCCGATGCCGCGCGAAGGAGCCTTAACGCGCGCTGCGCCGCCGGAGCCACAGGATCGACCAATCGCCATTCACCGCCCGCCGCGCCAACCGAAAGCCCGCCCGAAACGCCGCGCGCCGCACGGCCTGTTCCTGCGTGGTCAGCAGGCCCGCCAGCACCAGATGACCGCCCGGCGCGCAGATTTTGGCAAAATCGCCCGACAATTCGATCAGCGGCCCCGCCAGAATATTGGCGATCACCAGATCATAGGGCGCGCGTGCCTGAATCAGCGGCGAATCGCAGCCTGCCGCCACTGTCATCACCAGTTGGCCCGCGCCGCCGCCCATGGCAAAGCCGTTGGCCTGCGCGTTATGCTCCACCACTTGCGTGCAGACAGCATCGATATCCGATGCCAGCGCCAGCGCGCGCGGCCACATATCCATCGCGGCAAAGGCCAGCAGCCCCGTCCCCGTGCCGATATCCGCGATATTGCGCACCACCGCGCCCTCACGCTTCATCAGCGACAGCATTTCAAGGCAGCCCGCCGTCGTCTCGTGCTGGCCGGTGCCGAATGCCTGGCTGGCGGGGATCAGCAAATCGCGCACCCCATCCTGCTCCGCAGGCGGAAAATCGGGCGTGTGCACATGGAACCGCCCCGCGCGGATCGGCTGCGTCAGGTTCTGGCTGACGACCAGCCAGTCGGTATCGGGCAGCTTCTCAACCTCCAGCGCGGGCGCGCCAAAGGCGAACAGACCCGTCACTGCCGCCTTGTCGGCCCTGGTCGGCTTTCGCGGCAGCCACGCCTCCAGCTTCCATTCAAGCGGCTTGTCCTCGGCAATTTCGCTGCCTGCGATGACGATTTCGGGGTCCCAGTCCCACACATCCTCATGCGCGACAAGCGCAGCCTGCACCACGTCGCGCGGGGCATGAGCGATGATCTTCCAGCTCACTGCGCGGCCTCTTTCGCCAGCAGCCGGTCAAGCCCTTCCCCGGCCCGTTCGGCATAGGCGCTGCATGAAGACGCATCGACCAGCGGCTGATCGCCCCTGATCCGCTCGGCCATGAAGGTCGCCTGCGGATGCGGGCTCATCACGATATCGCAGGGCAGCGCCGCGACCTTGGTAAAGGCGGCGCGTGCATCCGCCACGCGATCGGGATGATCGGTAAAACGATATCCCCCCAGCCCGAAGGTCGTCAGCGAATCGACATAGGCGATTCTGGCGCATGTGCCGTTTGCACAGCTTTCCCACGTGTAACTGGCCGAACCCGGCGCATGGGCGGGCGTGGCATGGACGGTAATCGCAATCGGTCCGACCTCGACCACTTCCCCGTCAGACAGCGTGCGCGACACCGCAACCGGCGCCATCGCGGGCAATTCGGCCGCCTGCGGATCGTCGGGATCGGGCTGGCCGCTTTCCAGCACCGTTGCAGCCCGTGCAAGCGCGGCAACGGGCGCCCCCGTCAGCCGCGACAGCGCCGACAGGCCGCCCGCGTGATCGAAATGTTCGTGGCTGACAAGGATCTGCTTCACATCGGTCAGCGCGAAGCCAAGAGCCGCGATATTGGCGGCAATGACCGGCACGCCCGCCGCATCCGCCGCGTCGATCACCACATGTCCTTCGGGCGATGCGATCAGCAGTGCGGTAATGCCGCAGGTGCCCACGTCATAGACATTGCCGAATATGTGAACGGGCGGCGCCGGATCGTCCCACCCGCGCCCGTTACAATCGCCCAATACGCCCGCCGGTTCATGGTCGGGATGATCCTGCGCCGCGGCAGGCAGGGCGGCAACCAATGCTAGTAGTATAGCGACGACCCTAACGGACATAGCTTGCCCCGTTCGCATCCAGCACGGCCCCTGTCATGCTGGGCGGCGCGTCAGCGGCGCAAAATGCGGCGATGGCGGCGATTTCGGCCGGTTCCGCCACGCGGCCCAGCGGAATATCGGCCAGCAATCCGGGCCCGCCCCGCGATGCGAGATAATCGCCCGATCCTTCTTGTGACGAGTCGGTAAAACCCGGGCAGATCGCAAAGGCCAGAATGCCGTGCCCCGCATAGGCGCGCGCGATCGTCTTGGTCATCGCCACCTCGCCCGCCTTGGCCGCGGCATAGTGCCAGTGATCGGGCGAATCGCCGCGATAGGCGGCGCGGCTGGCGATATTGACCAGCCTGCCCGCCATGGGGTCCCGCGGTTCCTTCAGCCATTGGCGCACCGCCAGCCGCGACAATTGCGCCGCGCTGGTCAGGTTGATGCGCAGGCACCGCTCCCACTCGGCCAGCCAATAGGCATCGGTATTGTCGATGGGACTTGCCTCGAACACGCCGGCATTATTGACCAGCACGTCGATGCGCCCGCCCGCCATATCGACGGCGCGATCCCACAACAGCGCCGTTTCGCCCGCGTCGCCCAGATCGGCGGCGACGCAATCCGTGCCCTCGATCCTTGTGCCGTGGCGGATCACGCGAAAGCCGCGCGCCTCGATCGCGCTGGCGATGGCCGCACCGATCCCGCGTGAGGAACCGGTGACAAGAGCGGTGGGGCGGGCTGCGTTTTCCATCGGGCAAGCGGTAATGCGCGCCGCTTCACCCGACAAGCCCCGTGGCGGCGGACTGCACCGCAGGAAATGCGAACGCTTCGCAATGGCCGGAAATGCGCGATAAATCCTTGCCTAGGGCGCGCTGTCCTGCCATTCGCGCCCGCAGCACTATTCAATTGGCGGCGCGGATTCCGAACAGGCGGTGTCCTTCCTGCGCTGCCCATCGCAGGGGATTGAAATCCATGGCGCATCCCAAAGGCAGCATTGCCCGCCCGCTTTCGCCGCATCTGTCGATCTGGAAATGGGGTCCGGCGATGGCCGCCTCGATCCTGCATCGCGTGTCGGGCAACGGTCTGGCGGTCGCGGGTGTTCTGGTGCTGCTCTGGTTCGTGGGCTCGCTCGCGGCTGGCCCTGCGGCGTATGAAACCTTTACCGGCGTGATGGGCAGCCCGGTCGGCATGATCGTTCTGGTCGGCATCAGCTGGGCGTTTTTCAACCATCTGTGCAGCGGCATCCGCCACCTCGTGCTGGACGTGGGCGCGGGTTACGAAGTCGATCGCAACAATCGCTGGTCCATCATCAGCATGCTGCTGGGCATTCTGCTGACCGTCCTGTTCTGGGCGGTGATCCTGTTCGCCAAGTGATTCAAGGGACGGGGATTAGATAAATGGGTAACGGAACTCGTATCGGCCGCGTTCGCGGGCTTGGCTCCTCGCATCACGGTGCGCATCACTGGCTGCTGCAGCGCTTTACCGCCGTCGGCAATCTGGTGCTGGTGCTGTGGCTGGTGTTCAGCCTCGCCACCATGCCCGATTATTCCTACGGCACGGTCTATGGCTGGCTTTCCAGCCCGTTTGCCGCCACCGCCATGGTGCTGCTGATCGTCTCCACCTTCTGGCATGCGCGTCTGGGCATGCAGGTGATGATGGAAGATTACCTGCATGGCGCGAACCGCTTTGCCGTGCTGCTGCTCCTCAATCTCGTGTTTGTCGCGCTGGGCGTCTTTGGCGTCATCAGCGTGATCCGCATCGCGCTGGGAGGCGCGTAAGATGGCCGATACCAATACCCCCGCCTACAAGATCATCGACCACACCTATGACACTGTCGTCGTGGGTGCGGGCGGTTCGGGCCTGCGCGCCACCATGGGCAGCGCCGAGGCCGGTCTGAAGACCGCCTGCATTACCAAGGTATTCCCCACGCGGTCGCATACCGTGGCGGCGCAGGGCGGCATCGCGGCATCTTTGGGCAACAACACGCCCGACCACTGGACGTGGCACATGTACGACACCGTCAAGGGGTCGGACTGGCTGGGCGACCAGGACGCCATCGAATATATGGTCCGCGAAGCGCCGCAGGCGGTGATCGAGCTGGAGCATGCGGGCGTTCCGTTTTCGCGTAACCCCGAAGGCACGATCTATCAGCGCCCGTTCGGCGGCCACATGCAGAACATGGGCGAAGGCCCGCCGGTGCAGCGCACCTGCGCCGCCGCCGACCGTACCGGCCACGCCATGCTGCACGCGCTGTATCAGCAGTCGCTGAAGTATGACGCGGATTTCTACATCGAATATTTCGCCATCGACCTGATCATGGTGAACGGCGAATGCAAGGGCGTGATCGCCATGTGCATGGACGATGGCTCGATCCATCGCTTCCGTTCGCACGCGGTCGTCCTCGCCACCGGTGGCTATGGCCGTTCCTATTTCACCGCCACCTCGGCCCATACCTGCACCGGCGACGGCGGCGGCATGGTGCTGCGCGCAGGGCTCCCGCTGCAGGACATGGAATTCGTGCAGTTCCACCCGACCGGCATCTACGGCGCGGGCGTGCTGATCACCGAAGGCGCGCGCGGCGAAGGCGGTTACCTGACGAACAGCGAAGGCGAGCGTTTCATGGAACGCTATGCCCCTTCGGCGAAAGACCTTGCTTCACGCGACGTGGTGTCGCGTTCGATGGCACTGGAAATCCGCGAAGGCCGCGGCGTCGGCCCGCACAAGGACCATATCTTCCTGCACCTCGATCACATCGATCCCGCCGTGCTGGCAGAGCGTCTTCCGGGCATTACCGAAAGCGGCAAGATCTTTGCAGGCGTCGACCTGACGCGCCAGCCGCTGCCGGTGGTGCCGACCGTCCACTACAACATGGGCGGCATCCCGTGTAACTATCACGGTCAGGTGGTCACCATCGGTGCCGATGGCGATCCGGAAACCGTGGTCCCCGGCCTCTATGCCGTGGGCGAAGCGGCCTGCGTGTCGGTCCATGGCGCGAACCGCCTTGGCTCCAACTCGCTGATCGACCTTGTCGTGTTCGGCCGCGCAACCGGCCACCACCTCAAGGACAACATCAAGCCGGGCACGGCGCATGACAATTTGCCGAAGGACAGCGCGGACTTCGCATTGTCGCGCCTCGACCACTTCCGCTATGCCAAGGGCGGTTCGCCGACCGCGGTCATCCGTGACGAGATGCAGCGCTGCATGTCGGCCCACGCCGCCGTGTTCCGCACCGACGAATCCATGGCCGAGGGCAAGGAAAAGCTGGCTGCGACCTACAAGAAGATGGAAGACATCTCGGTTGCGGATACCTCGCTGATCTGGAACTCGGATTTGATCGAGACGATGGAGCTCGACAATCTGATTTCGCAGGCGTCGGTCACCATGCATTCGGCTTTCAACCGCAAGGAAAGCCGCGGCGCCCACGCGCACGAGGATTTCCCCGAGCGTAACGATGCCGAATGGATGAAGCACACCGCCAGCTGGTTCGACGGCTGGGGCGGCAAGGGCGGCGCCGTGAAGCTGGATTACCGTCCGGTGCACGAATTCACGCTGACCGACGATGTGGAATATATCAAACCGAAGAAGCGCGTTTACTGATCCGCGCTACCGGTTCGGACGGATAGGGAAAGGGTCGGAGGCTTTGGGGCTTCCGGCCCTTTCTGTTTGATCAATCGTCCATGTCGAACATCGCAGTTGCGAGTAGCTGTACCCTATCCAAACGGCCCCCCGCGGCATCCGCGCGACTGATCACGATGGAAAAGCTGGGCTCTTCGGCGTTGGTATAGTTTGTCGACACCAATCCGTTATCCGACCAGCTTCCTGTCTCGTTCCAACGGCTTCGAAAATCGTCGCTGGCCAGAACGCGCTCGATGTCCGGTTGCAAGTCTGTATTGCCGCCTCCCGTGATATGACACATCGGCAATTGGCTTGAGACGACGAGCATATAGCCGGCACCGATGCTCGAATTGATCCGCCAGAAATGATTGGCCACTCGCAATTCTTTCGGTGGAAGGTTCACCTCGTCGGCCGAGTCCACAAGCCCCATCTGATCACCCAATCCGACGGTGGCGACAAAGCGCCCCGGCCCTTCCGCCCAGCTGGCGGGATTTAGCACCCATTCCTCGCAGCCGCGTAATGCTCCCGCGAACCCTCGCTCTAAATCAGTCTGTGCTTGGGCCGGACTTGCCAGCATGAGCCAAGGCAGCAGATAGGTTGCTCGCTTCATAACGCACCCCCGTCAATTTCGGCAGGATCTGATCGCCGGAAAATCCAATGACTACAACCGCGTCCGCACCAGCATCGCCTTGAGATAATTCCGGCCCGGCCGCAGCACGATCACCAGCACGCCCGCTGCCGCGACCAATGCGCCCGCGATCAGTTCCGGCCCGACATGGTCCCCTGTCAGCCATATGCCCAGCAGCACGGTGAACACCGGCGTCATCAAGGTCAGCGGCGCGATCAGGTTTACGTCGTGCTGGGTGATCATCCCGTAATAAAGCGTATGCGCGCCGATTGAGACGATCAGCCCCGAAAACAGCACCGCCGCCAGCGTGCCCCATGGCTCGGCGCTGACGGCCGCCGCCTGCCCGTCCTCCAGCATCAGTGACAGGGGCAGCAATACGATGGCCGAAATCGCCCCCGCCCAAGCCTGCATGCGCAAAGGCTCCAGCGACAGGCGTTTCAGCCCGACATTGCCCAGCGCACCCACAACCGACGATGCGCCCACGAACAGCAGCCCGATACTGCTCTGCCAGCCTGATGGCGATGCGACGGCGATTCCCACGCCCAGAAAGGTCAGCGCAATGCCCAAGCCGCGCCGCCAATGCACCTTTTCGCGCAACAGCACAATGGCGAACAGCACGGTCAGCGGCGCGCCCGTCAGGCTGACGATACCGGCAGCAGAGGGGCTTGCATCAGTCAGCCCGATGAACAGCAGCGCGAACGAGCCCCCGCTCACCGCCAGTGCAACAGCTGCGACAAGCAGGAAGCGGTCGGGTATGGGCCGCAACCACGGCGCCAGCGCCAGCGCAACCACCACGGACCGCAATGTTGCATAAAACAACGGAGGCAAAGCCAGTTCGCTGACCGCCAGTTTTGAGACAATCGTGTTCAACGCCCAGACAAGGCAGATCGCCGCCAGCAGTAGGAAGCTGCGAGCGTTCATCTGCCCTGTCGGCCCCCTAAACTCACCGTAGATCCGGCGCGGTCGTCTCTGCCTTCAGCATGGCGATCGCCTCGTCCAGCGAGCAGAATTTCTGCTGCTGTTCGCCCAATGTGCGGATCGCGACCGTGCCTTCCTCGGCCTCGCGCTTCCCAACGACCAACAGGTGCGGGACCTTGGCCACCGAATGTTCGCGGACCTTGTAGTTGATCTTCTCGTTCCGCAGATCGCTTTCCACGCGGATACCGGCTGCCTGCAATTTCGCCACCACCTCGTGCGCGTAATCGTCGGCATCGGACACGATGGTCGCCACTACCGCCTGCACCGGCGCGAGCCAAACGGGCAGCTTACCGGCGAAATGTTCGATCAGAATGCCGATAAAACGTTCGTAGGAGCCGAAAATCGCGCGGTGCAGCATCACGGGGCGATGCTTCTCGCCATCTTCACCCACATAGGTCGCGTCGAGCCGTTCGGGCAGAACACGGTCGGACTGGATCGTGCCCACCTGCCAGGTGCGGCCAATGGCGTCGGTCAGGTGCCATTCCAGCTTGGGCGCATAGAACGCGCCTTCGCCCGGCAGCTCTTCCCAGCCATATTCGTCGGTAGCGAGTCCCGCCTCGATCACCGCATTGCGCAACTCGTCCTCGGCCTTGTCCCAGTCGGCCTCGCTGCCGAAACGCTGTTCGGGGCGCAGCGCCAGCTTGATCGAATAGGTAAAGCCGAAATCCTTGTAGACGCGGTCGGCCAGTTCGCAGAAGGCGCGCACTTCGTCGACGATCTGGTCCTCGCGGCAGAAGATATGCGCATCGTCCTGCGTGAACTGGCGCACGCGCATCAACCCGTGGAGCGCGCCATGCGGCTCGTTCCGGTGGCAGCAGCCGTTTTCATACAGCCGGATCGGCAATTCGCGATAGCTGGTGATGCCCTGCTTGAACACCAGCACATGGGCCGGGCAGTTCATCGGCTTCAGCGCCATCCAGTCGGCATCGTGGCTAATGACGGGGCCTTCGTCCTCAACGTTCGGCACCTCGTCGGGCACCACGAACATGTTTTCGCGATACTTGCCCCAATGGCCCGATTTTTCCCACTGGCGCGCGTCCATCACCTGCGGGGTCTTGATCTCCTGATAGCCCGCCGCGTCGATGGCACGCCGCATATAGGCCTCAAGCTCGCGCCAGACCTTATAGCCGTTGGGATGCCAAAAAACGCTGCCGTGCGCCTCTTCCTGCAAGTGGAACAGGTCCATCTCGCGCGCCAGCTTGCGGTGGTCGCGCTTGGCGGCTTCTTCCAGACGCATCAGATGCGCGTTCAGCTGCTTCTTGTTGAGCCAGCCGGTGCCATATATGCGCGTCAGCTGCGCGTTCTTCTGGTCGCCGCGCCAATATGCACCGGCAACCCGCATCAGCTTGAACGCCTGCGGGTCCAGCTTGCCGGTCGAGGCAAGATGCGGCCCGCGACACATGTCGAGCCATGCGCCCTCGCTGTTCGGCTGGCCCGACCAGTATACGGTCAGTTCCTCGCCTTCAGGAAGCTCGGCGGCCCATTCGGCCTTGAACTTTTCGCCCTCGGCGTTCCAGCGGTCGATCAGCTGCTGACGCGACCAGACTTCGCGCACCAGCGGCTTGTCGGCCTTGATGATCTCGCGCATCTTTTCCTCGATCGCGGGAAGATCGTCCATGCCGAACGGCTCGCGGGTCGCGGGGGCCATCACATCGTAATAGAAACCGTCGTCGGTCGCGGGGCCAAAGGTGATCTGCGTGCCCGGCCACAATGCCTGCACCGCCTCTGCCAGAACATGGGCGTAATCGTGGCGCACGAGTTCGAGGGCATCTTCCTCGTCCTTTGCGGTCACCAGAGCAAGCTGCGCATCGCCGTCAAAGGGGCGCCCGATATCGCGCAATTCGCCGTCCACGCGCGCGGCAATCGCCGCCTTGGCAAGGCCGGGGCCGATGGCGGCGGCCACATCGGCGGGGCTGGAACCCGCCGGCATTTCGCGCACCGAACCGTCGGGCAGGCTGATCTTCAGAAGTTCGCTCATAATCTCTCGGGCCGATCAAAAGGGCAGAGGCGCGCCATGGCACAAGCGCGGCCAAGCCGGAAGGGGCGGCGTCAGCGAAAAACGGGCAATTTCGGGAAGAGACGCCATCTGCCCGAACCTGCGGGCCACGGCGGCAGCGTTCAGCGCGCGACCGACCGTGCCCGGGCAAAGCCGGTGGTAGTCGTTGTCGTCGATTTGCGCTGCTGCATCATGATGCCGGTTAGATAGTGACGGCACGCGCAAAAGTCATCCCGCAAAAGCACCTGTGCAGATCGTGTCATGGCTGCGCGTCATTTTGACAAGCTCGCTTGACAAAGCGGCCCCATTATGACAGGGAGGCTTTACATCAATTCAAGGAGGCTTGACCATGACCAATCGCAAGGCAGTTCTGTGGGGCGCGGGCATCATCGGGGTGGCGCTGCTCAATATCGCGGGCGTGCTGCCCGACTGGACCACATTCGTCGCCATCTCCACCCTGCCTGCACTGGCCGTAAGCTCGCGCCGGAGGTGCTGCGCGTGACGGGTGCGCGCAGCATGGCGCAGCGCCGCTATCTGCGGCGCATGGCGGTGGCGGCTGCGTTCTATGTCGCCACGCTGTTCGGGGGCAATTACCTGATCGATCATGCAGGCGTGACCGGCCCCGTCGTCTGGTTGCTGGCGCTGTTGCCGGGCCTGGGCGTGCTGGGTTTTATCGCCGCCATCGGCCTGCTGATCATCGAGGAGGAGGATGAATTCCTGCGCCTGCTGATCGTGCGGCAAACGCTGATCGCCACCGGCATCGCCCTGTCTGCCGCCACCGTCTGGGGCTTTTTCGAGGAATTCGGACTGGTCGCCCATGTCGAGGCTTTCTGGTGGGCGGTGATCTGGTTTTTCGGTTTCGGCATTGGCGGCGCGGTAAACCGCGTCACCATGGGCGCATGGGGAGAATGCGGGTGAAAAACCGCCTGAAAGTCCTGCGCGCCGAACGGGATTGGAGCCAGCAGCATCTGGCCGACCAGCTGGGCGTGTCGCGCCAGTCGGTCAATGCGATCGAGACGGGAAAATACGATCCCTCGCTCCCGCTGGCCTTTCGCATCGCGGCGCTGTTCGCCCTGCCGATCGAGGATATTTTTGCGCCCGATTGATTTTTCCCTGCCCTGGTAACCCTTTGCTTGACACTTGCCCCCTATGGCGTGACCTTTCGGGGCAAGGGTCACAGGGGTTTATCGATGGACGGAACGGGTGCGGGCTTTGGCGCAGGGGGCGGCATGCCGGATGGCAATGATCCGCCAGAACAGGCGGAAGCCCCGCTGTCGGCATTCAATTTCGAAGGCACGTGGCGCGAATTCGCCCCCATCGCCTTTACCAACCTGTTGCTGACCATCGTCACGCTGGGCATTTACCGGTTCTGGGCCACCACCCGCGAACGGCGCTATTTGTGGAGCCGCAGCCGGTTCATCGACGAACATCTGGAATGGACGGGCGTGGGCAAGGAATTGTTCTTCGGCTTCCTGATGGTCGCGGTGCTGTTCGGCATTCCCTTCCTCGTCCTGCAATTCGTGGTCGAGGCGCTGATGCTGCAGGGCTATCCCGGCGCAGGCGCGGCGGTGATGATCTCGATGTTCCTGCTGATCTTTTACCTGTCGGGCGTGGCGCGGTTCCGCGCACTGCGATACCGGCTGGGCCGCACGCACTGGCGCGGGATACGCGGCGGCAGTTACGAACCGGGCTTCAAATACGGTCTGTCCTATATGTGGAAATACACCGTCGGCTATCTGGCGATGGGCCTGATGGTGCCATGGGCGATGGTGTCTTTGTGGAACGAGCGCTGGGGCCATATGACATTCGGCCAGATGCGTTTTTCGGGACAGGCCGATTTCTCGCCGCTGATGAAGCGCTATCTGGTCGCCTATCTGGCGCCGTTCATCATCCTGGTGCTGGTGTTCGTCGCGGGCGTGGCGGCAGCGCTGGGCCTTGGCATGATGGAGGAATACGAGCCGGACAATCCGGCCAGCGCGACCAGCTTCATGTGGCTGTTCATCCTGGGCATGCTGGCGTTCTATCTGCTCTGGGGCCTCGCCTATCTGCTGTTCTATGCCAAATATATGCGCGTGGTGATTGGCGAGATGCGGCTGGGCGACGATATCAGCTTCGGCTTTTCGGCCAGCACGAAAGACTGGTTCAAGCTGATCATGGGCGATGTGGGGCTGGTCGTGGTGACATTGGGGATCGGCTGGATCTTCCTGTCCTATCGCCACTGGAAGTTCTTCATCACCCATCTGGAAGCCTATGGCGTGATCGATCCCGACGCGCTGATGCAGTCGGACACGCCGATGGCGAAACATGGCGAAGGGTTGCTGGATGCATTCGACATGGGCGCGATCTGACCGATGGGCGATACGGTCGAAGCCAGCTGGTATGACGGGCTGACTGCGAAGAAGCGCGACGGTCATGCCGCTCTGGCTGGCAGCGAGCTGCTGTTGACAGAGGATGACGGCACCCGAACGGCAATGCCGCTTCAGGATTTGCGTTTCGTCGAAACGCGTCCCGAAGGGCCGGTGCTGACGCTGAACGACAATCGCGGGTTCCGCCTGCGTTTGCTGGGGGCGATTCCCGACGATCTGGCGGCCCGCTTGCCGGGTGAAAGCCGCTATGGTCACTGGATCGACGGGCTTGGCCTGCCCAGGGCGGCCGTGCTGTTTGCCGGGATCAGCGCGGTGGCGCTGGCGGTGGTGATGACCGCGCCCAGCTGGCTGGGCCCGATGATTCCCGCATCGTGGGAACGGCGCGCGGGCGATGCGATCATCGGCGATATGGGCAATACATTGTGCCATTCGCCCGCGGGCGATCGCGCCCTGCTGCGTCTGGCGCAGGAAATCGATCCCGACCGCCCCGTCACCCGCGTCGACATCGCCAATATCGGCATGGTCAACGCTGTCGCCCTGCCCGGCGGGCGCGTGGTGGTGTTCGACGGGCTGGTACAGGAAGCGGAAAGCGCGGATGAGCTGGCGGGCGTGGTGGCGCATGAAATCGGCCATGTGCGCGAACGCCATGTGATGCAGGCCCTGTTGCGGCAGTTCGGCCTGTCGATCTTGCTGGGCGGGTTCAATTCCGATGTCGGCAGCGGCATTTTCGGCATCGCGTCGACCAGCTATACCCGCGCGGCAGAGCGCGAGGCGGACGATTACGCCCGCGAAAGGCTGGCGGCGGCCGATATTTCTCCGCTGGGTGCGGCGGCGTTTTTCGAACGGTTGAAGGACGATCACGGCGACGGGCCCGAATGGGCCGCATGGGTCGCCACCCATCCGGTGCCGTCCGAACGGCAGAAACAGTTCGAGGATGCGGCGCGGCAGGGCGCCGATTACCGGCCCGCCCTGCCGGAAGCCGACTTTGCCGCGCTGAAAGCCAGTTGCAAGGAAGACGCGGACGTCGAAGAGTTCTATTTCTGACCCCCCGAACGGAGAACGACAGAGCATGGCCGAAAACGCGCTTCCCGACATCGCCTTTGCCGCCAGCCCCGACGGCTTGTCGCTCGCCTATCGCCATGCTGCGGGGTCCGGCCCGCTGATCGTGTTCCTGCCCGGTTACATGTCGGACATGGCTGGGTCCAAGGCAGAAGCTGTGCTGCAATGGGCAGTGGACAACGGGCGTGGGTGCCTGCTGCTCGATTATTCGGGCTGCGGGAAAAGCGCAGGGCGGTTTGCCGATGGCACATTGTCGCGCTGGCGCGGGGAAGTGCTGCATCTGATCGAACAGGCCGGTGCGGGCACGGCGGAAACGCCTGTCCTGCTGATAGGATCGTCGATGGGCGGCTGGCTGATGCTGCTGGTCGCGGGTGCGCTGGTTCAGGCAGAGGGCGACGAGGCGCTGGCAGGCATGATCGGCATTGCCGCCGCGCCCGATTTCACCAGTTGGGGCTATGACGAGAAGCAGCGCGCCGTGCTGGCGGGCGGCAAGGTGCTGTACGAAGACAATCCCTATGGGCCCGAACCCACGCCGACGCATCCCGGGTTTTTCGCCGATGCCGAGGCGCAATTGCTATTATCCGACCCGCTGGCGATCCACGCGCCGGTGCGCCTGTTGCACGGGCAGCGCGACGCCGACGTGCCGTGGGAAACCTCGATCCGGCTGGCGCATGCACTGGCCGGAGAGGATGTGCGCGTCGCGCTGGTCAAGGATGGCGACCATCGCCTGTCGCGCCCGCAGGATATAGCGCTGCTACTATCCACCATCGAAGAACTGCTCGCATCGGATCATTGAGGCTGGGGCCATCCACCCCATATCGGGGCACATGACGACACTTTCCGTACTCGATTTCGCGCCCATCGTCGAAGGCGGCACTGCTACCGACGCCTTGGCCGCCAGCGCCCGCATCGCCGCCCATGCCGAGGCAGAGGGATACAAGCGGTTCTGGCTGGCCGAACATCACGCCATGGCCGGCATCGCCAGCAGCGCGGTGGCCGTGTGCCTTGCCCATATCGGCCATGCGACCAGCACTATTCGCATCGGCGCGGGCGGGATCATGCTGCCCAATCACAACCCTTTCGTGATCGCCGAACAATTCGGCACGCTGGACGCGCTGTTTCCCGGACGGATCGATCTGGGTCTTGGCCGCGCACCGGGTGCCGACGGACGCATCGCGCGCATGCTGCGCAAGGATCTGCACGGCGCGGCGGAACAATTCCCGCAGGATGTGGTCGAATTGCAGGCGATTTTCGCGGGCGACGAACGCCTGCCGCTGCAGGCCACGCCCGGCGCGGGGGCCAATCCCGAAATCTGGCTACTCGGCTCCAGCCTGTTTGGCGCGCAACTGGCCGCGCGGCTGGGCCTGCCCTATGCCTTTGCCGCCCATTTCGCGCCGTCGCAGCTTGACGATGCGCTGCGGGTCTATCGCGAATTCTTCCAGCCGTCCGAAGCATGCGAAAAGCCGCATGTTATGGTGGGCACCAATGCCTATGCTGCGGAAACCACCGAAGAAGCCTATCTGATGGCATCCAGCATGGACCAGAGCTTTGTCGCATTGCGCACCGGCCATCCGGGCAAGCTGCCTCCGCCGGTTCCCGGCTATCGCGACAGCCTGCCCCCGCAGGCGGCTGCGACATTACAGGCGATGCGGTCGGTCAGCGCCATCGGCACGCGCGGGGAAGTGGCCGAAAGCCTGACCGCGCTGATCCGCCGCACCGGCGCGGACGAGCTTGTTTTGGCGGGCAACACCTTTGATCCTGCCGCACGCGCGAGGTCGCTTTCGCTTACCATGCAGGCGATGAAAGCCGCCTGTCCCGCCTGATCCGGCGGAAAGCCGCTTGCCATCCGCAGCCTCTATGCCCTAGCCCTACGCGCCGCTGGCCCGGCGCGCGAATGCCGGGGGGAGAAGGAACGGAATGAACCAAGCAGACGTCATCATCGTTGGCGCGGGCCATGGCGGCGCGGCCGCCGCACTTGCCCTTCGGCAGGCCGGTTTCGAAGGGTCGATCGCCATGATCGGGCGCGAAAAGGAAGCCCCCTACGAACGTCCGCCGCTGTCCAAGGAATATCTGGCGCGCGAGAAGGAATTCGAACGGCTTTATATCCGCCCTCCCCAGTTCTGGGAGGACAAGGATATCCGCCTGATCCTCGGCACCAGCGTGACCGAGATCGAGCCGCGCGGCAAAAGCGTAAAGCTCTCTAACGGCGAGCAGATGGGATACACCCATCTGATCTGGGCAGCGGGCGGCGATGCGCGGCGCCTGTCGTGTTCGGGCGCGGATCTGCGCGGCGTGCATGCGGTGCGCACCCGCGCCGATGCGGACCGCATGATGGCCGAAATCGATGCGGGCGCGAAACGCTGTGTCGTCATCGGCGGCGGCTATATCGGGCTGGAAGCGGCCGCCGTGCTGCGCAAGCTGGATATCGAGGTTGTGCTAATCGAAATGCTCGACCGCGTGCTGGCGCGCGTTGCGGGCGAAACCCTGTCGCGTTTCTATGAACAGGAACACCGCGATCACGGCGTGAACATCATGCTGGAAACCGGCGTCGATTGCATTCTGGGCGACGGCGACAAGGTAACCGGCGTGAAACTGGCCGACGGCAGCGAGATCGAGGCAGACATGGTGATCGTTGGCATCGGCATCGTGCCGTCGATCGGACCGCTGATCGTGGCGGGCGCGACGGGCGCGAACGGCGTGGATGTCGACGAATATTGCCGCACGTCGCTCGACGACATCTACGCCATCGGCGATTGCGCGGCCCATGCCAACGATTACGCCGATGGCGCGGTGATTCGGCTGGAAGCGGTGCAGAACGCGAACGACATGGCCAAGACCGCCGCCATGGCGATCTGCGGCGACAAGCAGCCGTACAAGGCGACGCCATGGTTCTGGTCGAACCAGTATGATCTGAAATTGCAGACCGTGGGCCTGTCGATCGGTTTCGACCATTTCGTCGTGCGCGGCGATCCGGCCACGCGCAGCTTTTCCGTTATCTATCTACGTGACGGCAAGGTCGTGGCGCTGGACTGCGTGAACAAGGTCAAGGACTATGTTCAGGGCAAGAAGCTGGTCGAACGCCATGCGGTGATCGATCCGGCTCTGCTGGCCGATAATGACGTGCCGTTAAAGGAAATGGCAGAGGGCTAGGTCGCGGGCTGGCGCGTTTCCGCCAGCCGCGCCAGCGCCCAGCCGGCCGCTTCTGCGACCACGGGATCGGAATCGGTCAGCAAGGCGCTGACCGGTTCCGCCAGCGCGGCATCGCCGCTGTTCCCCGCCGCGATGAGGCAATTGCGCACGAACCGGTCGCGCCCGATCCGCTTTATGGGAGAGCCGGAGAACAGCACCCGGAACCCCGCATCGTCCAGCGCCAGCAGTTCGCGCAGGCGCGGTGCGACCAGTTCGGCGCGCGGCAGGAACGCGCGGTTCGCCGCCGCGCTTTGCGCAAAGCTGTTCCACGGGCACACGGCAAGGCAATCGTCGCAGCCATAGATACGATTGCCCATCGCGGCGCGGAATTCATGCGGGATCGGGCCCTTATGCTCGATGGTGAGATAGGAAATACACCGCCGCGCATCGATCTGGCGGGGCGCGGGAAAGGCATTGGTGGGGCAGGCATTCAGGCAGGCCGTGCACGAACCGCAGCGGTCCTGATGCGGTTCGTCGGGCCGGAACGCCAGAGTGGTATAGATCGCGCCCAGAAACAGCCAGCTGCCATGCTGGCGGCTGACCATATTGGTATGCTTGCCCTGCCAGCCGATGCCCGCAGCCTCGCCCAGCGGTTTTTCCATCACGGGGGCGGTATCGACAAAGACCTTAACCCCCGCCTCGATCCCCTGTTTCGCCGCTTCCCCGACCAGCCAGCGCGCCAGCCGCTTCAGCGCCTTTTTCACCGTATCGTGATAATCGCGCCCCTGCGCATAGACCGAAATGCGGGCGCGATCCCTCGCATCGGCCAGCGCCAGCGGGTCATGTGCGGGGGCATAGCTCATGCCCAGGGCGATCACGCTTTGCGCTTCGGGCCAAAGGATCTGCGGCGCGCCGCGCTGGTCGGCGCGGTCCTCCATCCAGCCCATCGATCCGTGGCGGTCCTGCGCCAGCCAGTCGCGCAGCCGTGCAATCCGGCGCGGGTCGGCGCCCGCGCCTGCGATCCCCGCGGCGGCGAAACCTTCCTTTTGCGCCTGTTCCAGAAGCGCTTGCCTTAGAAGTTCAAGCCTGTCAGCGCTTGACCCGTTCAAATGCCTTAACCTTATTTTGCGAGTTTGCGGGGCAAAGCCGCTCTCTCTTACGGGAATTCTACTTGCAGCAGGCGATGACACAAGCGTTCGATCAAACCCGGTTCACCCCCCTTGACGACAGCAACCGCCCTCTGGCGATCGAAGCAAGGGGGCTGGTCAAGCGTTTCGACGGGGTTCTGGCGGTGGACGGCGTGGATATCGCCGTGCCCGAAGGGTCGATCTTCGGCATACTCGGCCCCAATGGCGCGGGCAAGACGACGACATTGCGCATGCTGCTGGGCATTATCGACCCCGATCAGGGCACCCGCCGCGTCTTGGGGAGCGAGGATCCGCACGCGCTGGCCAATCGCATCGGCTATCTGCCGGAAGAGCGGGGGCTGTATCCCGCGATGAAGGCCGTGGATGCCATCGCCTTTGTCGGCGCGCTGCGCGGCCTGCCCACGGCAGAGGGGCGCAAGCGCGGCTATCGCCTGCTGGAAGAGCACGGTTTCGCGCATATTGCGGACCGCCAGATTCGCCAGATGTCCAAGGGACAGGCCCAAACGGTGCAGCTTTTGGCCACATTGGTGCACGATCCGGCACTGGTCGTGCTGGACGAACCGTTCTCGGGCCTCGACGCGATCAGCCAGGGGCGGCTGGAGCGGACCATTCGCGGCCTTGCCGAAAAAGGCACAACGGTGATCTTTTCCACCCATGTCCTCGCCCATGCGGAACGTCTGTGCGAACGCATCGCGATCATCGCGGGCGGGCGGGTGCCGTTCCACGGCCTTGTCTCTACCGCGCGCGACCGTTTGCCGCCGCAGGTGCATCTGGAAACCCGCACCATCGACGGACCATGGCGCGCGGCACTGCCCGCCGATGCGCAGCCGCAGATCAAGGCGACCGGCGGGGCGCTATGGGCATTTTCGCTGCCCGACGACGGCGTCGAACCGCTGCTGACCGCGCTGGTGGAAGGCAAGGCGGGGATCCAGGCGCTTTCCATAGAACGGGCGGGACTGCACGATGCGTTCGTCGCCATTGCGGGCGAGGCCGCGGCCAAGGCGCTGGAAGACGACGGCAAGGGTGCGGAGAGCGCGAAATGAAGCATTTCCTGTCCAAGATCATGGTCATCGCGCGCCGTGATTTCCGCGCGATCCTGTTCAGCCGGTCGTTCCTGTTCTTCATCCTTGGCCCGCTGTTTCCGGTGATCGTCGCATGGATGGCGGGCGGCATCGGCGCCAGCGTTCAGGGCGCTGCGGGCGAGGCGAGGCTGGGCATTGCGATGAGCGAGACCGAAAGCGCGCTGATCAGCGATGCGCGCCAGTCGCTGCACCATGCCCTGCCCAAGCTGCCCGGTCTGGAGATGCTGCAAGGCGACCGCAACGGCACGGGCGAGATCAGGGCCGTGATGGCCGACGGTCCGGGCGAGCGCAATGTCGCCGCCGTGCTGGCGGGCACATTGGACGAACCCAGCCTGTCGGGCCCGTCGAACCGCATCGCGGCATGGCAGGGCGATGTCAGCCTGCTGGTCGACGAGGCGCGGCGGCTGCGCGACTTGCGGGCAGGCGCGCAGCAACGCGAATGGCCCGCGATCACCATGCAACCCATGGCCCAGCCCAGCCAGGTGGACGAAGCGGGCGGGCGCATCCGCACCGCGCAGGCGGGACAGACGCTGCTGTTCCTGCTGACCATGCTGCTGGCAGGCATGGTGCTGTCGAACCTTGTCGAGGAAAAGGCGAACAAGATCATCGAAGTGCTGGCCGCCGCCGTGCCGATGGACGCGGTGTTTTTCGGCAAGCTGCTGGCGATGCTGGGCGTCAGCTTTGTCGGCATTGCCGTGTGGGGCAGCGCGGCGGCGCTGGTGTTGGTGGCGGGCGGCAGCGGGCTTTCGATGTTGGCGACGCCGGCAGTCGGCTGGCCGGTGTTCATCCTGCTGTGCATCGCCTATTTCGCTTGCGCCTATCTGTTGCTGGGATCGCTGTTCCTGTCGATCGGCGGTCTGGCGGCCACGGTGCGCGAGGTGCAGACTTTGTCCATGCCCGTCACCATGGCGCAATTGCTGGTGTTCTTTCTTGCGTCCTATGCGCTGGGCCATCAGGGGCAGCCCATCGAAATGGCGGCAGCGATTTTCCCCTTCTCCTCGCCCTTTGCGATGCTGGCACGCGCAGCGATGCAGCCCGAAATCTGGCCCCATTTCGTCGCCATCGCGTGGCAGGCCCTGTGGGTGTTCCTGATTGTGCGCGCGGGCGCGGCGCTGTTCCGCAAGACGGTGATGAAATCGGGTCCGGCCAAGGGCAGGCGCGGACTGGGCACGTTACTGTCGCAATCGGTCCGCTCGTTCAGGCGCGCCTAAGGCGGGATGGGGTAACAGGGGCGGCATGACCCATGATCGCCGCAGCTTTGTCGGATTGCTTCTTGCGGGCGCGCTGTCCCCGCTGGCAACGGCCTGCGGTCAAAGCGCCGAGGCGAAGCAGGCATTCCCTTTTACGCTAAGCGACGCGCAATGGCGCAAGCGGCTGACTGCGGCGGAATATCGCATCCTGCGCGAAGCGGGCACCGAGCGGGCTTTCTCCTCCCCGCTCGACAAGGAAAAGCGCGCGGGCATCTTCGCCTGCGCGGGCTGCGGCCACCGGCTGTTTTCGTCGCGCACTAAATATGACAGCCGCACCGGCTGGCCCAGTTTCTATCGTCCGCTGCAAGGCGCCATCGGCACGAGCACCGATTACAAGATCGGCTATCCCCGTACCGAAGTGCATTGCGCCAATTGCGGCGGCCATCTGGGCCATGTGTTCAATGACGGACCCAAGCCCACCGGCAAGCGTTACTGTATGAACGGGCTGGCACTGGATTTCATTCCCGGCGCTGCCTAAGGGCAACAGGCGCAGCCAAAACGCGCCACCGACAGGGCAGTGGAAACGCTGCCTATTCGACTCCGACGATTTTCACGGCTAGAGCACAATAATGACTGCCGAACAGGCCCCTAACAAACCGCTGACACCGCTGCTGGATACGGTCGACACGCCCAACGATCTGCGCAGGCTGGCCCCGTCGCAATTGCGCCAGCTGGCTGACGAGCTGCGGCTGGAGATGATCGATGCCGTCGGGCAGACCGGCGGCCATCTGGGGTCCGGCCTTGGCGTGGTCGAACTGACCACCGCGATCCATTACGTGTTCAACACGCCCGAAGATCGCCTGATCTGGGATGTCGGCCACCAGGCCTATCCCCACAAGATCCTGACGGGCCGGCGCGACCGTATCCGCACCCTGCGTCAGGGCGGCGGGCTGTCGGGCTTTACCAAGCGGAGCGAAAGCGAATACGACCCGTTCGGCGCGGCGCACAGCTCCACCTCGATCAGCGCGGCGCTGGGCTTTGCGGTGGCCAACAAGCTGTCGGGCAGGCCCGGCAAGGGCATCGCCGTCATCGGCGACGGCGCGATGAGCGCGGGCATGGCGTATGAAGCCATGAACAATGCCGAACAGGCGGGCAACCGTCTGGTCGTGATCCTGAACGACAATGACATGTCGATCGCGCCGCCCGTTGGCGGATTGTCAAGCTATCTTGCCCGCCTCGTGTCTTCGGGCCGCTTCCTTGGCCTGCGCGAACTGGCGCGCAAATTCGCGCGCAAGCTGCCCCGCCCGCTGCATGTCGCCGCGCGCAAGACCGACGAATTCGCCCGCGGCATGGCGATGGGCGGCACCTTGTTCGAAGAGCTTGGCTTTTATTACGTCGGCCCCATCGACGGGCACGATCTGGAAGCGCTGGTTCCCGTTCTGGAAAACGTGCGCGATGCCGCCGAGGGGCCGTGCCTGATCCATGTCGTCACGCAAAAGGGCAAGGGCTATGCCCCTGCGGAACAGAGCGCCGACAAATATCACGGCGTGCAGAAGTTCAACGTCGTCACGGGCGAGCAGAAAAAGTCCAGGGGCGGACCGCCCAAATATCAGGACGTGTTCGGCGAAACCCTTGCGAAACTGGCCGAAACCGACGACCGCATCTGCGCCATCACTGCCGCCATGCCCAGCGGCACCGGCGTCGATATTTTCAACAAGGCCCACCCCGACCGCAGCTTCGACGTCGGCATTGCGGAACAGCATGCGGTGACCTTTGCCGCCGGTCTTGCGGCCGAAGGCATGCGCCCGTTCTGCGCGATCTATTCCACCTTTTTGCAGCGCGCCTTCGATCAGGTGGTGCATGACGTGGCGATCCAGAACCTGCCCGTGCGCTTTGCCATCGACCGCGCCGGTCTGGTCGGCGCGGACGGGGCGACCCACGCGGGCAGTTTCGACGTGACCTATCTGGCGACGCTGCCGAACATGGTGGTGATGGCCGCGGCTGACGAGGCGGAGCTGGCGCATATGACCTATACCGCCGCTTGCCATGACAGCGGCCCGATCGCCTTCCGCTATCCGCGCGGCGAAGGGACCGGCGTGCCCATGCCCGAACAGCCCGAACGGCTTGAAATCGGCAAGGGGCGTATCGTGCGCGAGGGCAGCAAGATCGCGATCCTGTCGCTGGGCACCCGCCTTGCCGAGGGGCTGAAGGCTGCCGACCAGCTTGAGGCAAAAGGCCTGTCCACGACCGTGGCGGACTTGCGCTTTGCCAAGCCGCTGGACGAGGCGATGATCCGACGCCTGATCGCCAGCCACGAAGTGGTCGTCACTGTCGAGGAAGGCGCCATCGGCGGGCTTGGCGCCCATGTGCTGACGATGGCCAGCGACGAGGGGCTGCTGGACAACGGCCTGAAGATCCGCACCATGCGCCTGCCCGACATTTTCCAGGACCACGACGCGCCCGACAGGCAATATGACGAAGCCGGACTGAATGCCGCCAATATCGTCGATACGGTCCTGAAAGCGCTGCGCCACAACAGCGCGGGGGTCGAGGAAGCGCGGGCCTAGGGCCGTGGGGTGTCGATCACCCCAGCCACCGCCATACGCCCGCAGCCACGCCGCCCAGCGGCAGATGCAGCCAGCTGATCCCTAGCCATAGGGCCAGCGCGCCCAGCCACATCACCGGCGATATGCGCGCAAGGCCGGACAGTTTCGGGAAGAAGCTCGTCCGGGCCTGCCAACCGGTCCACGCATCGCCCAGCTGCCCCTGTTTCTTGCGGTCCTGCATGGCCGAACCGCCCAGTCCCAGCACGATAAACGCGCCCATCAGGAACAATGTGCGCGGTTCGGGCGCCAGCAGAATATGCGAAAACGCCCAGAGTGAGATGCCCCACATCATCGGGTGGCGGGTAACCGCGAAGGCTCCCGTCGGCTCCTTGCTGGCGGCCAGTTCGGCGGCTTTGGGCGAAGGAGCGGCGGGATTGCCCGCGAAACTGCCGATCAGCAGCAGCAGGGCAAAGAATGTGATGAGCATCGCCGCGATCCATGCCCAGTCGGCATAGGCGGGCCATGCATAGGGGCCACGCGGTGCCTCGGCAAAGGCATAGACCGTCCAGCCCAGCGTGACGACGGCGACGATCGAATAGGCCGCGATAAAACTCGCCTGCCCCAGCAGCGATATCAGCGGCTTGCGCAGCTGATGCGTCAGGATGATGTGGGTGCCCACGAATACGATCGCCGCCGACAGCAGGAAGGAAAGCCTCAGGTCCATGCGGGTTTCCTATCCTTGCTATGCGGCGGGATCGTGGCGCGCCTTGCCGGGCTGGCCGTTTGGCGGGTTCAGCCCTTTACTTCGGGATGAACCCCGCCTGCCAGCGCCTCGCCAGCCTCGCTTTGGCCCAGAAGGTCATCGCCAACATTATCGTCCTGTAACGTATCCAGATGCATCAGCCAGCGAATGGCGGGTGAAAGCACCAGCACGACAACGCCGATTCCGATCGCATACCAGCCCACCGTGGAATAAACCGACAGGACCAGTTCGCGCCCGGCTTCTTCACCTTCCAGCCCTTCGCCGCCCGCTGCCTTGGAAATCAGGCCAGCCGCGAAATTGCCGGTGGCCGATGCAAAGAACCATGTTCCCATGATCAGCGACGCCATATGCGCCGGCGCCAGCCGGTTCATCGAAGAAAGGCCGACAGGCGACAGGCAAAGCTCACCCGTGGTGTGGAGGAGATAGATCAGGAAGATAAAGATCACCGGCACCGCGCTGACGCCCGCCGCATTGGCCCCCCATACGAGCACGAGGAAGCCGAGACCGACCTGAATAACGCCAAGGCCGAATTTGAAAGGAGCAGAAGGCTCCTTCCCCTTGCGGCCCAGCAGGGTCCATCCCCACGCAAAGAACGGTGCCAGCAGGAAGATATAGGCCGCATTCAGCGACTGGAACATCGAGGCAGGCATTTGCCACCCGAAGATCGAGCGATCGACGTGGCGGTCAGTGAACAGGTTCAACGAATTGCCCGCCTGTTCGAACAGGGCCCAGAATACGATCGATACAAAGATCAGGAACATGGCGGCGAAGATGCGGTCACGCTCTTCAGATGGCAGTTTCACGACCGAATAGGCGACCACGCCAATCACCAGTATCGCACCGAAGATGCCCAGCAGCGTGCCGACCACGTCCTGGTTCTGCACCATCCACCAGCAGACGACGACGGCCACCAGACCCACGGCATAGAGCCCGAATTCCAGTCCTTTGGACAAGGCCTTGGGCGGTTCTCCGCGGCCCAGAAGATATGGTTTGCCGATAACGAACACGATCAGACCCAGCAGCATGCCAACGCCTGCCGCACCGAAGCCGTATGACCAGCCATAAACCTCGCCCAGATAGCCGCATAACAGCGAGCCGAGAAATGCGCCGAGATTAATGCCCATGTAAAAGATGGTATAGGCCGGATCACGCCGCGCATCGGTGCGCGGATAAAGCTGGCCCACGATTACCGAAATATTGGCCTTCAAAAAGCCGGAACCCACGATGATAAAGGCCAGCGCCAGCCAGAAGATATTGAGCGAGGCCTGATCCTGACCGCCGGTCCCTTCAAAACCCATCAGGAAATGGCCAAACGTCAGTATAACCGCACCATACAACACGGCCTTCCTCTGCCCGAGCCAGCGGTCCGCCAGATAGCCGCCCAAAACCGGCGTGATATAGACCAGCGCGGTATAGGCACCGTATATGACCCCGGCCTCTCCATCGGAAAAAAGCCAGTGCTTGGTGAGATAGAAAATAAGCAGGGCGCGCATTCCGTAATAGGAAAAACGCTCCCACATCTCGGCAAAAAACAGGATGAACAGGCCTTTGGGGTGGCCAAGAATAGTTCCGCGGGCGTCGCCGCTTTGCTCGTAACTGGTCGCCATCGGAGGCCTTTTGTCCTTGTTTTATCTCGGGCTCGAAAGCGGGCACAGTAAAGCATCGCAGGCGCGGGTAAAGCCCGATTGTTGCATTTGAAACCGGTGGCGTTGCGCGCGGGCAACGCTGCGGGCTGCCTTGTCTGCACGGGTGTATTATGCCACTATAACGCCATGGCCCGCGACACAGGAATTCACAAGACGCGTCCCGTCTATCTTAAACTGCGCGACGAGATTGTCGCCGCGATCCTGACCGGCCGCTTTAAAGAGGGTGAACTGCTTCCTTCGGTTCGTGCGTTCGCGGCGCAACAGGGCGCAAATCCCCTGACGGTGGCAAAGGCGTATCAGCAATTTCAGGACGATGGGCTGATCGCGGTGCGGCGCGGGATCGGGGTCGAATTGCTGACGGGCGCGCGGGCGCGACTGCTGGAATCGGAGCGGGAGCAATTCCTGGCCGAGGATTGGCCTGCCATTCAAACACGCATCGAATTACTGGAACTGAACCGCGCATTCCTTGCCGGCGAATTGGATGCGACAACCGCAAACTAATCCCGATCGGTGATTTTCCTATCCTTTTTCGTAAGATCCGCCCTGCTTGGCGGACTGTTTCGCCCTTGAATGTTGCGCCTGCGAATGGCATGTTCCTGCGCATTCCGCTCATTGCACTCAATTTCTGGACTGGGAGGGGCCCGGCCGGATCGGGAGGTTCGACAAGCGGATGCCGACGGGGTCGCAGCCACGGCAAACGGGGTGTAAGCGTATGATCAGGTCCGAACTCATCCAGACACTCGCGCGGGAAAATCCCGAGCTTCGTCCCGAAGAGGTGGAGGCCGTGGTCAGTACATTCTTCGATGCCATCACCGACCGGTTGGCACAGGGCGGCCGCGTTGAATTGCGGGGTTTCGGCGCATTTTCCACGCGCGAACGCTCGGCGCGCGCGGGGCGCAACCCGCGCACCGGCGAAACCGTCGAAGTGCCGGGCAAGAAAGTGCCCTATTTCAAGGCGGGCAAGGAAATGCGCGAACGGCTTAACGGCTGAACCCGCGCCCGAACGCAATCATCGTCACATTTTAATTCTCCCGCGCATTGCGCGGCAATCGGCGTTGCACGGCGCGCAGCCTGCGCCTAGGCAAAGCGCGCGATGCGGGCGTGGCGGAATGGTAGACGCCGGGGACTTAAAATCCCCTGATCCTTGATCGTGCGGGTTCGAGTCCCGCCGCCCGCACCATTTCCCCCGCCTCGCCTCGCCTCGTGCCGCGCCGTGACGGTTAAGATCATCTTACCGAAATATCGGGATAATTTCGCGGTTTAGCGAACGGTCCTTTAACCTTTGCCATTGTAAACCGGATGGGTGGTAGAGCGGGTCCGCTTTTGGCGGCCGCTGCAAACGTCAGGAATGGCAAGGGAAACAGGCGTGAGCGATCTGGGGCAACATGGAATGTTCGGCGAGGCAATCGCCACCCATGCGGAACGGCGCAGTGAAGAGCGTTTTCCGATAATCCGAACGGCAAAGCTGGTTTATGGCGATGTCGAGATGCCCTGCGTATTGCGCGATATTTCGAACAGCGCGCTGCGCGTTCGCATCTATGAACCGATCCCCGACGACGTTAAAGGAATCGAGCTGGAATTCGGAGACGGCGACCGTCATTCGGTGGAGCTGGTGTGGCAGCGCGATGGCCATGCAGGCCTGCGCTTTCCAGAGTTTGCCGATCTGCGGTCGCTGGTCGGAGAGAAAGGCCCCTTCCGCAAGCGCGCCATCCGGATCGGCGTCGACTTGCCTTCGTCGGTCACGGTGCTGGGCACCAAGCACGAGGTCAAGATCGAGGATGTTTCGCATCAGGGCGCCCGCATCCGCTGTGACCATCCGCTATCCATCGGCCAACAGGTTCGCATCGCGGTGCCATCGCTGGGCGAGATCTATGCCGTGGTGCGCTGGCGCGAACAACCGGTCTATGGCCTGGCCTTCATCGAAACCTTCCGGTTCGAGGATGTGGCCCATATGGCCGGCAATCTGCAGGCGATTTCGCGCGTGTGGCGCCGGGATCACCCCCGCAAGCCGGTGGTGCGGCCCGCCGCAATGCAAAAGCGTGCCGTTAATTTCTGACGCCGCCGGGCAACGGCCCTTTCCCGTCAGAAATTAACGATAAAACCCGGCGAATCCCGCCACGTTAACGACCCTTTAGCCATTTTCGGTCAGATTTTGATCAAGGTCAGGCCGAAAGCTCCGGTCTGACGGTCGAATCAGGGGGTAACGTGGCTTTCTCGCAGAATTCCATCGGGTCGGGGCGAACACCGGAAAACAACGATCTGGCCGTCGATGTCGTCATCATCGGCGCGGGTCCGGCAGGGCTGACCGCGGGCTATCTGCTGACCAAGGCGGGCAAGTCGGTCGCGATCATCGAGAAAGACGAGACCTATGTCGGCGGCATCAGCCGCACGGTCGAACACGAAGGCTATCGCTTCGACATCGGCGGTCACCGCTTTTTTTCGAAATCGCAGGCCGTCGTCGATCTTTGGAACGAGATTCTTCCCGACGATTTCATCAGCCGCCCACGGATGAGCCGCATCTATTACGAGGGCAAGTTCTACTCCTATCCCCTGCGCGCGTTCGAGGCGCTGCGCAATCTCGGCCTGTGGCGTTCGGCCATGTGCATGGCCAGCTTTGCCAAGGTGCAGATGTTCCCGCGCAAGCAGGTGAAAAGCTTTGAGGACTGGACGGTTAACCAGTTCGGCGAGAAGCTCTATTCGATCTTCTTCAAGACCTATACCGAGAAGGTGTGGGGCATGCCCTGCGACGAGATGAGCGCCGACTGGGCAGCGCAGCGGATCAAGGGCCTGTCGCTGTGGGGCGCGGTGGTCGACGGGCTAAAGCGTTCGCTGGGCCTGAACAGGAAACCCAATAACGGCATGCAGGCCAAGACGTTGCTGGAGGAATTCCGCTATCCGCGCCTTGGCCCGGGCATGATGTGGGAAGCCGCGCGCGACCATGTGGAGGCTGGCGGCAACCGCGTGCTGATGGGCCATGCGCTGAAACAGCTGGCCAGCGACGGCGAAGGCGGCTGGCGGCTGGACGCGGTCACCACCGACGGGTCGGAACGGATCATCCGCGCGAAACACGCGATCAGCTCGGCCCCGATGCGTGAACTGGCCGCACGCCTGTCGCCCGTGCCCGATGCGGTGCTGGATGCCAGCGGCCTGAAATATCGCGACTTCCTGACCGTCGCGCTCAAGATCCGCAGCGAAGACCTGTTTCCCGACAACTGGATCTATATCCATGATTCGAAGGTTCAGGTTGGCCGCATCCAGAACTTCCGATCATGGTCGCCCGAAATGGTGCCCGACGAAACAGTGGCCTGCGTCGGCCTCGAATATTTCTGCTTTGAAGGTGACGGGCTGTGGGCATCGTCCGACGACGATCTGATCGCACTGGCGACAAGGGAGATGGAAATCCTTGGCCTCGCCAGCCGCGAAGACGTGATCGGCGGTTCGGTTGTGCGTCAGGAAAAGGCCTATCCCGTCTATGACGAGGATTACGCCGCCCGCGTGGCGGTGATGCGCGAAGAGCTTGAGGACAAGCACCCCACGCTGCATCTGGTGGGCCGCAACGGCATGCACCGCTATAATAATCAGGATCACGCGATGATGACCGCCATGCTGACGGTCGAGAATATCATCGCCGGAGCCCGCATTTACGACACATGGTGCGTAAACGAAGACGCCGAATATCACGAAGCGGGCCGCGAGGGCGAGGCACCTGCCTTTCCGCAGCATGCCGGCAATGCGCAGGACCGCGCCGCCGCGCTGTCGTCGATGCGCGCGGTGCCGATGCCAATCGCCGCTGACAGCACCGTCGAAGCGCGTGGGCGCGACGCGGCATGAGCCTGATCCGCGAAGCACGGCGCATGATCGCCTATGGCTTCGCCAGCGCGGTCGCGTTGGGCTTCGACATGGGTTCCTATCTGCTGCTGATCGGCGCAGGCATGGCCGCGCCTCTGGCAGCGGTATCCGGCTATTCGCTGGGCATCGTAATTCACTGGCTGGCATCCAGCCGCGTGGTGTTTGCCGGACGGGTTGCCGAAAAAGGGCGTGGCCGTTCGATGCAGATGGGCCTGTTCGTTGCCTCTGCGCTGGTCGGCCTGTCGCTGACATGGGTGATCGTCAGCATGGGTGTCGCCAGCGGCATCGATCCGCGCCTTGCCAAGCTGAGCGCAGTCGCCACCAGCTTCGTCGCCACATTCCTGCTGCGCGCGCGCTTTGTCTTTACCCTGCGCGGCGTGGGCGTGCCTGCGGATGAGGGGCGCTGACGCCATGATCCAGCGGGGCCGGACAGCATGATCGGGGAACGTCGCCGTCCGGTGATCGACCGCGATCTGGTCGTTCGCGCCACGCTGGCATGGCTGTTGATGGCCGCGCTGCTGGTGATCGCCGGATTGCCCGCGATCATGGGCCGCCAATTCAGCGAGGGCGACGATATCATGCGCCTGCTGGAGGTTCGCGACTGGCTGGCTGGACAAAGCTGGTTCGATGTCTCCCAATACCGGATCGATGCGCCGTTCGGTGCCGGAATGCACTGGTCGCGGCTGGTCGATGTGCCGCTGGCGGCAGTGATCGTCGTGCTGTCGCCTTTGTTCGGGCAGGCTCTGGCCGAACATGTCGCATCGGTCATCGTACCGCTGGGCACATTATGGCTGGCGGTGCTGCTGATTGGGCGGATCGCATGGCGCCTGTGCGACGAGGAAGCGACGGGCCTTGCCTGCCTTGCCGCCGCCATCGCCGCGCCGCTGCTGCACCAGATGCGGCCGATGCGGATCGACCATCACGGCTGGCAGATCGTGCTGTTCATGCTGGCGGTCAATGCGCTGATGGCGCGCGATGCGCGGCGCGGCGGGTGGATTCTGGGCGGCGCGCTGGCGCTGTGGCTCAATATCTCGATGGAAGCGCTGCCGATGGTCGCGGTGTTCGGCGCGATCCTGTTCGCGCGCTGGCTGCGTTGCTGGGGCGACCGCCAGTGGCTGGTCGCGATGCTGCAATCGCTGGCGGCCTGTTCGGCGGGACTTTACCTGCTGACGCGGGGGACTACCCCGTCGCTGCCGATGTGCGATGCGATGGCGCCTGCGCATATTGCCGCCCTGTCGATTATGGCCATCGCCGCCACCGGGCTGGGCCGGATCGAAGTGCCGCGACCGTGGATGTTCATGGTGCTGGTGCTGGGATCAGGCGCGCTGGCGGGTGTGATCGTGCTGCTGCAAATGGCGCCGCAATGCGCGGGCGGCAGCTTTGCGGGGATGGATCCGGTCGCCCATGATGTGTGGCTGGCCAATGTGATCGAAAGCAAGCCGCTGTGGCATCATCCGGTCACTCTGATCGCACAAATTCTGGTGCCGACCGCGATTGCCATTGTCGTATCGTTGCGGCTGGCCGCGCGCAGTGCCGACTGGCTGCACCGCTGGCATCTGGAATATACCGTGCTGCTGCTGGCCGCGTTGGTGCTGGCGGTCTTTCTGCCGCGTTCCAGCGGATTGGTCGCGGGGCTGGCCGCCGTGCCCATCGGCATGCAGATGAAGCAGTGGCTGCGCCAGCTGCGAAGCCTTGGCCGTCCCGGCAAGCAGGCGATGGCGGTCGCGGGGATGACGGCATCGCTGCTGCCCGCCATGCCGTTGACCGTGCTGATGCATGCCACCCCCAGTCACGCCTCCGCTGCAAAGGCAGCGCCCGCCATTGCGTCGGCCTGCGACGTGTCCGGCGTGCTGCCGTCACTTGGCGAAGATGCGGCCAATATCATGGCGCCCATCGATATGGGACCCGCGATCCTGATCGACAGCCCGCATCGCGTGGTCGCCACCGCGCATCACCGCGCGCATCGCGGCATTGGCGATACGATCCGCAGTTTCAGCGGACCCGCAAGCGATGCGCATGCGATCCTGATGAAACGGCGGGTCGGTTTTGTCATGCTATGCCCCGAAATTTCGGAAGTGCGCTTCTATCGCAACATGGGGCACGATAATCTCGCCAGTATTCTAACCGCAGGCGAAACGCCCGACTGGCTGATGCCGATCACCCACGACGGCGATCAGGGTGTGCTGGTCTGGCGGGTAATCGGGTAGGTCAGGCCGCGCAGGCGGCGCATGTGCCGCGCAATTCCACCACCGTGCGCAAATCCCCGAAACCGGCCGAACCGGCTGCCTGCCGCAACCCGTCCGTCAGCCGGTCGTCATCGATATGTTCGGCGCGCCCGCATTGGTCGCAGATCACGAAGATGCAATCGTGGCGGCAGCCGGGATGGCGGTTGACCAGATAGGCATTCGCGCTTTCGATCCGGTTGGCCAGATTGGTGCGCACGAACAGGTCGAGGATGCGATACACGCTATTGGGTGCGACCCGCTTGTCCCGCTCGCGCGTCAGCTCCTCGGCAATGTCATAGGCCGATACGGGCGCGGCGCTTTTCATCAGCTGGCCGAACACGGCGCTGCGCATATCGGTCCATTGCTCGCCCGCATCGGTCAACGCCGAACGCGCCGCGCGCTGCAGCGATTTGCCCGAGTGTTCCTCGTGGTCGTGACCCGAATGGTCGTGCGGAGCCAGGGTTTCATGAGACATTGCGCAAACCGAGATATTTACTGCGGGGCCCGCTGGCAAGCTTTCGCGGCGGCGTGGCGGATCAACCCCGCCGGAACGATGCGCGGTAATCGTCGGGGAACAGGGCCTGCAATGCCCGCACCTTGGGCGCGTCCCACCGCAGGATATAGGGGTGGCGCGGATTCTTTTGCGCAAAGTCCTGATGATAGGTTTCGGCAGGATAAAACCGCTTTTCCGCCTCGATCCGCGTGACGATCGGCCTGTCCCACAATGCGGCCTGTTCCAGCTGCGCGATATAGGCGCGGGCGACCTTGGCCTGCACGTCGGTCGTCGGCACGATGGCGCTGCGGTAATGGCGGCCGGTGTCGGGCCCCTGACGGTTCAGCTGTGTGGGATCAGCGACAACGGCAAAAAAGATGCGCAGCAATTCGTCATACCGCACCTTGGCCGGGTCATAGGTGATGCGCACAGCCTCGGCATGATCGGTCAGGCCTGCGCTGACTTTTTTGTAATCGGCATCGGCGCTCGTTCCGCCGTGATAGCCCGATACCGCGCTGGTCACGCCATCGACATGGCTGAACACCGCTTCCACGCCCCAGAAACAGCCGCCCGCAAAGATCGCGGTGCGCGTGCCGCCCGATTCGCGGGCCTGTATCTTGGCAGGGGGCGTCCGCACCGCCTCTTCGGCAGAGGCCGGAATCTGGCAGGCCGCAAGCCATGCGGCACCCAGCAACAGAAAGGGCGTGCGAATGATCACGCCCGGCACATTACAGGAAAACGGCGGCGATGGCATCCGATGCAAAGGGGAAGCCCGTCGTCGCGAACAGGCCCGCCGCGCCGATGGCAAAGCCGATCGAGAGATGGCGGATCATGTGCTTGTCGAGAATGCTCATGGCGATGCTTTCGCTTCAGTCTGGAATATGGTTACCGCTTCTACCGGCGGTCCACTGAAAAAAGGGTGAACGGCGCTGTCGTGCGCCGTTCATCAACGTAACCGATTGTCGCGGAAAACCGCCGCGATCAGTGGCGGAAATGGCGCATGCCGGTGAACACCATGGCAAGGCCGGCTTCGTCGGCAGCGGCGATCACCTCGTCATCGCGGATCGAACCGCCGGGCTGGATCACTGCGGTCGCACCCGCCTCTGCCGCCGACAGCAGGCCGTCAGCAAAGGGAAAGAACGCATCCGAAGCAACCGCGCTGCCCACGGTCTTGGGCTCGGTCCAGCCATAGGTGTCGGCGGCTTCCTTCGCCTTGACCGCAGCGATGCGCGCCGAATCGCGGCGGTTCATCTGGCCTGCGCCGATGCCTGCCGTCTGGCCGTCCTTTACATAGACGATGGCGTTCGACTTCACATGGCGCGCCACGGTCCATGCGAACAGGCAATCCTTCAGCTCCTGATCCGTCGGCGCACGCTTGGTGACGACTTTCAGATCCTTGGGATCGACATGGGCGAAATCGCGATCCTGCACCAGCAAGCCGCCTGCGATCACCACTTGCGAAACCCCGCGGCGGCGCGGATCGGGCAGCGAAGGCACGACCAGCAGGCGCAGGTTCTTTTTCCTGGCAAAGATCGCCTTGGCCGCATCATCCGCGCCGGGCGCGACGACGACTTCGGTGAAAATCTGCGTGATCTTTTCCGCCGTCGCCGCATCCAGCGGGCGGTTCACGGCGACGATGCCGCCGAATGCCGACACCGAATCGCACGCCAGCGCCTTGTCCCACGCCTCGGCCAGATTTTCGCCCACGGCGACACCGCAGGGATTGGCGTGCTTGACGATCACCACGGTCGGCGGGCCGTCCGCGAATTCGGCCACCAGTTCCAGCGCGGCATTGGCGTCGTTATAATTGTTATAGGACAGTTCCTTGCCCTGAAGCTGCTCGGCCTGCGGCAGGCCGACGACATGCGGCCCCTCGGGCACATAAAGCGCGGCTTCCTGATGCGGATTTTCGCCATAGCGCAGCGTGGTCACCAGCTTTGACGCCATGGCGCGGCGCGGCGGGAACTTCATCTGCTGGTCGGCATAGGCGAACCATTGGCTGATCGCCGCGTCATAGGCTGCGGTAGCGGCAAACGCCTTGGCCGCCAGCATCTTGCGAAACGCATAGCCGGTGGAGCCGTCGCCCGCGTCCATTTCGGTAATCAGCGCGCCGTAATCGGCGGGATCGGTCACGATCGAGACATAGGCATGGTTCTTGGCGGAAGAGCGCACCATCGAAGGGCCGCCGATGTCGATATTCTCGATAATCTCGTCGCGGTCGGACCCCTTGGCGACGGTTTCGACAAAGGGATACAGGTTGACGACGACCAGATCGATCGCGCCGATGCCGTGATCTTCCATCGCCTTGGCATGGGCGGCATCGTTGCGCACCGCCAGCAGGCCGCCGTGCACCTTGGGGTGCAGCGTCTTGACGCGGCCATCCATCATTTCGGGAAAGCCGGTCAGCTCCGAGATATCCCTGACTGCCAGCCCCGCATCGCGCAGCGCTTTGGCCGTGCCGCCGGTGGACACCAGCTCGACATTGCGGGCAGCCAGCGCCTTGCCCAGATCGACCAGCCCGGTCTTGTCCGAAACGGACAGCAGGGCGCGGCGGACGGTGACGGGGTTTTCCATGGGTTCGTGGCTTTCGTGACAGCGGCGCCTATGCGCCATATGTGCGCGTGCGCTTAGGCGCGGAGGCGCCAATCATCAACCGCCGATTGTGACGTTTCGGGAACGGGGACGCGAATCCGGCCCGTTTGGGCCAGCTTTCGCATCAGCCCATCTTGCGCAGCGACCAGTGGACCATGTCGCCCTCGCGCCCGACATCGCCGGTGACGACCAGTTGCAGCGTCTGGCGCGGCTGCCCCCCGCCATCGACCCACAGGCTGTCCTCTATCGCCAGACCCGGTTCGTCGACGCGGAACTGCCAGTATGTGCCATCGGGGAGCGCCAGCATCGCGCCGCTGCCGCCATCCTCTGTCTGCACGACGTGATCGGCCGCGACATTGGGGCCAAGGTGGAACCGGATCGCGAAATTATGGCTGCCGCGCCGCGCCCGCTTGCCGCGCGGCATCAACGCGTCCTGCCCTTCCAGGATGGACCCGTCATCGGCCAGCGCCAGCCGCCGTTCGTGATACAGCCCGTGCCGCGCGACATAGCCGTCGTGACTGGCGATCATGAGATGCGCGCCTTGCGCCCGTTCGCGGTCGAACGTGACCGATTTGACGCCGCTGCCCAGCCTGCCGTCGGCCTCGACCGCCGTCGAATCGCCTTCGCCCAACATCAGCGTGCTATGCGCGGCGGTAGAGCGCAGCCCTTCCTCGATCCGGCGCGGCACGGCCCCGCCCGCCATGGACGCGCCGCCGCAATTGACGAAAATACGCTCGGTCCCGTGGCTGAATTCGATGGCAAGGGTCGATGCGCAGCCGCCATGCGCCTCGCGCCCCGAAGGCGGGGGCGCGGCATCGAATTGCAGCACGGCCTGTTTCGCGGCGAGCCGCTGGAAACCCCAATGCCCAGCCTCTCGCAACGGGCGCGCATGCGGGTCCGCCGCTTCGCACAGGGTCAGCAAACGGCGCGCGCCCATCGGAGCACAGCCCTGCCAGCTGCCCAGCGACCCGTCGGCATGCGCCAGCGCCAGCAGGGGCGGTGTCATCAGCCGCAGCATCGTTTCGATCTGCGGAGGCGGTTCGCGGCGGCATGCGCGATAGCACGCGACCAGCCGCAGCAAGGCCGCTATGGTATCGATCTGGTCGTCGGGGCTGCGCGACAGCATGCCGCCATCCTCGCCCACCGCATCGCCCAGCGTGGCGATCAGCCCCGCCTCGCCATACAGGCGGCGCGGCTTGCCGTCGGGCATCAGAAGCCCTGCGGCGGTTAGCCCTGCCCATGCGAAAATCGCGTCCTGCGGCAGGTTGCGGCGGCGCGCCTGCCGGTCAAGCCAGAGCGCGGTATCGGACATATGACGCAGCAGCGCGGCGCGGAACGCACGATCCCCGCCCGACAGGATCAGCGGCGCATGCACCAGCCAGCCCAGCAGACGTTGACCCGCGACTCCTGCCTGCCACGCAGGCCCTTCGCCCACGACCGGATTGGCCAGCAGCCAGCGGCGCATGATGTCTTCGGCCACCGGGGCAAGCTTGTCGCGCGTGCCGGCGGCCTCCAGATCGGGAAGCCAGCTGAAACCATGGATCGCGCGCGCAATCGGCGGGGCCAGCTTGGCCGAGCTGAAATCAAGGTTCTCGATGCTCAGCCGTTTGCCCGCGATCAGGAAATGGCCCGCGCGCAGTGCCATGCCGGCGGGCCGTTCCCCCGGCAGCGGTTCGGCCACCGTCGCCAGCAGGCGCATCTTCGAAGGCTTGTGGAACGGGCGCACCAGATTGCGCGCCGAAATGCCGCGCGCATAGAGGAACCGCATCGTGCGGTCGATCGGCCCCAATGTCGGTGGCGACAGATCGGCCAGCCCCAGCTCTCCCTCACGCGGCGGGGGCGGCGCGGATGAACCCTCGGCATTCATACGCGAGGACGATCCCGAAGCCGGATCGCCCGCATCATCTTCCACCCAGCCGCCATCGCCGCCGGTGCGTGCCAGCGGAATGCCGCGCCGACTGGCCGGACCCGACAGCGATTCGGGCCCGTCGCGCAAATGGGATGGATGAAATGCCATCGGGTGATCAGTCTCCGCCCTTCAGCGCGGCGATATTGGCCGCATATTGCGAAGGCCCGCCCTTGAACGTGGCGCTGCCCGCGACCAGCACATCGGCGCCCGCATCGACGCACAGCCGCGCGGTTTCGGCATTGACGCCGCCATCGACCTCCAGCCTGATGTCGCGGCCCGTCTTGTCGATCATGCGGCGCACCGCCTCGATCTTTTTCAGTTGCGAGTGGATGAAACTTTGTCCGCCGAAACCGGGATTGACGCTCATCACCAGCACCAGATCGATGTCGTCGATCAGATAATCGAGCATTTTCGCGGGCGTAGCGGGATTGAGCGAAATGCCCGCCTGTTTGCCCAGCCCCTTGATCGCCTGCACCGTGCGGTGGATATGCGGCCCCGCCTCGGGGTGGACGGTGATGATATCGGCACCGGCCGCCGCGAATTCTTCCAGATACTGGTCGATCGGGCTGATCATCAGATGGACGTCGAAAATCTTGTCTGAATGCGGACGCAGCGCTTTTACCACGGCGGGGCCGATGGTGATGTTGGGCACAAAATGCCCGTCCATCACATCGACATGGATCCAGTCCGCACCGGCGGCGTCGATGGCGCGCACTTCCTCTCCCAAACGGGCGAAATCGGCAGACAGGATCGAAGGCGAGATGAGTGGTTTCGGCATGAATCACGATTAGTCCACAGGGGCGAAGCGTCACAAGCAACATAGCCGTTTTTTTCCACACGCTCCCTCCGGTTCGTCTCTTATGGAGACAGTTTCGCTGGCCGAGCCGGTCATCAATCGCGACCACCCGTGCCAATCGGCGCAAATGCGGTTAGGAACGCGGCGATGATCCGCTCGCTTTTCCGCCATGTGCCCGATCTTTTGCGCGCAATCCCGCCGTGGCAGATGACGGTTCTGATCGTCCTGACGCTCATGTCGGCTTTGACCGAGGGTATTGGCCTGCTGATGCTGGTCCCCCTGCTTTCGGCCCTGTCCGATGGACAGTTGGCGGCAGGGTTGCCCGATTGGGCGGCGGCGGCATCGGGCGCATTGGCATCGCGGCTGGGCCTTGCCGGACTGCTGGCGCTGTTCGTGACGCTGGTGGCGGCGCGGGCGCAAGTGAACTTCCGCCTCGCGCTGGTGCAGGCGCGCAGCCAGTATGCCGTGGTCGACGTCTGGCGCAGCCGCATCTATCGCGCGCTGCTGGCGGCGGGATGGCGGCATTTGTCGGCCATGCGGCAATCCGACAATATCAGCCTGCTGATCCAGCTGGTCGATACGATAGGCGATGGCATATTCCGCCTGCTGGTGCTGGCGACCAGCGTGGCGACACTGGCAGTCGTCTGGCTGGCGGCCCTTGCCCTGTCGCCCGTGACGGCGCTGGTGGGGGCCGCAGGCGGGGTCGTGGTCATGCTGCTGTTCGCTCGTTTTCGTCGCCGCGCGCGCGTCTTGGGCGGCGCTGTCATCCGCGAAGTCGGCGCTCTGCAAAGCGAGGCACAGGAATCGCTGGGCGCGTTGCGCCTGATCAAATCGCACGGGCAAGAGGATATGGCCGCGCTGCGCCTTGCCGAAAATGTCGGAGCCATGCGCCGTGCCCAATTGGCGATGATCGGCACGACAGCGGGTAGCCGCGCCCTGTTGCTGACGGGCGGTGCCATGGTGATGGCATTGGTTGTCTGGATCGCGTTTGCGCAAGGCGTGTCGCTGGCGGTCCTTTTACCGCTGATAGCATTATTCGCACGGTCTGTGCCGCTGCTCGACGCATTGCAGACGGGGTTGCAGCACTGGGCGCACGCCCTGCCTGCCATCGAACGCGCCGAATACCTGCTCGCCGGCGCGCAGGCCGCACGCGAGCCCGATTTGCCCGCTACTCCCGTTGCGCGCCCGAGGCGCGAGATTGCGGTGACCGGCGCGACCGTGCGCCATGCGGGGCGCGATTTGCCCGCGCTGGACGATGTTTCGCTCACCCTGCCCGTCGGGTCGATGACCGCGCTGGTCGGCCCGTCGGGCGCGGGGAAAAGCACGCTGGCCGACCTGTTCGGCGCGATGTTCGCACCCGATTCGGGCGGGCTGTCCCTCGACGGGGTGATGCTGGACGGCGCATCGCTGGTCGGATGGCGCCGCCGCGTCGCCTATCTGCATCAGGAACCGGTGCTGTTCCACGCGACGATCCGGCAGAACCTGACATGGGCCCGCCCCGACGCGGACGATGCGGCGCTGGCGGAAGCACTCGACAAGGCCTCGGCCCGCTTCGTGCTCGACCTGCCCGACGGGCTGGACACGATGGTCGGCGATGCGGGGCGGCGGCTGTCGGGCGGAGAGCGGCAGCGCATTGCCCTTGCCCGCGCCTTGCTGGGCGATCCGGCGCTGTTGATACTGGACGAGGCGACCAGCGCGCTGGATGCCGCGAACGATGCCGCCATCGCCCGCGCCATCGCCGCGCTAAAAGGGCAATGCACCGTACTGGTCATCGGCCATCGCGGGGCGCTGACCGGTCTGGCCGACCGTATCGTCACGGTGGAGAGCGGGCGGATCGCGGTCGTCAAACCTTCTGCCAGCTAAACGGCGAATTCAGCGCCTATTCACGGCATTTGCGACAAAAAGCACGCAATATGCGACCGGACTTGACGATTTTTCGCGCACCACCATCTGGCCGCCCGTTCCTTTTTTCCCTTCCGCAGCGGAGCCATTTTCGCATGACGCCGACCCCTGTTATCAAGCACCGCCGTTCGCTGGCTGCCAGCGGGATCGCCGCCCTGACTTTGGGCGCGGCGGCGCTGGTCCCTGCGCCCGCCATGGCCGCCCCGGCAGGCTGCGAAGGCGACACCAGCGGCGCAAGCTGGGTCTTTCTGGAAGCGCAGAACATGCGCAATGCCAAGGGCTGGCTGACGGTGAAAATCTATAACAATGCCGACGAATTTCTGGGCAGCGGCGGTTCGATGGACGTGATCCGCGTGCCCGCAAAGCCCGGCAACCAGCGCATCTGCATGAAGCTGCCCGAAAACGGCACCTATGCGTTCTTCGTCTATCATGACGAGGATATGGACAAGAAGCTCAACTTCAACTTCCTGAAAATGCGCCCGACCGAAGGTGGCGGCTTTTCGAACAATCCCGATATGGGCAGCATCCGCCGTCCCAGCTGGAAAGAAACCGCGATCCGCGTCTCGCGCCCCGGACTTGCTACGCGGGTGACGGTAAAATACCCGTAACCCGCCGGTTTCGCGCGCAGTTTCGGGCGGGCTTTGCCTGTCAGGCGGGGAAATGTTAGCCCTGTTTGCATGAACCTTCACACGACTCCATCGCATGGCGCCGCCCCCTCTCTGGCAGAGGCGGCAGAGGCGCTGGGCGGGGAGATCGTGGCGCTGCGCCGCGCGATCCATGCCGATCCCGAACTGGGTCTGGAAACCCCGCGCACACTGGCCAAGGTGAAAGAGGCGCTGGCCGATCTGCCGCTGGAATGGCGCGAAGGGCCGCAGACGACCGGCGCGGTCGCCGTGCTGAAAGGGCGCAATACAGGCCGGCGCGTCGTCCTGCGCGGCGACATGGACGCGCTGCCCCTGGCCGAGGAAACCGGCCTGCCCTTCGCCTCGCGCATCGACGGACGGATGCATGCCTGCGGACATGACGGGCACACCGCCATGCTGGCAGGTGCGGCGCGGTTGCTGGCGGCGCGCGCGCAGGACTTTGATGGAGAGGTCTGGTTCATGTTCCAGCCGGGCGAGGAAGGCTTTGGCGGCGGGCGCATGATGGTCGAGGACGGGCTGCTGACCGACGAAAACGGGCCGCCCGATGCCGGTTTCGCCCTGCATGTCATGCCCAATGCCCGCCACGGCCAGATCGCCTGCCGCGCAGGGCCGCTGATGGCAGCGTCCGATACGCTGCAGATCGTGGTGAAGGGCGCGGGGGGCCACGCCTCTCTGCCCCATGGCGCTGCCGATCCGATGCCCGTCGCGGCCGAGATCGTGACCGCGCTGCAATCCATGGTCACGCGCCAGTTCGACGCGGGCGAACCCGTCGTCGTCACCGTTACAAGGATCGAGGCAGGGCATGCCGACAATGTCATCGCCGACAGCTGCATCATGCGCGGCACATTGCGCACCCTGTCGGAAGAAACCCGCAGCCGCCTGCCGCAAGTGATCGAGCGTCTCGCGACGAATATCGCCGCCGCCCACGGGCTGTCGGCCGAAGTGACGGTCAGATCCGGCTTTCCCGTCACGGCCAACGATCCGCGCGCCTTTTCCCTCGCGCAGCAGGTTGCCACACGCGAATTCGGGGCGGAAAGCTTTCAGGTGCTGGACCGGCCGCTGATGACGGCAGAGGATTTCAGCTATGTTTTGAAACATGCGCCCGGTGCGATGCTGTTCCTTGGCGTTGCACGCGAAGGCGATGACTGGTCGCAATGCTGCGGCCTGCATTCGCCGCGCATGCATATGGACGAAACCGCGCTGCCGCGCGGCGCGGCGCTGCTGGCCGCGCTGGGGCTGGAGGTTTTGCAGAAAGGCCTTTCCACATGACCACCCCCGACGGATCGAACCTGCCCCGGATCGACATCGGCCGGATCGAATCCGACATCAACGCCATCGCCCGCTTCGGCTTTAACGAAGAGGATCGCGGCGTGTACCGGCAGGGTTTTTCGGCGGAAGACATGGCCGCGCGCCAATGGCTGCGCGACCGGATGGAAGACCTGGGGCTGGCGCATCGCATGGATGGCGCGGGCAATGTGATCGGGCGTTTCGGCGGCGGATCGTGGGACGATAAAGACGCCAAACCCGCCATCGTCATCGCCTCGCACCTCGATTCCGTGCCCGCGGGCGGCATTTTCGACGGTGTGCTGGGCGTGGTCGCGGGGCTGGAAGTGATCCGCACCATGCAGGACGCGGGCATTACCCCGAACTATCCAATCGAAGTGATCGCCACCAGCGAGGAGGAAGGCCGGTTCGGCGGCATGCTGGGCGCGCAGGCGCTGACCGGCAATCTCACCCGCGAATGGCTGGAAAACGCGGCGGACGAACATGGTCTTGCCCTGAAAGACGCCATGGCAGAGGCGGGGCTGGATTACCTTCAGGCCCTGCACGCCTATCGCCGTCCCGAGACATTGCATGCCTTTCTGGAACTGCATGTCGAACAGGGGCCCGTTCTGGATACCGAAAAAACCACCATCGGCGTGGTCGAGGGGATTTCGGGCGTGTTCAAATGGATGGTCAAGCTGAAGGGCAAGGCCGATCATGCGGGCACCGCGCCGATGCACCTGCGGTCCGACGCGCTGATGGGCATGGTCGATTTCGCGCATGAAATCCCGCGTATCATCGACGAGGAAGGAACCGACAAAAGCCGCATCACCATCGGCCATGTCGCGCTGAAACCCGGATTTCCGCATACCGTGCCGGGCGAAGCCGATTTCACCATCGTCGGCCGCGATCTGGACGAGGACGTGATGAAGCGCCTTGCCGATGCCTGTCGCAAGGTGCTGGAATCGATCTCGCGCCGCCACGGGCTGAAATTCGATTACGAACAGATGAGTTGGCTTGCCCCCGCCTATTGCGACGAGGGGATCGTCGCCATGATAGAGCGGAATACCAAGGCGCTGGGCTATAGCTATAAGGTCATGCCGTCGGGCGCCGGGCACGACGTGCAATTCTTCACCGCGTTGACCCGCACCGGCCTGATTTTCGTGCCCAGCGTGGGCGGCATCAGCCACGCCCCCGACGAATGGACGCATTGGTCCGATATCGAGCGTGGTGCCCAGCTATTATGCAATTGCGTGATGGAACTGGCATGCGCCGCGGAACAGCCATTGCCGGTGGGCCAGCTTGCGTCGGGCTAGACGGCGGCGAACAGGCCCCATAATTGCTGCCCTGCCAGCACCACGAACAGCAGGGCCGAACCCGCCAGCATCACGTTCGACAGCCAGCCGTTGCGCGCCTCTGCCGGCAGCGTCCTGCTGTTCAGCAGCAGCAACAGGGTGATCGCCAGAAACGGCATGAACAGTGCCCCGAACGCGCCATAGATCACCGCCAGCAGAAACGGTTGCTGCGCAAACAACAGCACCATCGGCGGAAAGGTCAGCCATGCGGCATAGGCGCGGAACGGTGTGCTGCGTTCGGGCGGGCCGTCGCCCTGCGGCCGGTCGAAGAACTGCACGTACCAGTCGGTGAAAAACAGGCTCATCCCGTGCCACACGCCCAGCACCGACGAAAAGGCCGTGGCGGCAAAACCGACAAGAAAGGCCGTGGCAATCGGCCTGCCAAAGCGGTCTTCCAGCACATTCGACAGGTCGAGCAGACCCCTGTCCCCGCTCTGCAAGGCGATGCTGGCGGCATAGAGCAATTCCGCGCCCACGATCATCATGGCCACCACGAAAACGCCGGTCAGAATATAGGCGACGGCATTGTCCACCCGCATCAGCGGCAGCCAGCCGGTGCCGTTCCAGCCCTTGGCCTGCGCCCAATAGCCATAGGCCGCGGTGGTCACCGTGCCCCCGACCCCGCCGATCAGGCCCAGCGTATAGAACAGCGAGTTTTCGGGCAGCGCAAAGGCCAACCCCGACAATAATCGGGGGACATCGGGCGCCGCCAGTGCGGCAAGGCTGACGATCACGACGAACATCACGCCGACCAGGATCTTGATCAGCCCCTCCAGCCGGTCATAGCGGTTGAAGAAGACGAATGCGAAACCCGCCAGGCCCGTCAAGATCGCCCAGCCCGTCAACGGCAGCACCGGAAACAGGGCAGCCAACGGCAGGGCGGTCGCGCTCATCGCGGTGGCGCCATAGATGAAGCCCCAGATCACCACGTAGATGCCGAAATACCAGCCGGTCCACCGGCCCAGCGATTGCCAGCCCGCCAGAATGGTCGATCCGGTGGCAAGGTGATAGCGCGCCGACCCTTCGGACAGCGCGACCTTGACGATACAGCCGACGATGGCCGCCCACAGCAGCGCATAGCCGAAACGCGACCCCGCGATCAGCGTAGCGACCAGATCGCCCGCCCCCACGCCGGTTGCGGCCACGACGATGCCAGGGCCGATGTGGCGCCAGATACTGCCAGACGGTTGCGCGCTCATAGACGAAGTTTCAGATCAGCTCCTCGATCGCGTGCAGGGCGATCGCATGGTTCAGGATGATATCCTTGCGCGTATTCGCGGTGTGATCGTCCGATTGCTTGTATTCGGCAATCGAGGCGCGCAGCTTTTCCTCGTCGAAAATGCCGTGCAGGGCGATTTTTTCGGACGACAGCCATTTGTCGAGCAGCATGTCGATCTCGCGCCCCTTTTCCTCGCTGGTATGCGCGGGCGGCGCCATGAAAGCGAATTTCTCCCGCTTGTAGAGCACTTCGGGCAGCACGTGCTTCATCGCCTCGCGCACCACCCATTTCTCGATCCCGTCGCGGATGCGGACGCTGGGCGGGATGCGCATGGCCAGTTCGGCGACATGGTGGTCGAGGAAGGCGGGGCGCGATTCAAGGCTGTTGGCCATATCCACACGGTCGCCGCCCCAGTTCAGGATCTGCCCCTCCAGCATGGTCTTGATCCAGCTGTACTGCACCTTGTCCAGCACGTGCCGCCCGTCGAGCATGTCCTTGTCGAGCGAATAGGCAATCGCCGCGACCGGATCGTAACCGTCAAGCTTTGCGAGAAACTCATCCGACAACAGCGGTTTGACCCGTTCGTAGACCAGCATCCACGGCTGGATCCAGCTGGGGGTAAAGCCCATCACCTCTTCGAATGCGGGGTGGCTGATCGTCTGTTCGGCCAGCACGGAGCCGGAGAAAATCTTGTTCCGCTCCTTCATCTCCGCGCCTGCCGCTGTTTCGGCATAGGCGGGATCGTGCAGGAAATAATCGGCCTTGAACTGGGCATAGCCGCCGAACAATTCATCGCTGCCTTCGCCCGTGATCACCACCTTATAGCCGTTTTCGGTCACATGCTTCGACATCAGCATCTTGGCGACGCCCAGCGTGTTGTAAAAGGTGCGTTCCGAGTAATAGACCGCATCCTCGAAATTCTTGCCGTAAAGATCGGTGGCGGACACGCGCAAAATATCCTGATCGGCGCCGACCATTCTGGCCATTTCGGTCGCGATCGAGGTTTCGTCGTATCGAGCATCGTCAAAGCCGATGGTGAACGCCTTCACCGGCGATTGCTGGATCGCCGCCGCCATGCCGAGGATGGAGCAAGAGTCGATCCCGCCCGACAAATAGCAGGCAACGGGCACATCGGCCTCCAGTCGCAGGGCGATGGATTCGACCAGCGCGCGGCGCACATTCTCGATATGCTCCTCATCGGGCAGATCGTCGTGCTGGCCATCAAGGGGGAAGTCGGCATCCCAATAGCGGCGCTCGTCCACCTCGAACCCGTCGCCGGTCTTCCTGATGATCAGCATATGGCCGGGCTTGACCGCCTTGATGCCCTTCCACAGCGTCATGCCGGGCACCATGACCTGCATCATCTGGTGCAATTGGGCCTTGGGATCCAGTTCGCGCGGCACATCGGGATGGGCCAGCATCGCCTTGATCTCGCTGCCCCAGAACACGCCATTTTCACCCACATGGTAAAACAGCGGCCTGATGCCGAACCGGTCGCGCACCAGAATGAGCTGCTCCTTGGTCTTGTCAAACAAGGCAAAGGCGAATTCGCCGCGCAATTCATGCACGAAATCAAGGCAATGCTTGTCATACAGTTTGATCGCCAGCTCGCTGTCGGACTTGGTGTTAAAGCAATAGCCGTCGGTGCGCAGCAGGCCGCGGATGCGCTTGTAATCATAGAATTCGCCATTGGCGGTCAGCACCAGATCGCCGGTGCCGTCATCGTCGCGCCCGAAGATCGGCTGGTCGCCCGAATTCAGCCCGATGATCGAAAGCCGCGTGTGGATCATGGCAAGTCCATGCCGCTCATCGACATGGAAACCGCGCCCGTCCGGCCCGCGATGATACAGCGCGTCGGCCATTTTCTCGGCACGGGCCATGGTTTCGGGATGATGATCGCGGGCCCAAAGCCCGGCAATTCCGCACATGGGCGATCCTTTACTTGATATGCTCGCGTTACTGGATGAGTTCAGGTTACTTGATGAGTTCTCTGGGCACGATGTTCCGCACCCGTCCGAATATGGCGAGCAGCAGCGCCTGACGCAGCCAGACCGCGCCATCCGCCTGATTGAAATAGAGGTTGTGATCGGTGTTATCGAGGCACACGCCCAGCTCCTCCCCGCGGGCCAGCGGGTGCAGGATGACCGTGTCGGGCTTCATCTGGCTGTCTGCCGACAAAGAGAATTCGTCCCCGAAGAAGCGGTAGCCGTCGCCCAGAAAGGCAATCGCGTTCATATAGATGACGTCGAGATATTCGAGGCTTTGCTTCAGATTCCGGCTGAAATCGATGGTGATCGGGCTGGCATTGGTCAGCGCGCGCAATTCATCGCCCAACGGGTCCGCCATTTCCGAAAAGATCGTGATATGGTTGATATTCCTGTGAAACAGCAGCGCCAAAGTGAGAAAGCTTTTCACCGTGCGCATGTTTCCAGGCGTGCCGATGATCCCGATGGTCAGCCGGAATTGTTCGGGCAGCTCGCCAAAGGCCAGCTCGGGCCGCCATTTCATCAGTGCATACCAGTCTGCCAGCGCCTGTGTCGGATGTTCGTCTGACCCGTTGCCGCCGTTGATCAGCGGGATGCGCATATATTCGGTCAACTGTTGCAGCGCTTCCTGCTGCGTGTGCCGCACCACCACCACATCGGCATAGGAATTGAACATCTGCCCGATGTCGCGCATCGATTCGCCCTTGGCGACGCCGGTGGTCTTGGCATCGGCAACGGACAATGTCTTGCCGCCGACATGCAGCATGGCGCTTTCGAACGACAGGCGCGTGCGCGTGGACGGTTCGAAAAAGGCGGCCGCCATGATCTTGTCGTCCAGCGCATGACCCGCCGGAAACTTGCGCAATTGTAGATAGGCCGCCAGCTTGGACAATTCCTGCATCAGCGGCAGATCGAATTGCGCCGCCGACAGGATCGAACAATGGTGCAGCCGGTCCAGCACATCCAGATCGAGCTTGGGCGACATGTCCAGCAAATCATTGGGATCGGGGCAATTGCCCAGAACCCCCGCCTTGCGTGCGGGATCGGCGCGATGGTCAAGCTGGCTGGCGGATTGGATATCGTTCACCAGATCGACCCCGATTTCGCATCCCTGACCAGCATCGCCGCCAGCGCGGTGGCCGATATGGCGCACCAGCCCAATGCGGCCCAGACCGCGACTTCAAGGAATCCTGCAGAAAAGCTCATGCGTCCTCCTTCAACCGCGCCCAATCGAACCGGTTCCGGCCCATCGCACTGGCCGCCAGCACCCAGACCATGGACACGGCGGTGGCAATCGTCGTCGCGACGAACCAGCCGATGGTGAAATAGCATATCAGCCCCGCGCCCGCGCCCAGCACCATACCGCCCAGCGCGCCCGCCGTATTCGCGCGCCGCCAGTACAGTCCGGTGATGATCGGAAAGATCATCGCCCCCACCAGCGGGCCGGCGAAAAACAATACGCTGGCCAATGTGCCGATGCGCGGCGCGCACAGCGCCCATGTCAGCACGCCCAGTGCCAGTGTGATCCATTGCGCCGCGGATTTCAGCGCCGCGGGCGAGGCATCGGGCCGGATCAGGCGGCGCCAGATATCTTCAGTGACCAGATCGCTGGTTGCCGCCAGCAGGCTGTCGATACTGGAGGCGAGCGAGCAGAACACGATGATGAAAATGCCCACCGCCCCCGCCGTGCCCAGCACTTGCGCGATCACCAGCGGCGCGACCATGTCGCTGGACGGTACGGCCACGCCCAGCGACCCCGATGCCAGCGCGATGAAACCGGCGGCAACCGGAATGGGCAGCCAGATCAGCCCGCCGATCAGAAACGCCTTGCCGCCAACCCCTTGGCGAAAGGCAAAGGCGCGGCTCCACCACACATTATTGTGAAACACCTCTCCCAATCCGAACAGCAGATTGTTGAAGATCGCCATGATCGCGGCGGGGAACAAGACGTCGAGCAGGGCAGGCTTGTTCGCGGAAAGCTCGGCGTGGATTTCACCGACCGACACTTGCGACAGGACCGCGACGCCCACGATGACGATGCCGATGATGATGATCAGCGTCTGGATGAAATCGGTCCCGATCACCGCGCCCAGCCCGCCGCGCATGGTGTAAAGCACGCACACGCCAAGGATGACCGTCATTCCCCAGACGTAATCGATGCCGGCCAGCGCCTCCAGCAATATGCCGCCTGCCATCGCCATGCTGACCAGCCATGTCAGCGAGTAGAACAGGGTAAAGACCAGAAACACTGCCCATGCCGCCCGGCCGTATCGCAGGCGGAAGAAATCGCCGCTGGTATAGCCATGGGGCATCAATGTGCGAATACGCACCGCCAGCGGCGCGAACAGGATCAGCCCCAGCGATGCCGTGGAATAGGCGATCATGCCCCACACGCCCAGTTCCAGCGCGAATTGCGGGGCGAGCATGGTGGTGTTCGACGTAATCCAGGTGGCCGCTGCCGTCGCCGACCCCAGCGCCAGCCCGACATTGCGGCCCGCCAGCGCGTGATCCTCAAAGCTCTTGTTCCGGCGGCCCCAGTAAATGCCCAGCCCCACCCACAGCACGCTGAACAGCGCGAGCAGGATCCAGCCGAGCGTGGGGTCGAGGAAAATCGTGCGTTCAGTCACCGCGGCTACCCCGCAGGATCACCGCCAGAACGGTCAGGAACACGACACCGCCCAGCAAGGTCAGCAAAAGCGCGCGCGACAGCGACTGATGGCGCACTTCCAGCACCAGCTCGTCCGTTACCGCGCCATGTTCGGGCGCGATGCTGACCGTGTAATCGCCATCGGAAAGGCCGGAAAGAAACAGCGTCTCTCCGCGGCCGCCGAACAGCGGGCGGGCGTTGCCGTCCGGTCCGGCAATGGCGATTTCGACGGGACCGTCCGCCTGCCATGTCAGGTTGGCCTGACCGGTATCGCTGGCAAGGGGATCGTCGCCGGTAAAAACAGGCTGCGCCATGGCGCCGGGAATGGACAGAGCGGGGACGATCAGGGCGGGAGCGAGCAGAGATGCGGCCAGCGGCACCAACCCTGTGCGGGCGGCGCGTGCCACAATAGATGCCCTGCGTTCTGCGATCCGGCTTGCTCCGTTTCCCTGACTTTCGCAACCGACCTATCAAAGCTGACCCGCAAGGGCCACCGGCAGCGGGCATTTTATCCCGCTGCCGATGTTTGCCCGACAACTTGAACCTGATTCAGCCCAGGGTGGAGAGAAAATGGTGGTTTCTGAGAACCGGCGCGCAGCGTACTAAAAGTACGTGAGCACCGGAAGCGCAGGAAACAGCCATTTGCAGCCCTCCATGGGCTGAATCCTTAGTCCGCGAGGGACTTGTTGATCTCCTCGACCATCTTTTTGGCGTCGGAAAGCAGCATCATGGTCTGGTCCATATAGAACACGTCATTGTCGACACCGGCATAGCCGACGCCGCCCATGCTGCGTTTCAGGAAAAAGACCTGTTTCGCCTTGCCCACGTCGAACACGGGCATGCCGAAGATGGGCGAGGACTTGTCGGTCTTGGCCGCCGGATTGACCACATCGTTCGCGCCGATGACAAAGGCCACATCGGTCTGCGCAAACTCGCCGTTGATGTCCTCCAGCTCGAACACCTCGTCATACGGCACATTCGCTTCGGCCAGCAGCACGTTCATATGCCCCGGCATGCGGCCCGCCACGGGGTGGATCGCATATTTGACCGTGACGCCCTTTTCTTTCAGCAAATCGCTCATCTCGCGCAGCACGTGCTGGGCCTGTGCGACCGCCATGCCATAGCCGGGGATGATGATGACCTGTTCGGCCTGGCTCATCATAAAGGCCGCGTCCTCGGCGCTGCCGCGCTTCCACGGCCGGTCGACCTTGGCACCGCCGCCCGCACCGCCGCCGCTGTCGTCGGCACCGAAACCGCCCGCGATCACGCTGATGAAGCTGCGGTTCATGGCGCGGCACATGATGTAAGACAGGATCGCACCCGATGCGCCGACCAGCGCGCCGGTGATGATCATGGCCGTATTGTGCAGCGTAAAGCCCATCGCCGCCGCCGCCCAGCCCGAATAGGAATTGAGCATCGAGACGACCACCGGCATATCCGCCCCGCCGATCGGGATGATCAGCAGGAAACCGATGATGAAGGCCAGCAGCAGGATAACGGGAAACACCCATTCCGGCGCCGGATTGGCATGCGCGAACATCGCCGTCAGGATCAGGATCGCCGCAAGAGTGCCCAGATTGATCACGTGCCGCAGGGGCAGCATGATCGGCGCGCCGCTCATATTCCCGTTCAGCTTCAGGAAGGCGATGACCGAGCCGGAGAAGGTGATCGCACCGATCGCCGCGCCCAGCGCCATCTCGACCCGGCTGACCGGGCTGATGACCAGCGTTTCAAGGCCGCTGGCATCCCAATGCGGCACCAGAATCCCGAACGCACCCGGATTGGCATAGGCTGCGCCCGCCACCAGCACGGCGGCAAGACCGACCAGCGAGTGGAACGCCGCCACCAGCTGCGGCATGGCGGTCATCGCGATCTTGCGCGCGATGACGAAACCGATCGTGCCGCCGAAGAAGATGGCGATGCCGATTTCGGGAAGGCTGGCAATGTCATGCGTGACCAGCGTGGTGACCACGGCGATCAGCATGCCGACCATGCCGTAACGGTTGCCCGCACGGCTGGTTGCAGGGCTGGAAAGCCCGCGCAGCGCCAGAATGAAGCAGACGCCCGCGACCAGATAGGCCAGCGCGACCCACGGGTTCACGCCATGCGTATCCGCGCCCGCGGCGGCAAGGAAGTTCATGAGGTTCATGCCTCACCTCCTTCGGCCTTCTTGGGGGCACGCGGTTCTTTTTTCTTGTACATCGCCAGCATGCGTTCGGTGACCGCAAAGCCGCCGAAGATATTGACGCTGGCCAGCACCACGCCGACCAGACCCAGCCATTTGGCGACTACGCTGCCTGCCTCTGCCGAGGCGATCAGCGCGCCGACGATGATGACCGACGAAATGGCATTGGTCACCGCCATCAGCGGCGTGTGCAGCGCGGGCGTCACCGACCACACCACGTAATAGCCAACGAAGCACGCCAGCACGAAAATCGACAGGATCGCGATAAAGTCCATGTCCGTTCTCCCCCTTAGCCCAAAAGCCGTTCGTGGACGATCTTGCCGCCCTGCGTCAGCCGGATGGCATTGCCGATTTCCTCATCCAGAACCGGCCCGCCCGCTTCCTTGTCCCAGAAGGCAGAGACGAAATTGAACAAATTGCGCGCAAACAGGGCCGATGCGTCGGCCGCCAGATGCGCGGGGGTGTTGGAAAAGCCGATGATCTTCACGCCATGCTTTTCGACGGTCTGGTCAGGGACCGACCCCTCGACATTGCCCCCCTGTGCGACGGCAAGGTCAAAGATCACGCTGCCCGGTTTCATCGTGGCGATCTGCGTATCGGTGATCAGGCGGGGCGCGGCGCGGCCCGGGATCAGCGCGGTGGTGATCACGATGTCCTGCCTGGCGATATGGCTCGATACCAGTTCCGCCTGCGCGGCCTTGTATTCCTCGCTCATCTCGGTGGCATAGCCGCCGCTGCCCTCGCCCTCGATCCCAGCGACTTTCTCGACGAAGATCGGCTTGGCTCCCAGCGACTTGATCTGCTCTTTCGTGGCGCTGCGCACATCGGTGGCCGATACCTGCGCGCCAAGGCGCTTGGCCGTGGCGATCGCCTGCAAACCGGCCACGCCCACGCCCATCACGAAGACGCGCGCGGCCTGAACCGTGCCTGCTGCCGTCATCATCATCGGGAATGCCCGCCCATATGTATTGGCACTTGCGATCACCGCCTTGTAACCGGACAGGTTAGATTGGCTGGACAGCACATCCATCGATTGCGCGCGGGTAATGCGCGGCATCAGTTCCATGGCCAGCGCTTCATAGCCTGCCGCCGCATAGGCATCGGTCAGCGCGCGGTCGCGGAACGGATCGAACACGGCGGCGATCCTGGCCCCCGCCTTCGCGCCCGAAAGCACCGCCACATCGGGCGCCTGCACGCCGAATACCCAGTCCGCGCCCGCGATGGTCGCAGCCAGATCGCCGACCTGCGCCCCCGCTTCCCGATAGGCTTCGTCGGTAATCGCGGCGTTCAGCCCCGCCCCGCTTTCCACCCTGACCGTCGCGCCCAGCGCGATCAGTTTCTTTGCCGTTTCCGGGCTCAGCGCGACCCGTGTCTCGCCATCGGCACGCTCTTTCAGCGTGGCGATGACGGGGCCTGTCGCGCCGCCGGCAACATCATTGGCATTGGCCATGCCTGTCGTTCCCTCTTTTATTTTTGGTCAGCGGCCTGTCGCTCTCCAGTTCCGGAGACCGCCTCCCCCCAAGTGATCCGGTATCAATCCGTATAATGCGCCGTCGTCTTGGCTTTCACCTCGTCCGCCGTGACTCCGTCGGCCAGTTCGATCAGCCTGAACGGGCTGTCATGGTCGGGCCGCTGGAACACGCAAAGGTCGGTGATGATCATGTCGACCACGTTCTTGCCCGTCAGCGGCAAGCTGCACGACGGGATGAATTTCGGCGCGCCCGATTTCGAACAATGCTCCATCACCACGATGATCTTCTTGACGCCCGCGACCAGATCCATCGCGCCGCCCATGCCCTTGATCATCTTGCCGGGGATCATCCAGTTGGCGATATCGCCGTTCTCGGCCACTTCCATCGCGCCCAGCACGGTCAGGTCGATATGCCCGCCGCGGATCATGCCGAAACTGGTCGCACTGTCGAAATAGGCGCTGCGGTCCAGCTCGCTGATCGTCTGCTTGCCCGCATTGATCAGATCGGCATCTTCCTCTCCCTCATAGGGAAAGGGACCGATGCCCAGCATGCCGTTTTCCGATTGCAGCGTCACCTCGACACCGGCGGGAATATGATTGGCGACCAGCGTCGGGATGCCGATGCCAAGGTTCACGTAAAATCCGTCTTGCAGTTCCTTTGCCGCGCGGGCGGCCATTTCATCGCGGTTCCAAGCCATTATTGCGGCCTTTCGTAATCTTGTACGGTGTCTAGACCGGTGGTGTTGGTCTCACGCTCCATATCGACGCCTGCCCAGATGCGCCGCAGCGCTTCCTCTTCGCTCATGCCATGGCACTGGGCATAGGCGCGCGCGCCATGGCGGATCGAATCGACCAGCAGCATGCCAAACATCTCGGGCATCTCCAGCCGGTCGGGCTGGATCAGGCAGGTGGCGGGGCCATCGGGTTCCACCCACAGGCGGGCGACTTCCTGCGAATTATTCAGGAAATCCATGCCCACAATGTCGATCGCACCGGCATGGACCGCCGGCTTGCGGCCGAACATCAGGCAGCCTCCCGCGGCCGGGTCGTCACGAATTCGATCTTCTTGTCATAGGGCGCGCCGACGATCATGCGCTGCACGTAAACGCCGGGCAGATGGATGCAATCGGGGTCGAGGCTGCCGGTCGGCACCACTTCCTCTACCTCGACCACGCAGACCTTCCCGCAGGTCGCGGCGGGCACGTTGAAATTGCGCGCGGTCTTGCGGAACACGACATTGCCGCTTTCATCCGCCTTCCACGCCTTCACCAGCGCCAGATCGGCAAAGATCCCGCGTTCGAGGATGTAATCCTCGCCATCGAAGTTCTTCACTTCCTTGCCCTCGGCCACCTGCGTGCCGACGCCGGTCTTGGTATAGAAACCGGGAATGCCCGCACCGCCCGCACGCATGCGTTCGGCCAGGGTGCCTTGCGGGCAGAACTCTACCTCAAGCTCTCCGGCCAGAAACTGGCGTTCGAATTCCTTGTTCTCCCCCACATAGGACGAGATCATTTTCGACACCTGCTTGGTGCGCAGCAGCTTGCCGATGCCTTCATTGTCGATACCGGCATTGTTCGACGCGAACGTCAGGTTCTTGACCCCGCTGTCGCGCACGGCATCCAGCAGCCGTTCGGGAATGCCGCACAGGCCGAAACCGCCGCTGGCAATCAGCAACCCGTCTTTCAGCAATCCGTCCAGCGCGGCAGCGGCATCAGGATAGAGTTTCTTCATATCGCGAAAAGTCCCGTCTCCGTCTTTCGAACCCGACCGGGCCGGTGCGGTCCATGCGATACGCAGGCCACGGCTGGCGGTTTCGTCTTTGTCTTTTCATTGCGGCGCCGCGGCGGGCGCCTGTTCCGGCGAATGGCGGCAGGCGGATGGCCTGCCTGTCGCTATCTTGCGCGGGATGGCCGCGCACCGCAAGCCCGGAACCGTAAAGGGGCGCTGCAACTGTCATAAATTTCAGGGCGGAATCCATATCCGACCGCGCGCCAAAGGGCGGAAAAGCGGTTGATCGTCAGATCGCAGGCGATTCTTCGGCAGCACCCTGTTCGGGGTCGGCCGGTTCGGCCGGTGCTTCAGGCCCTCCATCCGGCTCGATGAGCGACCGGTCCGCGTCCTCGGGCGCAACGCCATCGGGCAAAGCGGCATCGGGCGGGGGCAGCAGGTCCAGTTCCAGCGGCACCAACCCTTCCATGCCCGGATCGATCAGCAATCCGTCCTCGCCGATCATCTCGATCAGGGGCACGTCCTCTTCCTCTGGCGCGATGGGCGCGGCAGGGGGCGGCGTGCGGCGCAGGCGGGCGGTATCGATGGGCAGCTTCGCCTCGCCCAGATCGACGCCGCGCATGAATTCGCGCCAGATGCGCGCGGGCAGGCCCCCACCGCTATTGCCGGGAACGGGCGCATTATCGTCGCGCCCGACCCAGACCGCCGTCACCAGATCGCCCGCAAAACCGATGAACAGCGCGTCGCGCCCTTCCTGCGACGTCCCGGTCTTGCCGAATGTCGGCGTGCGCAGCGCGGCCGCCTTGCCGGTGCCGTTATTGGCCGCATGCCACAACAGATCGAGCATCGGGGCCCATTCTGTCTGCGGGTCCAGCGCGCGCGCGGGGCGTTTGCGACGCCCCTCGATCCCGTGCACCTTTACCGGATAGCGCCCGCCCGCAAAGGCGGCATAGGCGCCAACCATTTCTTTAAGCGTGATGGACGCCGTGCCCAGCGCGATACTGGCATCGTCGGGCAGATCGGTCGTGACGCCCAGATCCTCTGCCGCTATGCGCACGTTTTTCAGCCCTGCGCGGTCGGCCACGCGGATCGCGGCGGTATTGCTGGAAATCGCGAAGGCTTCGCGCAGGCTCATTTCCCCGCGATAGCCGCGATAGCCGTTGCGCGGTTGCCACTGGCCGATGCGCACCGGCGCGTCGGTGATCGTATCGTCAGCGCCCATGCCTTCGCGGATCGCGGCGAAATAATCGAACAGCTTGAAGGTAGAGCCCGGCTGCCGCTCTGCCGTGGTGGCACGGTTGAATGCCTCCGGCGTCCATTCCTTGCCGCCGACCATGGCGACGACGCGCCCGTCGGGCCGGATCGCCAGCAGGGCCACTTGCGACGAGCCCAGCCCCGCCCGCCGCACCGCGCGTTCGGCGCGGGCCTGAATATCGGGCACTAGCGTGGTCTGCACCTCGCCCTTGAAGCTGTCGGGCAAGTCGGCGGCCAGCCAGTCCACGAACCAGCCCGCCTGTTCGACCGGCTTTTCCACCTTGCCGATTTTCAGCCGCGGATCGGCGACGGCCTCTGCCTCTTCCCCGTCGATGAACCCCGCTTCCACCATCGCCGCCAGCACCACGCGCATCCGGTCGGTAGAGGCATTGTAATCCACCGTCGGGGCCAGCCGCGAAGGCGCCTTGACCATGCCCGCCAGCATCGCTGCCTCGCCCAGCGACAGATCTTGCGGAGCCTTGCTGAAATAATGATGCGCCGCCGCCGTCAGCCCCGTCTGCCCTTCTCCAAAATAGCAGTTTTCCAGATAGCGCGAGAGGATCGTGTTCTTGGTCGTCCACCCCTCTACCCAGTCGGCCAGCAGCATTTCCTGAATCTTGCGGGTAAAGGTGCGGTCCTGCGTGAAAAAGGCGTTCTTCACATATTGCTGTGTAATGGTGGACCCGCCCGCCACCACGCCGCCCGCGCGCAGATTATCGAATGTCGCGCGCGCCAGACCGCGAAAATCGACGCCCTTGTGGTCATAGAACCGCCGGACCTCGATCGCCAGAAACGCATGGCGCACATGATCGGGCAGTGCCGATGCGTCGACCTCTGCCACCGGCCTGTCGCCGCGATGGGCCAGCAATGTGCCATCGGCCGCCAGAAAATCGACACCGGCCGGCCCCGGAGGCGCACCAACGCGCCACGGCGGCGCCATCCATGTCTGCCAGCCGACCAGAATCAGCAATGCCGCGCCCAGCGCCAGCACCCCGCGCGGCTGCACCTTCAACCAATCCAGCAGTTTCGCGCCAAGGCGCAGTGCGGGAAAGGGATGGGAATTTGCGGTGCCGGTCATGAAACGCGGGTCAAGCAACGGGGTATTGGCGGGTCATGACACGGGTTTTGAGCAGAATTTGCGAGCCTTGAACAGCGGGGGCAAAAACTTGCGATGAAATGCGTCGGTCAGCAGGGCGTCGCCGCCAGCCGCGCCTTTTCCCCGCGCTCCAGCACGACGGCCAGCACATAGATCGCAAGACCGCATAGTGCGAGCACCGATCCGATAAAGCCCGCCGATGTCAGGCCGTAACCGGCCGCGATGGCCATGCCCGCCAGCCACGGGCCCAGCGCATTGGCAGTGTTGAACGCGCTGTGATGCGCGGCGGCGGCCAGCGTCTGCGCGTCGCCCGCAACATCCATCAGCCGCACCTGCATCACGCTGCCGACGCCGCCGCCCATGCCGATCAGGAAGATGATCACGCCCAGCGCCACCGGATTATGCGCCACGAACGGATAGATCGCCAGCATCACCGCGCTCCACGCCAGCATCGCCATGGCGGTGGTGTCGCGCGCACGATCCGCCGCGCGGGCGCCTGCCAGATTGCCCAAAGTCATGCCCACGCCGAAAATGCCCAGCACCAGCGGCACGGACGCCTCGGACAGGCCGGTCACCTCGATCATGGTAGAGGCGACATAGGTATAGACCGCGAACAGCCCCCCGAAACCGATCGCCCCCGACGCCAGCGTCAGCAGGACCTGCGGACGGCGCAATGCGCCCAATTCGCGCAGCGGGCTGGCCGTGCGGTCGGCAGGCTGGTCGGGCGCCACGGCGCTCAGCGCGTTCCCTACGGCGAACACCGCCATCAGCGCGATCAGCAGCAACTTGCGCCGGAATCGCGCGCCGAACATGGCGATCAGCGGCGCGCCCACCACCACGCCCAGCGCATAGGCGCTGATCGCATGGCCTGCCTCCACCTCGGTAATGCCGAGATCGCGGGCGAAAAAGGGCACAAGGCTCATCGCCGCGAATTCGGCCGTGCCGATGGCGAATGCGCCCATGGCAAGGGCGAACAGCACCCATGCGGGACCGGGGGAGCGTGTGGCGGAGCGGGTCGGGGATTGATCGTTCATGTTGCAGCGCAATATAGTTGGTGCAACCGCGAGCGCCAACGGGGCCGGTAAGCGATAAAATCGATCTGCATGCGCGGAAAAGCCACTTCAAATTTGCAGGAATGCAGGGGGGGCGAACACCGGCATCGGGTCGCAACATTCGCAAAACTAGGGTCAGCCCTTATGGGCAATCACAGGGTTTTCCGTGATTTCTGATGCAAGATGGCGGCAGGCTAGGGGCCGTCCGTGGCAATCAATGGAAAGGGCGTCTGATGAAAACTCTCTATCGCGGCATCATGGCTTCGATCGCGCTGGCATCGCTGGCTGCATGTTCGACCACTCCCAAACCGAGCTTCAGCACCGAGGCGGCGCCCGATATCAATCTGGCCGGTTACACCACCTATAGCTGGGCCTTCCCCAAGCGCGGCGGCGGCAATCCGTTCGTCTACGAACGCGTCCAGAACGCGATGGACGCCAGTCTTGCGCAGGCCGGTTACAAGCTTGTCGCAGAGGGGCAGGGCGACATGGAACTGGCCTTTACCCTTGGCGCACGCGACAAGGTGGACGTGACCAACTGGGGTCCGGTCGGCCCGTATTACCCCGGTTATGGCATGAACTACCGCTATGGCTGGGCCTATCAGTATAATCAGGTCGATGTGCGCAATGTGACCGAAGGGTCGATGGCGCTGGACGTGTTCGATGCAAAGTCCAACCGCCCGATCTGGCACGGCGTCGCATCGGCCCGCATCGGTTCGACCGACAGCCCCAGCGACGCGCTAATCCAGTCGGCGGTGCAGGGTCTGGTCGACCGGTTTTCCACCGCCAGCGGCAAGTAAGGAAAGGGGGCGGATTTCGGTTCGCCCCCCTTCCGTCATCCGGCCGTCAGCTTTCGCTCCAGCTTCCGCCCAATGCGCGGAACAGATCGACCTCTGCAAAGGCCACCGAACGCGTCGCCGCAGCATATTGCGCGTCGGACTGGGCCAGTGTCCGCTGCGCATCCAGCGCATCCAGCGCGTCGATCTGGCCGCGGCTCTGGCGCGCAAGGCTGACATCGGCGGCGCGGCGTGCCGCATCGCGCGACGCTTGCAACCGCTCCTTGCGCAGCAGCGCGTTGCGATAGGCTGACAGCGCGGTCTCGGTCTCTTCCAATGCGCGCAGAACGGTGCCGTCGAACAGCGCCAGATCGGCACTGGCATCGGCGCGGCTTTGTTCGATGCGCGACCGCACCGCTTCCTGATTGGGAAAGGCCCATGACAGCATCGGGCCGACCAGCCAGCCCAGCGGACCCGATCCCAGCACGGCCGTATCGCCCACCGAATTGGTGCTGACCGCCCCGCCCAGTGTGATGCGCGGATAAAGATCCGCCGTCGCCACGCCGATGCGCGCCGTATCGGCCGCCAGCCGCCGTTCCGCCGCCTTTACGTCGGGGCGGCGCGCCAGCAGGATCTGGCCGTCGCCTACCGGTATCACTTTCCCCACATCGGGCGTATCGCCCCGTGCCCGCACAGCATCGGGCAAGTCCTGCGGCGCGCGGCCCGTCAATGTCGCCAGCCGGAACAGCGCCGCATCGCGCTGCGCGACCATGGCCGGGATCGATGCGGCCTGTTCTTCGCGCAACTGGGTCAGCCGGATCACGTCGAGCTTTTGATTCAGCCCCCGTTCGAACCGCGCATTGGTGATCCGTTCGGACCGGCTGAGCAAGTCGAGCGAACGCGTCGCAACCGCGATCTGCTCGGCACTGCTGGCGGCATCGACATAGGCCTGCACGATATCGGCCACCACCGTCACGCGCACGGCATCGGCATCCTGCCGCGCGGCTTCGTAATCGGCTTGCGATGCCTCTATCCCGCGTGCCACGCGGCCGAACAGATCGACTTCATAGCCGACCGCGAATTCACCCGCGACACGGCGCCCTTCGCGGTCCATGCCGGGCAACACCTCACCTTCGGACACCCGGCCATAGCTGCCCGACGCGTTCACGCCGGTCTGCGGCAAGGCCTCTGCCCGCGACCCGCGCAGCGATGCCCGCGCGCGTTCGATCCGCGCGATGGCCACGCGCACATCGGTATTGGCGGCCAGCCCGTCGGCGACCAGCCCATCCAGCACCGGATCGTCATACAGCTGCCACCAGTTCGCCACCGGCGCGGCATCGCTGATCCGGTCGCCCTTTGCGCCGATAAAACCGGCCTGGGCCGCGGGGGGCACGGCGGGGGACACATGGTCCGGCCCGACGGTGCAGGCGGTCAGCGCGGTGGCGGCCAGCAACGCCGCCAACGGTTTCGATCTGAAACGCATCGTCACATCTCCTTTCATTCGGCGGGAAGCAGGACGGGATCGGGGCCCTGCGCGTCGCGGGCGGGTCCGTCCTTGCGGCGGCGCAAACGTTCGGCCAGCGTGCGGCACACCACATAGAAGGTCGGGGTGAACAGCAGGCCGAAAACGGTAACGCCGGTCATGCCGAAGAACACCGCCGTGCCCAGCGCCTGCCGCAGTTCCGCGCCTGCCCCGCTGGCGATCACCAGCGGCACGGTGCCAAGGATAAAGGCCAGCGACGTCATCAGGATCGGGCGAAGGCGGGTGCGGGCGGCATAGACCGCCGCATCCACGATGGACAAACCGCGCTCGTCCTCGGCCTGTCTGGCGAATTCGACCACAAGGATCGCATTCTTCGCCGCCAGAGCGATCAGCACCACCAGACCGATCTGCGTCAGGATGTTATTATCCATGCCCCGCAGGTTCACGCCCAGCATGGCCGCGAACAGGCACATGGGCACGATCAGGATGATCGCCAGCGGCAAGGTCAGGCTTTCATATTGCGCGGCCAGCACAAGGAACACGAACAGCACCGCCATGCCGAACACGACACCCGCCGTATTGCCCGCCATGGACTGCTGATACGCGATGCCCGTCCATTCGGTATCGTAACCGGCTGGCAGCGTTTCATCCGCGATCCGCTCCATCGTGCTCAGCGCCTGGCCGGTCGAGAAACCCGGTGCGACGCTGCCATCCACCTCTATCGCGCGCTGCAGATTATAGCGCGTGACGCGATAGGGGCCGGTCACATCCTGAAACGTGGCGACCGAACCGATCGGCACCATGGCACCCGAATCCGACCGCGTTTTCAGATTGGCGATATCCGCCGTCGATCCGCGGAATTGCGCATCGGCCTGTGCCGTCACGCGATAGGTGCGGCCCAGCAGGTTGAAATCGTTGATGAAGGTCGATCCCAGATAGGTCTGCAGCGTCGCGAACACCCGTTCGGGCGCCACGCCCAGCATATCCGCCTTGCGCCGGTCAATATCGGCATGGACGCGCGGGCTGGCCATGTTGAACAGCGTATAGACCTGCTGCAATTCGGGTTGCCGGTTGGCCTGCGCCACCAGTTGCTGGGTCGCCTTGGCCAGCTCGGCATAGCCGCGACCCTCCTTGTCCTCGACGATCATGCGATAGCCGCCGGGCGGCACGATGCCGTTGATGGTGGGCGGCGGGACAAGGATGACGGTGCCCTTGTCGAACCCGGCCATCGCTTCCTGCGCGCTGGCCATGATGTCGGCTTCGGTCACGCCCATCTCTGCGCGGTCCTCGAAACTTTCATAGGGGAAGTAGATCGCGGCGGAATCGGGGGATGCGGTGCGCGACGGGCCGTTGAAACCGGCGAACATCACCGCGCCCTTGATCCCCTTTGTCGGCAGGATGCGCTGCGCCACCTCGCGCGTCGCCTCGTCCGTGCGTGCCAGCGACGATCCGGGCGGCAGGAAGATCGCGGCCATGAAATAGCCCTGATCCTGCTGCGGGATGAAACCGGCAGGGGTGGACCAGAACAGTCCCACGGTCGCCACGATCAGCGCGGCATAGCCTGCCATCATGCGCAGCGGGCGTTTGACCAGCGTAAAGGTCAGCCTTGCATAGGCATGGCTCATCCGCTCGAACCCGCGGTTAAAGCGGTCGCCCGCCTGTTCCAGCATGCGGTTCCAGCGCGGCGCATCGCTGCCCACGCGCTCCCGCTCGCGCAGAAGCACCGCGGCCAGCGCGGGCGACAGGGTCAGCGATACGATCAGCGAGATGACCGTCGCGGTCGCGATCGTCACTGCGAACTGCTTGTAGAACTGGCCCGAGATGCCGTCGATGAACACGGTCGGCACGAACACGGCGCACAGCACCAGCACGATGGCGATCAGCGCGCCCGAAACCTCGTCCATCGAACGGCGCGCGGCGTCCAGCGGTTTCAGGCCTTCCTCGATATAGCGTTCGACGTTTTCGACCACCACGATCGCATCGTCGACCACGATCCCGATGGCGAGCACCAGCCCGAAGAGCGACAGATTATTGAGCGAATAGCCCAAAGCCGCCAGCATCACCGCCGTCCCGACCAGCGACACGGGAATGGCGACGATCGGAATCACCGCCGCGCGCCAGTTCTGCAGAAAGACAAGGATGACTAGGACGACGAGGATCACGGCCTCGAACAGCGTGTCGTATACTGCTTCGATGGACTGGCCGATGAATTCGGTGGGGTTATAGATCACCGAATATTCCAGACCTTCGGGAAAGCTGGCCTGCAGATCGTCCATTTCCGCGCGCACCGCCTTTGCCGCGTCCAGCGCGTTGGAACCGGGACGTTGCAGCACCGCGATCACCACGGTCGGCTTGCCTGACAGATAGGTGTTGAGCGTGTAATCCTGCGCGCCCAGTTCGATTCGGGCGACATCGCGCACGCGCACCTGTCCGCCATCGGCATCGGTGCGGACGATCACATTGCCGAATTCCTCCGGCGTGGACAGGCGGCCCTGAAGCTCGACCCCCACCTGATAGGCGCCCGCTTGCGGGGCGGCCCGGTCATAGGGTGGCTGGCCCAATGCGCCGGCCGACACCTGCACGTTTTGCGCACGCAGGGCCGATACGATTTCGTCGGCGGTCAGGTCGCGCGCGGCGGCCTTGCCCGGATCGATCCAGATCCGCATGCCGTAATCGCGCGCGCCGAAAAGCTGCACATCGCCCACACCGTCCTGCCGTGCCAGACGGTCCTTTACCTGCGTCAGCGCATAGTTCGACAGATAGGACCGGTCATAGGTTCCGTCGGGCGATTGCAGATTGACGACCATCAGAAAGTCGGGGCTGCTCTTTTTGGTGACCACGCCCATCGCGCGCACCGATTCCGGCAGGCGCGGTTCGGCAATCGCCACGCGGTTCTGCACCAGCACTTGCGCGGCATCGAGGTCGGTGCCGATGGCGAATGTCACCGTAATCGTGACCTTGCCGTCGCCGGTGGACTGCGAATCCATATACAGCATGTCGTCGACGCCATTGATCTCCTGCTCGATCGGAGCGGCGACGGTGTCGGCCACGGTTTCCGCCGACGCGCCCGGATATTGGGCGGTCACGGTTACGGTCGGCGGTACGACATCGGGATATTGGGTGACCGGCAGGCCGAGATAGGCGAGCAGGCCGACGACGGTGATCAGCACCGCGATCACGCCCGCAAAGATCGGGCGGTCGATGAAAAAGCGTGAAAAGCGCATGGGGCGATATCCATTTCGGTCCGGCGCGGCTTGGGCGCGCGCCAGACCAGATCGGTTCAGTTGGCCAGCGTTGCCTGCGACGCGACGGGGCCAGCGGGTTGGGCTTGGGTGGTGGCAGCGGCCTGCGGGAACGCGATCTGCCCGCGCTTGGTATCGACCTTCGCGCCGGTCACCGCCATCTGGTAATTCGATATGACGACGCGGTCGTCGGGCGAAAGACCGGCGCGGATCACGCGCAGCCCCTGCACCATGGGGCCAAGTTCGACGGGCTTGGCAACAATCGTGCCACGGCTATCGACCGTCAGCACGATCTTGCGCGCCTGATCCGATTGCACGGCATCGTCGGGCACCAGCAATGCCTTTACCTTGCCGCCATCGGCCAGTCGCATATTGCCGAACATGCCGGGGCGCAGGAAACCGTCGGGATTGCGCAATACCGCGCGCACCCGGATCGTGCCCGAATGCGGATCCAGCCCGTTGTCGGTAAAGTCCAGCGTGCCGTCCCAGCGGTAATCCGCCTCGTCCTGCAGGCGCACCTGAACCCGTGCATCGCCGGTTTCCGCCAAATTGCGCTGCGCTTTCAGGAACAGCGATTCCGAAACGTCGAAGTTGAAATAGATCGGATCGAGCGCGTTGATCGTGGTCAGCAATGTCGCGCCAGCTCCGTTATCGCCCGACACCAGATTGCCGATATCGACCCGCCGGTCCGAAATGCGGCCCGAAATCGGAGCGCGCACGGTCGCGAATTCGACATCGAGCGCGCGCCGGTCGGCGCGTGCGCGCGCGGCATTCAGCGCCGCGCTGGCCGAACGGACGCGGGTTTGCAGCTGTTCGACTTCGCTTGCGGCCATTGCCTCGTCACCCGACAATCCGGCTACGCGGTCGTAGTCGGATCGGGCCAGCGCCAGGGCGCTGCTGGCAGCGGCGACATCGGCGCGGGCTTCTTCCAACGCGGCGCGATAGGGGCGCGGGTCGACGGTGAAGAGCACCTGCCCCTTGCGCACATAATCGCCGTCGCGGAAATGGATCGCGGTCACCGCGCCCGATACGCGCGGGCGCACTTCGACCATCTGGCTTGGCGCGAACTGGCCGATATAATCGTCCCATTCGGTCACTTCCCGCACCAGGGGCTGCGCGGCGGCGACGGGCGGCATGGCGGGAGCCATGGCCTCTGCCGGATTGTCGGACAGGAAATGCCAGCCCAGCCCTGCGATCAGGGCCAGAGTCAGCCCGCCGGCCGCCCATGTGCGCGGGCGCGGTTTGCGAGTGGGGGTGGTTTCGCCCTCACCCTGTTCGCGGACGAAGAAGGTGTCGATCGTGGTCTGCATGTTCATGGCGCGGTCTTTCGGATGCCGGCATTGTCCAGCCGGATGATGTCGAGAATGGCGTCGATCTCGCTGCGGGTCAGTCCGGCGGCGCGGGCCTCACCCAGCGCGCGTGCGGGAAGGGCAATGCCCTGCTGCCAGCCATAGACGGCCACGTGGCGGATGGCCTCCAGACGGGGATTGGCAAAGCTGGGCGAGACAGGCTCGGGACCAAGCAAGATGCGGGCCAGGCGCCCCCGTTCCCTGCGCGGCTTCAACGTCTTGAGGCTGTCCTTGCGCACGATGTCGATCACGCGGCGTTCAAGGCGGTTCAACACCGGTTCCGCCATTTCCGAGCGCGGGGCCTGATAGTCGGGTTCGGTATCGCTAGCCGTTCTTGTGACCGGAACGGCATGGGCGGTATTCAACGGTTCGTAAAAGGACATGGCCTTCGGCTCCTGTCGCGCCGCACGGGGACGCGCGTCTCCGATCCCGAAAGCGCGCGGCCTCGGGCAGGAAATGGGCAATGGGCGCACAAAACCGCCGCCCGAAACGCGCCGGGCGCAGCCTGTCGCCGGAATGTAAAGGACGGGCCCGGCACATGGCCGTGGCCCTGAACCGTCAGCAGATGACGGCGGTCGGAACGGGTCTTGTCATCGAAGCCTCCTGCAAAGGCGCTACGAAAGCTGAACGGCAGCTTTCTGTACCGCGCGGTAAATATTGCGGCGCAGCAGAAAGTCAACCGGCTTTCTGTACCGGCCGGTAATTTTTTTATTGCAGGGGAATTACGCGGGCTGTGGCTCTGCCCAGACGGTCAGCATCATGTCGATGATTGCATTGAGTTCTTCGCGCGTCGCACCGGCCTGCGCCCTCACCTGCATGCCGCCGATCACGGTGGAGATATAATGGACCAAAACCGCCGGTTCGATATGCGGGGGCAGGTCACCCTCGGCCTTGGCTCGTTCGAATCGCGCGATCATGGCCGCTTCCGACGATTTGCGCCGTTCGATGACATGGTCGCGGATCGACGCATCCTCGGCCTTGCTGCCGATCATGCTGATCACGCCCATGCAGCCATGCGGGTCTTGCCCGCCGCAATGGGTTTCGACCGCACCGCGCAGCAGCCGTTCGGCAACGCCGCGCGCCGTCTCGGCCTCCAGCGCCCAGTTGATATAGGCAAGCTTGTCCCGCTCATACAGGTCAAGCGCCTGTTTGAAGAGCGCTTCCTTGTTGCCGAAACAGGCATAGAGGCTGGGCTTGGTAATGCCCATCGCCTCGGTCAGCAGGGCCATGGACGCGCCTTCGTACCCGTGCTGCCAGAACACGGTCAGTGCCGCGCCCAGCGCGCAATCGGGATCGAACTCCCGCGGGCGCCCGCGTGCCTTGGTCTGGGTTTCAGGAGTCTGGGCTTCAGGGCATTTCATACTGACCGGTATATAGTGCCGCCCGCTCCTGAGTCCAGACGGCACCCCCTCAACGCGGTGGCGAATGCGGCTGCGCCCGTGCAGCTGACGATGGACGGGGTATGGACGACAGGCGTATGATCGACCGGCCCGGCCGATTCCATTCAGCCAGCCCCCCAATTCGGGCGCATCTCGCAGTCGATTTCACGCAGCATGTCACGCCGGGTCCACCGTCATCGTTTTCCTCTACACGGCCATTCGGCCGATATTTCAAAGGAACAATGGCCATGAACAGCATCACCACCAAAGACGGCACTTCGATCTATTACAAGGATTGGGGCGACAAGGCCGCTCCGCCTGTCATGTTTCATCACGGTTGGCCGCTTTCGTCGGACGACTGGGACAACCAGATGATGTTTTTCCTGAACAAGGGCTATCGCGTCATCGCTCATGACCGGCGCGGTCATGGCCGGTCGAGCCAGACTTACGCGGGTAACGAGATGGACAGCTATGCCGCCGATGTCGCAGAGCTGGTGGCAGCGCTTGACCTGAAAGGGGCGGTCCATATCGGCCATTCGACCGGCGGCGGAGAGGTTGCCCGATATGTCGCCCGCGCCGATGCGGGTCGGGTGGCAAAAGCCGTGCTGATTGGCGCGGTGCCCCCGATCATGCTGCAAACGCCCGCCAATCCCGAAGGCTTGCCCCGCGAAGTGTTCGACGGTTTCCGGCAGGCGCTGATCGACAATCGCGCGCAATTTTACATCGATGTGCCCACAGGTCCGTTTTATGGCTTTAACCGCGAAGGCGCGACAGTCAGCCAGGGCCTGATCGACAATTGGTGGCGACAAGGGATGATGGGCGGTGCCAAGGCGCAATATGACTGCATCGAGGCGTTCAGCGCGACCGATTTTACCACCGACCTGAAATCGATCGAAGTGCCGGTTCTGGTGCTTCATGGCGAGGATGACCAGATCGTGCCGATCCACGATTCGGCACTCAAGTCGATTAAACTGTTAAAGCATGGCACCCTTAAAACCTATGCCGGACTGCCCCATGGCCTGTGCCAAACCCATGCTGACATCGTGAACGCCGATCTGCTGGCCTTTATCGAAGATTGATCCGGTTTCCCGCGAAGGAGGGCGGGCCTGAACAAGTCTGCCCTTCAAAGCCGCATTTCGATCCCCAATCCGATCTCGCGCGGGTCGGCCGCCGTGCCGAAATCGGCGTCGAACAGATATGTCATGGCGAAATTATCGAACAGATTGCGGGCATAGACGAAGAAGGCCGTCCTGCCGGTGCGGTATTCACCGCGCGCATCGACGAAGGCCGCCGCCTTGATCCGGCGCGACGGCAGGTTGGCATCGCCGCTGAAATAGCCGCTGTGATAGCGGGCCTGCGCCGACAGGCGGATCGCATCGGCGGCGCGCCAGTCCACCGCGCCCGATGCGCTGAACCGGGGCGCGCGCTCGAACGATTGGCCAAGGATCGGATCGTTCGGGCTTAGCGTGCGGACGATCCGCGTTTCCAGCCAGCCCAGCCCGCCGCGCAGGTTCAACCCGCGCGCCGCCTGCCATTCGGCCCCTGCCTCCAGCCCATAGGATTCGGCAGCGGGGGCATTGGAGAATTCGGGCAACAGGATGATGCCGCCATCCGGCAAGCCAAAGGGGACGAGCAATTCGCGCTGGGCATCGGAGATATCGTTGTAGAACAGATTCGCGGTGATCGCGCCCTTCCCGCCGCCAAGCGAGGCGCGGAAAAAGGTTTCGAAGTTCCACAGCCGCTCGGCCCCGAAATCGTCCTGCGCCCTTTGCCACAGGCTCAGGCTGGTGCCGCCGGGGTTATAGGCGCGCTGCACCATCACCCCCGCCGTGACGGCCGCGCCGATATCATAGGCAAGCGACAGCTTGGGCAGCCACGCATCGAACCGGCCGTCATAGTCCAGCACCAATGGCCCCGCCGCACCTTCCCTGCGCTGCCGGTCGGTCTGGTATCGCAGCCCGCCCGTCAGCAACAGGCGCGGCAAAGGCCGCCAGTCCGCCTCGGCAAACAGGCCAAGGCTTTCCTGCCGGTCGCGGAAATCGCCCGTGCCGATGCCCAGTCCGGTAATGTCGATGAACTGGTCCTGCCGCGTCGCCAGCCCGTGCGATCCGGCACGCAGGTCCAGCCGGTCGCTCGCCTGCCAGATCAGGTTCAGCTCTGCCGAATAATCGCGCGTTTGGGCACGCATATTGCCCAGCCCCGGCAGGCCGAACCGGCGCGCCAGCACATCGCCATGCGACAGGATCGCGATCGCGCGCCAGCCGGACCCCGCATCATATTCGGCGCGGGCGGTAATGGAATCGGTGTTGATCCTCATCACGCCGATCATGCGGTTCGGCACGGGCAATTCGCGTTCGGGAAATGGCCGCGCCACCCCTTCGAACTGGGGCGATTGCGACGCATTGTGAACATAGGTTCCGTCGATCCGCAGCCCCGTTTGCGCGGGCTGGAACAGGATTTTTGCGCGCAGCATGCCATAATCGTCGCGGTCGATATCGGCACCGGCAATGCCGTCTGCCATGTCGCTTGCCGCGGTGGCGAAACGCAAATCGCCCGCCAGCCGGAATGCCAGCCGGTCCGCGACGACGGGACCCGACACCGTTGCGGAAACCTGCCGCGTATCGAAACTGCCCGCGATCAGCCGCGCGCGCCCTTCCCAGTCCCACACCGGCTGGGCCGAGGCGACGACGATGGCCCCGGCAATCGCATTGCGCCCGCTGGTGGTGGTTTGCGGGCTGCGGAACACTTCGATCCGGTCGATGTCCCATGCCGGTTCCGAACCCGACACGAATTCGGCATAGCTGGCCGCCCTGCCGTCAAGCTGCAACGTCACCCGCGGGCGCGTGCCGCCCAGAAACGCGAACAGATTGCGCAGCACGCCGGTCGAATCCTGCCCGCGAATGGCGGGCCCCTCCTCTCCCGACCCCAATTGCACATTGGGGATCAGCACCAGCAGATCGTCCAGCCGCGCAGCGCCTGTGGCGTCGATCGCCGTAGCATCGATCACGACCACGCTGGACGGGGTTTCGCGCAGGCTGCGGGTGATGCGCTCGCCAGTGACGACGATCTCTATCGGCGGGGCGGCCTGTTCGCCCCCGTCCGCCGCGACGGGCTGTGCGATGGCGGCTCCGGCCCGCAGGGCAACACAGAACGCGAAAGCAACTCGCCCATATGTCATCGTGACCTCGCAAGGCACATTCTGTTTTGCGGACGATACTGCAATTCCGGCCTATGCAGAACAGGGATTTCGTGGCGGTGCGCCTTACTCTGCCATTGGTCGGCAAACCATCAGCCAATCATCCGCCCTCCATCATTCAGCGCTCGGCCGACCGCGCGCAATATGCCTGCGCCGGACAAAGCCGGTGGAGGAGACAGACCATGTCACGAAATATCCGCGCCATCGCCGCATATGCCGCGATGCCGTCCGCCCTTGCCGTTTGCCTTGCCGGATGCGGGGGCAGCGATAACGGCCCGTCGGGGCGCGATCCGGTTCAGGCCCCCGCGCCCTCTCCCACCCCTGCACCCACACCGGCCCCGACCGCGTCCATCTATCCCGACGCGCCGTTCGGCCTCACCGGCGATCAGGATTTCTTGCTGATCGGCTGGATGTATTCGGGTGAGACGGTGGAGACGGAAGACGGCCCGGTCTATCAGACCAGAGCGGACCCGCTGGCGGCAGACGCCTTCGCCCTGTCATGGTCGATGGCCGAGGGCAGCTATCTCACCACTGCCGGTTCGGTGACCGACGGAGTCCTTTATTACACCTTCCCGGGCAATAATCCCTATGCCTTTAGCGTTGCCCGTCCCGACGGATCGGAAAGCGATCTGGACGTCTCGATCGGCATTGCGCAGGGCGCCCCTGTCGGAAGGATCTACTGGCATCAGCAGATAGAGGGCGGCCACACCACTCTGGGGCAGGCCATGTTCGCAATCGCGGCCAAGGCGGATGCCGTTCCCCGCAGCGGAACCTATAGCTATTCCAACGGCCAGCTTGGCCGTCCGAACCGGCTGGAGTTCGACTTTGCCAAGGGAGAGATCACCGGCACCGTTACCGTCGAATATAATGACGGCTGGTATTATACCCTGCCCGTCCAGTATGAAATCGAACCGGCAAGGATCGAAGCGGGACAAACCGGTTTCACAGCCCGTTTCGCCATTCCCGATGCGCCCGAAGGCTTCGACAAATATGGCGAGATTACGGGCGTTTTCGTGGGGTCCGATGCAAAAACAATCGCCTATTCGCTGAAAAGCCCCGCCCATAATGCCGAATGGGAGTGGTGGGTCATGGATTACACGGTCGGCATGCTGCAACGCAATTGACCGGCCATGGCCAACGCATCCGTGCCTAGATCATGGCCAGAAAATCGGGCCGGACACCGCGGATGTTCCAGTAATCGGCCAGCCCCATGTCGCGCGTCAACGGCATAAAGCGCGGATCGCGCCACATGGGCGCCGCGAGGGGGGTGAACAGCATATTCGTCTTGCGGCGGCGCTGGTCGGGCACCACGGGCTGTCCCGGCCGCCACTGCATCGCGGCGATAACGGGCCCGCGTTCCAGGTAATAGGCATCGGCTAGCGCGAAGGCCCGATCGGTTGCACCCATCAGGTTCAGCAGCATCATCGCATTGACCACGCCCGCGACATTCCGGCTGACCCCGCCCATCAGGCCTGTGGCGGCAGCCTCGATCGCGGCGGGATCGTGCGATTGCGCCGCGACCAGCGCCGCGCGGATGCCCATGAACATCGGGGCAGGCAATGGCGGACGCGCCGCTTTGTCGTCGACCTGCGCCAGCGCGCGGTCGATCCGCCCCGTGCCGCACAGCAGCCACAGCCGCGCGAACCATAAGCCCGGTTGCGCGGGCCACATTTCCAGCCCGCGCGCCGCCACGCGGTCTGCCTCGGCAATGCGGTCCAGAAACCAGAGCGCATAGACCAGCCGGAATTGCAGATTGGCATCCAGCGGCGCGCGGTCGGTAAAGGCCAACCTGTATTCGGCGCTTTCGCGCATGCGGCCCACCGCGCCCAACAGGAACGAACGTGCATCGCGGGCATAGATATCATCGGCATGGCGCGCGATCACCGCGTCGAAACGGCGCTCTGCGGCATACCAGTCCCCGTAATAGGGAATGGCGATGGCCAGCGCCGCGCTGGCGTCGGCATTGTCGGGATCGAGCTTAAGCGCCCGTTCCGCCGCATCATTGATCGCCGCGACCGGCCCGGCGCTGGCATCGGCGACATGCTCGCTCAACCGTGCGCGCGTCAGGGCCAGCAGGCCCCATGCATCGGCGCGTTCGGGATCGGCGGCGACCGCCTGTTCCAGCAGCGCGACGGCACGCCTTTCCTGCGCCGCATCGCCCGTTCGCAGCGCGATGCGGCTGTCCTCCATCATCCGCGTGACCGCATCGGTGCCGGTGGATCGTCGTGCAGCCACCCATACGGCCAGCCCCGCCGCCGCAATTGCCGCCGTGCCGGTAACGACGGTCCGGCGCGACAGGGTGCTGGCGGCCGGTTCGGGCGCGACCGCGGCTTCCACGGGCCGGGCCTGTTTGGCGGGCGTGCTGCCGGCATCCAGCCTGAAACCGATGCGCGGAATGGTTTGAACCTCGAAATCCGCGCCGGTCGTGCGGATGATGCGGCGCACTTCCTTGATCGCGCGATTGATCGAATCGTCCCCGACGATCATCCCTTTCCAGCAATCGTGGATCAGATCGTCACGCGTGACCACGCTGCCGCCCGCATCGGCCAGAGTGACCAGAACCTGCATCACACGCGGTTCGGCAGTGGAGCTGCCAGACGGCCCCTCGATCGTGCGGACAGACGGGCGGACCCTTGCATTGCCAAGGACGAAATCCGCGCGGCGGGCAAGGTAATGCGTATCGCGCCGGTCGATCAGCGGGCGCGCTGATCCGCTCTCCAACCCGAAACCATCCGGAAACGATCTGCTTTCGTTCATTAACTTCGCCGCCTCGCTGACCCGGCAATCGACAGGCGCGGACGTTGCCCCGCAGGCCGATATACCAAGTTTCGGGCGCGAATACACGCGGGAACGACGGGCCGCGCATTTGCCAAAGGGGCGGCCGAATTCGCTGCGCCCACGGCACATTTGAAGAAACCGATCATGTCAGATTCCATGCATATTTCGGCCCGTTGCGCCGCATTCGGTGCCGCAGTCGCCCTTGCTGTGCTTGCCATTCCGGCGGCGGCCGATCCGACGTCCGAATGCAATGCGGGCACAGGCGGTGACAGCACCGAATGCGGCACCGGCGCGCAAGCGAACGGCGATCGGGCCATGGCGACCGGAAACGCCGCCGTGGCATCGGGCGAAGCTGCATTGGCCATTGGTGCAGCTGCGGAGGCAAGCGGCTTGCACGCCAGCGCCGTGGGCACCGATGCCGCCGCGACCGGGACCGGCGCGCAGGCATTCGGCTATCAGGCGTAGGCATCGGGGCTGTTCACGCTTGGCGCGGGGCATCAGGTCGTTGCCAGCGGGCAGAACGCCACCGCCGTCGGCCCGCTTTCGCAGGCGACCGGCATGGGGGGCAGCGCCTTTGGCAATGGCGCGGTCGCCAGCCAGATGGGGACCGCCGCCATCGGCGTGCGTTCGGCAGCCAGTGCCGCAAACGGAACGGGGCTGGGCGCGCTGGCGACGGCATCGGGCGTGGGGGCGACGGCCATCGGCGCACGCGCCGTCGTGGGCTTCGACGGTTCGACCGCAATCGGCGTCGGGGCAGCGACGCTGGCCGCCAATGAAGTCGCGCTGGGCGGCACCGGCGGATCGGTGCGGATCGGTGACATCGCAGCCAGCGCGGCCGCGCAAAGCGGTGTTGTCGCAGTCGCCACCGTCGACGCATCCGGCACGCTGGGACAGGATAATACCGCGATTATGCCCGCCATCGCCGCCCTGCAGGGCGCGTCGGGGGCGTAATCCACCCTCCTCGCCACGCAGCGCAGTGGCCATAGCGGTGGTGCAGTTGCTGATCTCGCGGATTGCGATCTATCGGGAAGAGGACGTTCTCGAAGCCGAGATCGAACTCGACCCGGCACATGTGGTGAGCCTGGCGGCCACGGTGGCGCCGGTGCATGAGGTTGGTGTTTTGAGGTGTTTTATGGTGTTGGTTGCGGGGGTTGGATTTGAACCAACGACCTTCAGGTTATGAGCCTGACGAGCTACCGGACTGCTCCACCCCGCGTCACCATTGCTGCTGGTTGCAGCGTAGAGACTAAAAAGCCGCCGCTCGGTTGTACAGGCAGCGGCTTTTTGGTGTTTGTGAATGGGTTTTAGCTGATGACGTCGGCTGCAATGCCTGGCGACGACCTACTCTTCCAATGCTTAGGCATTAGTACCATCGGCGCAGTCTGGTTTCACGGCCGAGTTCGAGATGGGATCGGGTGGGTCACAGACGCCATGGTCACCAAGCAATGAAGCCGGCGTATCAGCGGTTTTAAATCGATGCGCACCCTGGTGGGTGAAGATATATCTGGATGAGGATCGTCCTCATCAAGGACATGCCAGGATCTGGCAGGACTGTCATTGATGATGTGGAATTCTCAAGCGCGAACAGAACTATTAGGACCGGTTAGCTCCATGCGTTACCGCACTTCCACACCCGGCCTATCAACGTCGTGGTCTACGACGGTTCGAAGATACCTAATCTTAAGGGAGGCTTCCCGCTTAGATGCTTTCAGCGGTTATCCCGTCCATACATAGCTACCCTGCGGCACCCTTGGCAGGATGACAGGTACACCAGAGGTATGTTCACCCCGGTCCTCTCGTACTAGGGGCAACTCCTTTCAAGTATCGACGCCCACGGCAGATAGGGACCAAACTGTCTCGCGACGTTCTGAACCCAGCTCACGTACCACTTTAATTGGCGAACAGCCAAACCCTTGGGACCTGCTCCAGCCCCAGGATGTGATGAGCCGACATCGAGGTGCCAAACGATTCCGTCGATATGAGCTCTTGGGAATCATCAGCCTGTTATCCCCGGCGTACCTTTTATCCGTTGAGCGATGGCCCTTCCACGAGGGACCACCGGATCACTATGACCGACTTTCGTCTCTGCTCGACTCGTCAGTCTCGCAGTCAGGCAGGCTTATGCCATTGCACTCTTGCAGCCGGTTTCCAACCGGCCTGAGCCTACCATCGCGCGCCTCCGTTACTCTTTAGGAGGCGACCGCCCCAGTCAAACTACCCGCCACAGAGGGTCCCTACGCCGGCTAACGGCGCGAGGTTAGACATCAGAAAACAGCAGGGTGGTATTTCACCTATGGCTCCACGTCAGCTGGCGCCAACGTTTCAAAGCCTCCCACCTATGCTACACAACTCTTTCCTAATGCCACTCTGAAGCTGCAGTAAAGGTGCACGGGGTCTTTCCGTCTAACCGCGGGTACTCCGCATCTTCACGGAGAATTCAATTTCGCTGAGCATATCCTGGAGACAGTGGGGAAGTCGTTACGCCATTCGTGCAGGTCGGAACTTACCCGACAAGGAATTTCGCTACCTTAGGACCGTTATAGTTACGGCCGCCGTTTACTCGGGCTTCAATTCGGAGCTTGCACTCCTCCTCTTAACCTTCGAGCACCGGGCAGGCGTCAGACCCTATACGTCGTCTTGAAGCCGACTTAGCAGAGTCCTGTGTTTTTGCTAAACAGTCGCTACCCCCTGGCCTGTGCCCCCTCCTACTGCTTGCGCAGAAAGAGGGCCTCCTTCTTCCGAAGGTACGGAGGCAATTTGCCGAGTTCCTTCAGGATACTTCTCTCAAGCGCCTTGGTATACTCTACCTGACCACCTGTGTCGGTTTCGGGTACGGTCTATACGGAGAGGCTATTTCCTGGGACCACTTGGCTGCCCTTCCAATCCGATAAGGAAGAACAACGTCCGCAATCCGTCACACATCTCCAGGCCCACGAATATTAACGTGGTTCCCATCGACTACCCCCTTCGGGCTCGTCTTAGGGGCCGGCTCACCCTGCGCTGATTAGCATTGCGCAGGAACCCTTGGTCTTTCGGCGAGAGGGCATCTCACCCTCTTTGTCGCTACTCATGTCAGCATTCGCACTTCCGATACGTCCACGGTCGGTTACCCTCCCGCTTCACTCGCTTACGGAACGCTCCGCTACCGCTCGTAGTAAACTACGAACCCTAAGCTTCGGTGCATCACTTTAGCCCCGTTACATCTTCGCCGCAGGAACCCTTGTTTAGACCAGTGAGCTGTTACGCTTTCTTTAAAGGATGGCTGCTTCTAAGCCAACCTCCTGGTTGTTTTGGGATTCCCACATGCTTTCCCACTTAGTGATGACTTGGGGACCTTAGCTGTAGGTTAGGGCTGTTTCCCTTTTGACGACGGACCTTAGCACCCGCCGTCTGTCTGCCGGACTAGACTCGATGGTATTCGGAGTTTGGTTAGGTTTGGTACAGCTCGCGCCGCCCTAGCCCATCCAGTGCTCTACCCCCATCGGCAATCATCCGACGCTCTACCTCAATAGATTTCGCGGAGAACCAGCTATTTCCCGGCTTGATTGGCCTTTCACCCCTAAACACAACTCATCCGAGAATTTTTCAACATTCACCGGTTCGGTCCTCCAGTGCGTGTTACCGCACCTTCAACCTGGTCATGCATAGATCGCCGGGTTTCGGGTCTAATACACCATACTCTGTCGCCCTGTTCAGACTCGCTTTCGCTGCGCCTACACCTATCGGCTTAAGCTTGCATGGTACATTAAGTCACTGACCCATTATGCAAGAGGTACGCTGTCACTCCCTATGGAGCTCCAACTGCTTGTAAGCATTCGGTTTCAGGTACTGTTTCACTCCCCTAATCGGGGTGCTTTTCACCTTTCCCTCACGGTACTAGTTCGCTATCGGTCATGTACGAGTATTTAGGCTTGGAGGGTGGTCCCCCCATGTTCAGACAGGATTTCACGTGTCCCGCCCTACTCAAGTCTCACATCCTCATTTTCGCATACGGGGCTGTCACCCGCTATGGCCACTCTTTCCAAAGTGTTCTGCTAGTTTAGATGTAAGCACTGGCCTGGTCCGCGTTCGCTCGCCACTACTAACGGAATCTCGGTTGATGTCTTTTCCTCCAGGTACTGAGATGTTTCAGTTCCCCGGGTTCGCTTCACCAAGCCTATTTTATTCAGCTTGGGATACCTTATCCACCTCACTCAAATCACGGTAAACCGTAACCTGAGAGAAATGGTGAAGGTGGGTTTCCCCATTCGGAAATCGCCGGATCAAAGTTTGCTCACAACTCCCCGACGCTTATCGCAGCGTGCCACGTCCTTCATCGCCTGTACATGCCAAGGCATCCACCAAATGCTCTTACCTCACGCTTGAGAATCCACACCATCAACAACAGGCCTGCATAACGCCTGTGTCGTCTATAGGTGCGGACGATATCTCAGCCAGATAATCAATTTTGATTGATCTTGTGATGATATCATGATGACGCAAGTTTCCCTACGCTTCTCACGATACCGCCACGGCA